>CALVQS010000027.1 GCA_944358165.1 uncultured Bacilli bacterium | reverse complement strand
TATTGTCTTTTTAAAACTTCTTTATAAGTTTCTTTTCCTTTATCCGTTAAATTTTCATTTTCTACTAACTCATCAATATCTTCTAAAACATGATCACTAAGTCCTTTATAGTCATTTAAATATTTTTCTACTGCATCTGCAGCCTTATCATTAGAACAAGAACAACCCACTACCATTAATAAAGTACTAACAATTACCAGTATTTTTTTCATTCTTCACCATTCCTTAATTTTATTATGTTACCAAAAAACTTTATTTATACCAAAATTTATAGTATAATAATAACAGGTGATAAAAATGGATACATGGTTACAATATTTAATTATTGCAGTAGTACTAATTTTAATTCTTTTAATTGTAATAAAACTTACTAGAAGAGATTTTCGAATTGAAGCAAACAAATTAATAACTTACTTAGGAGGAAAAGATAACATTGTTAGTGCCGAAGCAAATATGAGTAGGTTTAAAGTAATTTTAAAAGATGTAAGTATCGTAAACAAAGAAGCGATTGAAAAACTAGGTGCTAAAGGAATTGTTGAAATTGATAATCAATTAAAAATAATCTTTGGTCCAAATGCAAAAGAATTAAAAAGATATATTGATGATATTGTATAAAGGATAAGCAAAAACTTATCTTTTTTTAGTTCTATGGTTACAATTCACAGCTGATTTTTGCTGTATTTACAAGTGTTTAACTGAAAGTTATAACCTAAAATCAACTGTGAATAAATATTTTTACATAATTTCGAAAATAGTTAATCAGATTATAATTCTTAAATTTCTCCTAAAATAAAGAGAATTGCAATTTTAAAATGGCTGTGAATTGTAACGTTCTATGCAAAATTATTTCTTTTTGTTATTGACATACATATGTACGAATGATAAAATAAAAATAATTTAGGGGGTTAAGTATATGTGTAAATTAGGAGATATTATTGTAGTCAAAAATTTTAAAGGAGAAGACGGTACACTATTAAAAAAAAAAAAATCATTCTTTTATCGTTATTGATGACACTCATGACAAAATAAAAGGAATTGATTATGACTTAGTTGCACCAATCATGTCAAGTTTTAAAGACCGAAAACACAAAGAAAAAGTATTATCTTATAACGTAAATAAAAAAATTACAAATAATAACATAGAAGGAAATTTTAAATTAAAAAAAGAGTCTTATATCAAAGCAAATAAACTTTATTACTTTGACAAAAAAAGAATAAAATATTTTGTATTAGCAAAAGTTAATGATGATTACTTAGAAGAATTAACAAAATTCATTTTATCTTTAGATGAAAAAAATAAGCTATCTATTATAACAACAAATTTACAAAGCCATAGTAAATTTGACAATAAAAGTAAAATTTGATAAAATTCAAACTAATTAATTGTGAATTTTTGATTTTTTATGTATAATATAATTAAATTAAGGAGGTATCATTATGGATAAAAAAAGGACGAGATTTCCAAAAGGTTTTTTTACCAAAATAAGACCAGAAGAAAATTTAAAAGATGCATTGGAAGACGTTATTCCAGTTGAATGGATTTCCATTACGCCAAATGATAAAAAAGCAACCTCAAATAATATAAAAATAACAAATAGGAAATAACTATTTGTTTTTAAATAGCAAAAAAGCCCTTAAATAAAGGCTTAAATAACAAATTGGCTGCCCCAGTAGGATTCGAACCTACGGAATGACGGGGTCAGAGCCCGTTGCCTTACCGCTTGGCTATGAGGCAAGAAAGATTATATAAGCATAACCGTTGGCTTATATAATAAATCATTTTTCTTATAAATAGCAATTTCTTCCCCTTGATACACAAGTAAAACTTCATCATCCTCTAAATCAAGAGCAATTTCATTTCCATTAGAAACTTTTTTATATTCTGCATCATTTAATTGATAAACCGGAAGAGGAAGAACATCTTTTGCTTTCAAAAAAGAAAATTGACGATTTTGAATATCTTCCAAAGAACAAGCTTGTTCAATTTTAAAATTACCTTGTTTTGTTCGAACCAAATGACTCATTGTACCAATAACTCCTAAGTTATTCAGTAAATCTCGAATCAAACTTCGAATATAAGTACCCTTTTCTACTAAACACCGAAAAGTAACAAGATCTTGATGAAAAGAAAGGAGTTCTAATTCATAAATATGAACGGTTTTCACTGGTAAAGAAACCGGAATACCTTCTCTTGCATACTCATAAAGCTTTTTACCATTTACCTTAATCGCACTATAAATTGGCACTTCCATCGCATATTCTCTAGGAAAACTTGCCATAGCTTTTAAAAGATCCATTTTCGTAATTGATACATCTTTTTGTTCTAGCACATTTCCAGTAATATCCAAAGTATCAGTACGAATACCAAGTTTAATCTCCGCAATATATTCTTTATCAAGAGCAGTTAGGCGATCGACTAACTTTGTATATTTTCCAACACAAACAACGAGTACACCGGTTGCTAAAGGATCCAAAGTACCTGTATGTCCGACTCTTTTTTCATGTAATTCCCGGGAAATAATATTAACAACATCACGACTAGTGATACCCTCTGGCTTATCCACTACAATGATACCCGACATAATTCTTTTTGATTCTCCAAAAATCCTAAAGATTGAAAAATTGGTTCATATTTTGCTTCCACTTTTTCCATATCATAATAAATATCATCAATAGGAAAAGACATTACTTTATGTTCCTTAATTCTTAAAAGCATCATATAAATAAGAGGTTCCAAAAGTTCTTCATCTCTTAAATAGCCAATATCTTCAATCAAAACATCTCCTGATTCCAAGGAATGATGTCCTAAAAACAAGACAACATACCCTTGGAAAAATCCACGAAAATAAAGTTTATGAATTTGAAAATAATTAGCTTCTCTAAAAAATTGCAAATCTTCCAACTTACTCGGATACTTTCTTAAAATTAAATATTCTTCTTCTAAAGAGAACTTCCCAGTTAATATCGTTAATTTATGATCCATACTCATCACTTTTCTTTAATTTCTTTTATAATATTTTCAATATTTTCGGCATATGCAATCGAATCGTCATAAACAAATTCTAAGATTGGTGTATGTCTAAGTTCCATTCTCTCTGATAATTCACCGCGTATAAAAGAACTAGCTTCATTCACTTCTTTTACTAGAAGTTCTTTATCCATTTGACTTAAAGAAGTAAAATAAACTTTTGCATAACTTAAATCCCTAGATACTTTACAACCTGTAATCGTAATCGATTTTAAAATTTCATCTTTCGCTTCGGTAAACAAAATTTCACTAATAACTCGAGCCATATCACTAGAGATTTTCGCAATTTTATGACTAGGCATTATTTCCTACCTCCACCATTTCATAACATTCCAAAATATCTCCTACTTTAATATCACTAAAGTTATCTAAAGTAATACCACATTCATATCCTTTTTTCACTTCTTTAACACTATCTTTTTCTCTTTGAACAGAATGAATGGAACCATCATAAACAATAACACCATCACGAATCAATCTTACTTTTGCACCATTTTTAATAACACCATCAGTAACATAAGAACCAGCTATATTACCAACTTTCGAAAACTTAAATATTTTACGAATTTCGGCATTACCAAGAATATGTTCTTCAAATTCCGGATCAAGCATACCCTTCATAGCAAGTTCAATTTCTTCAATGCATTTATAAATAATCGTATATAAACGAATATCTACATTATATTCTTTGGCCATTTCTTTTGTTAAATTAGAAGGACTAACATTAAAACCAATAATAATCGCATTTGAAGCATTTGCTAAAACAACATCACTTTCGGTAATCGTTCCAATACCAGAACGAATAACATTAATCTTAACTCCTTCCACATTAATTTTTAGAAGGCTATTTTTAACAGCTTCTTCACTTCCACGAACATCTGCTTTTAAAACAACATTAATCTCTTTTTGTCCGCCATTAATTTTATTAAACAAATCATCAAGAGAAATAATATCTTTCTTATATTTATTTTCTTTAGCATGAAGAGCTCTTTTCTCGGCAACTTCTTTTGCTTCTTTTTCAGTTTCAAAAGCCATGAATTTATCACCAGCCGAAGGATTCTCACTTAAACCAGTAATCTCAACCGGCATACCCGGACCAGCTTCCAGTACAGCTTCTCCAAAATCATTTTTCATAGTACGAACTTTACCATAAGTAGTACCAACAACAAGTGGATCTCCTAGTCTTAAAGTACCATTTAAAATAAGTAAACTAGCAATTCCTCCGACATTCTTATCTTGTCTTGATTCAATCACAGAACCAACCGCATATCTTTTTGGATTTGCTTTTAAATCAGATACTTCACTAATTGCTAAAATCGTTTCTAAAAGTTTATCAACACCTTCACCAGTATGAGCTGAAATATCAATAAATGGAACATTTCCACCCCATTCTTCAGGAGTGATATTGATCTCAGCCATTTCCGTACGAATTTTCTCAGGATTAGCATCTGGTTTATCAATTTTATTAACTGCAACAATAATTGGAACTTTAGCGCTTAAGGCATGATCAACAGCTTCTTTCGTTTGAGGCATAACCCCATCATCAGCAGCAACAATAATAATAACAATATCCGTAACACTTGCTCCTCTAGCTCTCATTTCGGTGAAAGCAGCATGTCCTGGTGTATCAATGAATGTTATTTTATGTCCATGTGTATCAATTTGATAAGCACCAATATGTTGCGTAATTCCTCCAAATTCTCCTTCTGCCACATGAGAATGACGAATATAATCAAGTAAAGTAGTCTTACCATGATCAACATGTCCCATAATCGTTACGATTGGTGGCCTTGGAATTAAATCAGCCTCATCATCAACAATCTCATATTCTTCAAAATTAGCTACATCTTGTGTTTCTTCTCTTTTTAAAGTTTTATTATACTCTAAAGCAACAATCTCCGCATTCTCAAAATCAATTGGCTGATTAAGGGAAATCATAAGACCTAAAGTCATTAACTTCTTAATGATATCCGTACCACTTACACCAAGTTCATTTGCTAAATCGCCAACACTCATGCCATCACGAAACAAAATAACATGTTCATCTTTCGTATTTTTCATTAACTTATTTTTATTTTTATACATTTCTTTTTTTAGATGACTAAATTCTTTTGCATCAGTTTGGTCTTTCTTTTTCTTTAACTTTTGCTTTTTATCCGTAGTATTCATATTTTTTGTAATATTACTAGCTTCCACAATGGCATCAACCACTTCATCCATTGTTTCCTCTTCTTCAAAAGTCTCATCTTCAGTAATTAAATTAATTGCATTATCAAGCGAAATAATTTCTTCGTCCGATAACACATCATCACCTGATTTTACTTCAATCCCTAAATCATCACATTTTTTTAATATTTCTGCGACACTTAAATTTACATCCGTAGCATATTCTTTTACTGTCATGTCCATCTCTCCTTTCTTATCTTTGTTTTACATATTCTACAATATCATTTCTTAAAGCTTCTCTAATCTCAGCTTCACTTAAAGGTGGTTCAGTAACTAAATAATCTTTCAATCGACTTACAGCATATTCCTCTACATCATCACCTTCAACTAAACCATTTTCTGTTAAATTAACAACATGGCCTAAAGTCGTTCCTCCAATTACTTTACCACATACTAAACAAGTATATTCCATTTTATCACTACCCGCTATTCTAGTAGCAAAAAGGTAAGGATCATAACAAGATCTTTGCATTTTTTGAGCTTCCGTAAGAATTCTACGATATTCACGCTTTCGATTATTTTTATTTTCCATTCTCGTAATATTGCCAAAATCATTCAAAAGTTGATCCGTATTTAAAATATAATTTAAAACTTGTTTATTGTCCATCTAAAACACACTCCTTTACTTAACATAAATTAAAAGCTTCTTCATAAATTTCTTCTGGAACAGAAACTTCTAATACTCTTTCTAATATTTTACTTTTTTGAGCCTTTTTTATAACTTCTTTATCTTTTTTTAAATAAGCTCCTCGACCATTTGCTTTTCCCGTTAAATCTACAATAACTTTTCCTTCTGGAGTTCGAACAATTCGCAACAAATCTTTCTTTTCACACTTTTCTTTAGTAACCACACAAGTTCGCATTGGTGCTTTTCTAACTTTCATAAATTCCACCTCAAACTATTTATTACCCTCAGCATTAATTTGATCCATGGTCTTAATATTAATCTTATATTTCGTAAGACGACTAGCAAGGCGAATATTGCTACCACCTTTACCAATTGCAAGAGGAAGTTCTTCATTTGAAACAACTGCTAAAGCTTCCTTTTTAACTGGATCCGTAATATTTACAATTGCATTCTTCGCAGGTGTTAATGCTTTTTTAATATATTCTTCTGGATTCTCACTATAAAGAACAAAATCCAACTTTTCACCATTTAATTCTTTTAAAATACTTCCCAAACGAGAACCACGTTCCCCAATACAAGTACCAATCGCATCAATTCGATCATTTGTAGAAGAAACGGCTACTTTACTACGAATTCCAGCATCTCTTACACATCCATGCATAATTAAAGTTCCATCTTGAAGTTCAGGAATTTCGAGTTCGCAAAGTCTTCGTACAAAGCCATAATGTTTTCTTGATAGTAAAATAAGTGGTCCTTTCGAATTTGCCTCAATTTTGGTTACATAAACACGAATATTAGACCCCATCTTAATCGTCTCTCCAGGAATGATTTCACTCTTAGGTAAAATTCCTCTTGTTCTACCTAAATCAATAAAATAATTTTTTGCATCTTCCATTGCTACTAAGCCAAGCAACATTTCTCCTTCTTTATCTTGAAATTCTTCAATCAAACTATTTTTTTCAGCTTCTCTAATTCTTTGAGTTAAAACTTGTTTGGCAGTAGAAGCTGCAACACGTCCAAAATCTTTTGGAGTAACTTCTTTTTCAATCGTTTCTCCAACTTTAATACCAGGTACCATTTCTTCGGCTTGTTCTAAAATAATTTGTGCATCGGGATTAATTTTAGGGGGTATTTTTACAACATTACCCTCTTCATCCACTTCTTCACTTCCAAAATCAACATCATCCACAACAACTAAATAAGAATAAACTTTAATTTCTCCAGTTTCACGGTTAATATCGACACGCACATTCGTCTTTGAATCAAAATTTTTCTTATAGGCCGTCGTTAAAGCTTGTTCCATTCCTTCAAATACAACATCTTCGCTAATTCCTTTTTCTTTTACAATATTTTTAACTGCTTTAATAAATTCTTCACTATTCATGATCATCGCCTCTTTCTTTACTTGTTACATCTAAAATGTAAGAATCATCTGTTAAATCATACTCATCCACAATCGGATTAATAACATTTGTAGCATCCACAATCGCATCCAAATCAATACCGCCTACTTTATCAAGAACAACCGATAAAACATGATAATTTCCACTGTTCTTTTCATAAGTAACGCTATCGACTAAAATGTCGGTTCCAATAAATGCTTCTCGAATTAATTTTTCTAGTTCCTCTAAACTTTTCATACACACCTCATTTACATAATAATAAAAGTGGGAATATTTATGCCCACTTAAATCTGTCTACTTAATTATAACACAAAATATGCATTTGTCAAAATTTTTTAACAAAAAACAGCAACAACAAGTAAAATAATAACGATAATTAAAAACTTATGCTTCTTAATAAACTTCATAAATCCTCCTACTTTAATCTACGCACCCGATAACCCATACTTTCCAATTTTTGAAACAAGTTTTCATAATCATAATTTTCTATGGTAAAAGCATGTTCATTCATTTTTAAAACGAAATTATTTAATTCATTAAATTGTTCTTCACTACATCCACCCTGTAAATAATACTTTTGTACCAAAGAACAAAATAAACAAAAATCTTCTTTCCCAGCATATTCTCTTAGCATATTAAAGTTTTTATTCATAATACACCTTTTAATAACTTGTTCAAATACATAATAAAAAATTTCAATCAAATAATAAAAAGACTCATAAGCATTAACAATATGAAATCGATTTAATCCTTTTGGAATTGGCCCTTTTATTTTCATATACTCTAAAACTATTTGTTCTGCAATATAATCATTAAATAATTCTTCACATTCCTCATTTAAAAATAAAGTTGGTGTAATTAATTCATCATCTGTAAATCCCACAACATCAATTGCTAAAGCATGATTTAATTCATGAATAATTACTTTTAAATCCAAAACAAAAATAGGTAAAAAAATAGCCTTATCCATTAAAAATTCATTTTCACTAACAACATAAGTATAAATTGGCACATCTTGTTCTATCAAACTCAAAAAATCTGCATAAACAAGTCTATCTTGTTCAAAAGAAGAAAAAACAATCAGTTTTTTTAAAAAATATTCTTCCAAAGCATTTTCATCTTTTATCCTATTACCATTTAAAGAAATATTAGCTAAATATTTTAGATAAGTTTGAATCACTCTTTGATCTTTAGCACTTAACCCATAATTTAAATTTTGAAAAGATTTAAAAAAATTCTTTGACAAAAAATAAGTATATTTCATATTTTGAACTACATATGCAATTTGCCGATAATATTCTTCTCCATAAAAAGAAGTAAAAGCTTGAATTAAATAAGGCTCTATAATTCTAAGCGCATCCTCTAATTCTTTTTGATACTTCTTATTATAAGTCTTAATTCTTTTATCCAATTTCATCTTAATTTTCTACTAAAGCTTGTTCTTTACAATATTGATAAACATAATTGGTCGTATAACAATCTTCTAAGCTTCGATGAGAAGAATAAGTAAGACGAAAATAATCTTTTAACGTTTCTAATTTATGATTATAAACACTTTTAATATATTTACGAGCTAAATAAACGGTATCAATATTAGAATTTTTAATCATAGGCAAACCAAGTCTTATGATATTTTCTTCAATAAAAGATAAATCAAAACGAGAGTTATGAGCAACAAGTGGTAAATCTTCAATAAAAGCAAGAAACTTTGGAAGAGCTTCCTCAATCGTTGGTGCATCCTTTACAGTATCATCATCAATTCCGGTAAGTGCCGTAATAACACTAGGAATAAGGCATTTTGGATTGACTAAAATACTAAGTTCATCAACTAATTCATTATTTTTATATTTAAGTGCGCCGATCTCAATAATCTCGGAAGTCTTTGGATCCAGTCCCGTTGTTTCTAAATCAAAAACAACATAATCATCTACCAATCTTTTTTCTCTATTATAATAAATCATAATAATCCTTTAATTACTTCATAAACCTCATCTCTACCCTTTTTAGAAACCGTAGAAAAAGGTATGAAATCTTCTCCTTCACTTAATTTTAAAGTATCACGAATCATTTTATTTTGTTTATCTCGATTATTTTTACTTACTTTATCATATTTCGTAGCTACCACTTGAATTTTTAAATTATAATATTTCAAAAATTCATACATCAATACATCATCTTCTGTAGGTTTATGACGATAATCAATAAGCAAGAAAACACACTTTAAAGATTCTCTTGATTTTAAATATTCCTCAATCATAACGCCAAACTTCTTTTGTCTTTCATGACTAACAGAAGCATATCCATAACCAGGAACATCAACAAAATAAAAGCTTTTATTAATTAAATAAAAATTAAGAGTTTGTGTCTTTCCTGGTTTCGAAGAAGTATGAGCAAAATTTTTACGATTAATAAGTGTATTAATAAAACTAGATTTTCCAACGTTACTTCGCCCAACGAGCAAAAACTCTGAGAGTCCTTCTTCTGGATATTGACTGGTTCTAACAGCACAACTAGTTAATTCAACAGTATCAATTTGCATAACATTCACCGACATCATTATATTATATTTTTAAAACTTTTGCAAATTTTTAACAAGACACACCTTGACAGCAAAATAAAAAATATCTAAAATTTAAATTGGTGAAAATATGAAAAATATTGTATTATGTGGAAGTATGAAAGTAAAAGACAAAATATTAGAAGTAAAAAGTATTTTAGAAAAAGAAGGTTTTTCTGTTTTATTACCAGTGGAATGTTTAAAAAATATCCCCAAAGAAATCGCATCACGTGCCCATTTTGAGAGAATCATAGATCCTCATAATGAAATAATTTTAATTGTAAATGCTAAAAAAAATGAAACAGAAAACTACATTGGCCCAAATTCTTTTGCAGAAATAGCTTTTGGCTTTTATTTTAATAAAAAAGTTTATTTACTAAATGATTACTACGAACCATATTTAGATGAACTAACCGCATGGAACGTAACCCCTTTAAAAGGAAATTTAGAGTATATTAAAAACGACAAATAGTCGTTTTTTATTGTTTTAAAATACGTAAGGAATTTAAAATTGCAAGCAAAGTAACTCCAGTATCAGCAAAAACAGCCGCTGCCATATGAACAATCCCAAACATCGCAAGTACCAAAATAAGAATTTTAATACCGATTGAAAAAATCAAATTCGCCATAATAATTCTTTTTGTTTTATAAGCAATCTTCAAAACGGTTGGAATTGCCTCTAAATCATCATTCATAACAACAATATCACTTGCTTCAATCGCACTATTACTTCCGATATTACCCATGCTAATTCCCACATCAGCTTTAACCAAGCTTGGTGCATCATTAATACCATCTCCAACAAATATAACGTGATGGTTCTCTTGAAGTTTTTCAAGTTTCTGAAACTTTTCATCGGGAAGTAATTCAGAGTAACACTCATCAATCCCCGTATTTTTAGAAGTGAGTTTAGCAAAAGAATCATGATCTCCCGTAAACATATAAGTTTTCAAGCCGTAACTTTTTAGCTCTTCCACTACTTCTTTCGCATTTTCTTTAATATGATCATCAAATAGAAAAGCTCCAATTACTTTATCATCTACACAAACAAAGGTGTTTCCTCTATTTTTAGTCTTACAAAAAACAGCACTACCAACCTTTATATTTTGCTTTTGATAAGCAAAAGTAATACCCTTTCCATTCACTTCTCTAAAATCCTTTACTTTAGAAGAATCAATTTCTTTCTTATTTTCTTTTAAAATAATCTTAGCAATCGGATGATTTGATAAAGCCTCTCCCATACTAGCAAAGAAAAGAATATCTTCCTTTGTGTAATCTTCATCATAAACAAGAATATCTTTTAAATCAAAAGATCCGGTTGTAATAGTACCTGTTTTATCAAAAACAATCGCATCACAATGAGTTAAAGCATCCAAATAATTACTTCCCTTAACCAAAACTTTTTTCCGAGAACTAATACCAATCCCTGCAAAATAAGATAAAGGCACCGAAATAGCAATCGCACAAGGACAAGATATAACTAAGAAAGTTAAAGCACGGTAAATGCTATCACTATAACTTACCGAAGATACAAGTGGCAAAAAAGCACCAATCAAAATAGCAATAACTAAAACAATCGGTGTATAATAACTAGCAATTTTAGAAACAAAAGTCTCGGTCTTAGCTTTATTATTTGTTGCATTTAAAGTAAGTTCTAATATTTTATATGCTGTACTATCAAAATAAGTATGCGTAACTTGAACCGAAATAACCTCTCCAACATTAATATAACCAGATAAAACAACATCTTTTTCTTTTACAAAGCGGTGATCTGATTCTCCGGTAAGTCCAGAAGTATCAACCGAAGTAGCTCCTTCTATGATTTTGCCATCAACGGGTATCAATTCACCCTTCTTAACGATAATCATATCTCCGATTTTTAAATCTTCACTTCTTACTTTTGTAATACGTTTATTTACTTTTAAATTAGCATAACTAGTTTTTAATTCAACCAAATCTTTAATAGAAGATCGACTCTTATTAACAGCTTTTTCTTCTAAAATTTTACCTAAAACATACAAAAGTAATACCATTAATCCTTCCATATGTTCACCAAGAATATAAGCTCCAATCGCCGAAATACAAATCAAGGCATTTTCATCAACATTATGAGACTTCACAATCTTCTTGATAGCTCTTAAAAAAGTTTTATACATCAAGAGTAGATAACTAAAAATAAGAAAAACTTCTTTTACAACTGTATTAGAAATAAGCAAGGATAATCCTAAAAATAGAAGAGCAAACACAAAGCGAATAATTTCCAAATCTTCTTTTTTATCCTCTCTTTTTTCGACATAAACTAAAACATCTGGCTCAACACTCTTAACCATTCGAAAAATCTCTTTAAAAGGATTCTGGATACTTGTCTTAAAATTTAAAGTAAGCGTATTAAAATTAACAATAACATTAGAAAATCTTTCATCTTTTTTAATCTCATCTTCTATTTTTTTAGCACAATTTGCACAATCTAAATTCTCCAAATAATACTTATAATTCTTCAACATGTTCACGTCCAATCTCAAATAATTTAATTACATGTTCATCTTTCAAACTGTAATACACAATCTTTCCTTCTTTTCTGGATTTTACCAATTTTGCTTGTTTTAAAATACGTAATTGATGAGAAATTGCCGAATCACTGCTATTCGTAATAAAAGCCAAATCAGAAACACAAAGTTCACTTAATTTTAAAGCATAAATAATTTTAATTCTCGTACTATCTCCAAAAATCTTAAATACTTCAGCAACATCAAACAATAAATCATCACTTAACATTTTATTTTTAACGCGAGTTGCTAACTTCTCATTAATAATCTCTTTATTCATTTTTTATTCTCCCTTCATTTGAATACTTGTTCATATATTTAATTATATGCAATCAATATAGAAAAGTCAACAGAAAAACTATACTTTACAATAAAATAAATTAGAATATTTAGATTAAAACATTTCTAGATAAAGATTTTTATGTTATAATAGAAAGCAAATTTACTTATCATAAATATTAATTGGAGGGATATATTATGAAGATAAAAACAACAAATGCTTTGATGAAATATTTAAGGGATAATCACCACATAAATATTGGAAATTCAAAAGACAAACTTAATTTAAGAAATATAGGTTATTATCACGGATATAAAGGTTATAGGTATATAAAACATCCTCAAAATAGAATTAATATAAACAATTTCAGTGAAATAGTATCTGTTGTAAATTTTGATTCTAGATTAAAAAGTTTGCTATATCCCCAAATAATGCAAATTGAAACAATTTCAAAAAATATTGTACTGCAGTTACTGGTAGAAGAATATAAAACTGATGAATTTAATGAAATATATGAAAATGGAATGACTGATTATAGAGCTAGCAGTCCGAAAGATTATAAAAGCAATTTAAAACATAGGCTTGGAGTACAAAATAGTATATACAGTTCATTATCACGCAGTTATAGTAATAATAATAAAATTGTAAGTCATTTTTATTCTAAAGATAGACACGTTCCAATTTGGGGAATATTTGAAATAATAACTTTAGGAACATTTGCAGATTTAATTAAAAGCCTAGAATTAAAGGTAAGAAAGAAAATTGACAAGGAAATGAATTTGAATATAGCATATGATACAAATGGAAGGTTTCCAGAAAAAATAATGTATTTAATAAAAGCATTAAGAAATTCGATTGCACATAATGATGTTATATTTGATGTTAGATTTAAAGACGGTAATATTGATAGTACGCTATGTAAATACTTAGAACAAGAAATTGGGTGTAATAATATAGATTTTAGTACAATAACTGATTATATATTGATAATTTCATTACTTTTAAAAAAATATGGTATAACTAAAACAGAAATCAATAGATTTATAAACGAGTTTGAAAATATCATAGAAGATTTTAGAAATGAAATACCTATAACAATATATAGTCAAGTTATTCATACTGATATCAAAGCAAAATTATCAGGTCTGCGTAAATTTATAAAAAGTTAGCAATTATATTGCATAATTTTTGGCTTTATGGTATATTATAAATGTGAATGGCGATGGTGTATCTTCGGATCCCATCTGAGCAAGCTGGATGAGTCTAGCTTGCTTTTCATTTATCATAGATTTTATATTAT
>CALVQS010000026.1 GCA_944358165.1 uncultured Bacilli bacterium | reverse complement strand
TATTGCAAAAGCTAGAATTACAAAAATACTAACAATCATTATTAGCCAAAACTTTCTGCTTTTTAACACACTTTTTAATCTTGACATAAAATCACTCCTACTCATTATATTCATTATAGCATAGAAAAAGTAGATTGCCTAGAATCTACTTATCCTTTATGGTTCGGAACAATGAATTCTTTTCCACCCATATATGGCTGTAAAACTTTTGGTATTTTAATGCTTCCATCACTCTGATAATTGTTTTCTAAAAAAGCAATTAAACCACGTGGGGTTGCTAAAACTGTGTTGTTAAGGGTTGCTACATATTTGTTTCCCTCACTTGTTTTCATTCGAATACCAAGTCTTCTTGCTTGAGCTTCACCTAGTGTAGAACATGAACCTACTTCAAAATATTTTTGTTGTCTTGGACTCCATGCCTCTACATCACATGATTTAACTTTTAAATCAGCTAAGTCACCAGAACAGCATTCTAGAGTTCTAACAGGAATATCTAGGCTTCTAAAGAATTCTACTGTGTATTGCCACATTTTGTTATACCATTCCATTGCATCTTCTGGTTTACATAATACAACCATTTCTTCTTTTTCAAATTGATGAACTCGATAAAGACCTCTTTCTTCAATTCCGTGAGCTCCTACTTCTTTACGGAAACATGGAGAATAAGATGTAAGAGTTATTGGAAGTTTATCCTCATTTACGATTTGATCTTTAAAACGGCCAATCATAGAGTGTTCGCTTGTTCCAATTAAGAATAAATCTTCTCCTTCTATTTTATACATCATTGCATCCATTTCTTTAAAAGACATTACTCCTGTTACAACATCACTACGAATCATAAATGGTGGAATACAATAAGTAAAGCCTTTATCAATCATAAAATCTCTTGCATATGCTAGCATGGCACTATGAAGTCTTGCTATATCACCAGTTAGAAAATAAAAACCATTCCCACTTTTTCTTCCTGCTGCTTCTTTATCAAGCCCATTTAAAGCTTCACATATATCAGCATGGTATGGAATTTCATAATCTGGTACAACTGGATCTCCAAAACGTTCTAATTCTACATTTTCAGAATCATCTTTGCCGATTGGAACAGAATCATCAATTATTTGTGGTATTTGCATCATTTTTTCTTTTATTTCGGCACTTAATTTTTCTTCTTCAGCTTCTAAATTGGCAATTTTAAAAGAAAGTGAGCCAACTTCTTCTTTGATTTTTAAAGCTTCCTCTTTTTTTCCTTCACGCATTAAAGCACCAATTTCTTCGCTCAATTTGTTTTTCTTACTACGCATATCATCTGCATCTTTTTTGGCATTACGATATTTTAAATCTAATTCGTAGATTTCATCTACTAAAGGTAATTTTTCATCTTGAAATTTTTTCTTGATGTTTTCACGTACTAAATCTCTTTGTTCTCTTATTAACTTAATGTCAATCATTTTCTTTCCTTCTTTCTAAAATAAAAAAGAATGGTAAAGGAGTCTTATAGACGGTACCATCCTTTTCTTTGCTTAATTTAAGAGATAACGGTTTTACCCGGGGAGGATTAGTCCCACTAGAAAGGAGATTTCATATCACCATTATACTTATTTCCATCAACCATAAGCTTTCTATAAAAATAAATGATATTACTTATCTTTCTTTTGCTTTCTTTTATAATATATCATATTTAAGTGAGTATCGCAACGCCTAAATTCTAATTTTAAATGTTTTTGGTGCAAATTTATATACTAAAATTAAAGATATGATGCTGTAAGCAACAGCGAAAATAATCATTGAAATTCCAAAATAAAGAGTTGGGAGCCTTAAATCAATCATGTAATAACAAACAATATAAGTTAAAAGATTTACAATTGTATAAGTTGTATTTTTCGTTTCACTGTTCAAATTATAGGGCTGTAATAAATAATAAATTACGAGATGGTGAATGGAAAAGAAAATACTCATGGCAAGAATCGAAATAATTAAAATTAAATAATTTAGGGGATTGCTTGTCCCACCAGTTGCTAGAAGTAAAATTGCTAGGCCAAAGCCAATGATTATTGCTGGGAGCAGATTTATTAGGATTACACTTTTAAGTCTTTCTTTAAATAATTTTAAAATAGCTTCTGGTTTTCTAAAGAAAGAATATGTAAGCATGGAATGATCACTGTTCATAAACATTGCTCTTGTAATATTTTCACCTCTATTTATTAGATACATAATAAAGACAAAGTATGGTAAATAAGTCATAATCATATTGTTTATTGACATTTTAAATTCTGGGTTAATTGTAACGATGATGAAAGCAATTAAAATTATTATGGCACTTATTCCTGCTACCTTTTTAGAATTTTTCCAAAGAAGTTTACTATGACGTATCACAAATAAATCATTGAAATAGGCAAAGCCTTTCTTATTGCTGGTTTTATTTGAATCTATGGTTATCTGTTTTAAAACGTTTTCTTTTGCCATCCTATTTGCATTTTCTACTTGATTCATATTTGAGGCTGTTAAAACTATTTTGTACATTTCTCGGTACTTGTTAAAATTTATAATATATTCTATTCTTTTGATGCTAATTAGAATCATCAAAATCATCAAAATTAAGAGAAGATAAGATGGTACTACTATATTTAAAGCAGGAAGAGCGTAAGCTAAAATTAAAAACAGTAAAATTAAAAGGTTTATATATTTCCCAGGTTGATTTTCATTGATAATAATTCCCTTTTTATCATATAAATGAAGATTATATGATGCAATAACTATTTTGGATGCTACAACAAAAAATGGAAGAATGAGGCAAATCCAAAGATTCACGTTCGATAATAATCCAAAAACAATCGTAAATGGTAAAAAGCCAATGATGATTTTAAATATTGCATAAAAATAATCTGTTAGAGTGTAACTCTTGGCATTCATTCTCATAATGAACATTGCATAATATTTGTCTTTTGTTGGATTAAACATATAGGTATTCATGAAAGAGCCTATGATTGTGAGGAAGAAAAAAACATGTAAAAAAGTAGTGCTTATCTCTGTTTTATAAAGAGAAATAGTGCAGAATATCATTAAAAATAAATATAGAAATTTACCAAGAAAAATATTTATTATTTCTAAAAGAATGCTTATAATGTTGCCAAATATTTTTAGTACTTTACTTTGATAGAGTTTATCTGGTAATAGTTTTCTTAATCCAGGGATGCTTTTTAGAGCATAAATAAAAGTATTTACTTTATATGCATTTCGTAAAAGATAAGATAGATAAAAAGTACGAAACATTTTATTTGTCCTCACTTAGTATTTCCATTATTTTATTTTTTAGCTTTTCCCCTTTTAAGTTTTTATCCACCAAAGTTAGATTACCATCTTTTAAAATAATAATTTCATCACATAAACTTAAAGCTAAATCCATTATATGAGTTGAAAAAATTAAAATATGCTCTGTTTTGATACTTCGAAGTATTTCTTTCATTTCTTCAGCAACAACAACATCTAAGCTTGTAAGCGGCTCATCTAAAAGCAAAATATTAGGACTTGCTATAATATTGATTAGCATTTGCATTTTGTTTTTCATACCATGTGAATAATCTTTTAATAATTTGTCACGATCTTCTTCTTCAATTTTCATAAAGTCAAAATACTCATCTATCGTTTTTTCGTTTTTAATTTTTCCCTCATTTATTTCTAAGAAGAATTTTAAAAATTCTCTTCCTGTTAAAAACTCAGGAACTACTGGGGTAGATAAAACATAACCAATATCATCAATTGTAAGTGGCCTAGAACTTTCTGTGACTATATTAAATGTTCCTTCATCTGGTAATATGTCCTCATTTAAGCAATTAAAAAAAGTTGTTTTACCAGCTCCATTTCGACCTAATAAGCCATAAATCTTACCACTTTCAAAAGTAAAATTAATATTTTTTAATACTTCTTTTTCTCCAAATTTCTTTTTTAAATTTAAAACTTCTAATTTCATAAATATCTCCTAAACAATCATATCAAAAAACTAGTAATATGGCAATTACTAGTTTAGATTCTTTTTCTTTCTTTTTCCTCTCCTAAATAGACTTTTAAAGTTAAATCTTCTTGGTTATCCTTTATAATTACATACTCTTTCATTAATTCAATCATGTCATACGTAACAAATGCTCTTAATTTGGGATTTACTTTTAATTTCATATCTATATTTTGAAAAAAAGCTATGTGAGATTCATTCCTATTTCCAGGGATGCTTGCATTAAAAAGTATTGAAAGATAACTTAGTTCTTTAATAGAAATTATAGATAATTTTTCTATTTTTTGCAATATTTTTTTTAATAAAAGTGTTAATTTCTCTAATTCAGTTGAATAAGCAGATAGGCTGGATTGTAATTGATAAAAGATGGATTTTAAATTTTGGGATATTAAAGAAGAATATTCTGGAAAGCTTATATAATCTAGGCATAAATCCGGATTTTGATAATCTACTTCATTTTTATAACTCTTTTCTAATATTTCTAATCCATATTTGATTAAATTTTCAACCATGTCCCTTTTTTCTATTATTAAATATTCTAATTCTTCTGCTTCTTCAAAAATATTTTTCATAACTCCCACCTGATATAGGTTATTATATCCTTTCTTTTTTTGAATAGCAAGAAAAAACTACTTTAGATGTTCTAAAATAGCTTTTTCGATTCCTTTTAAAGGAAGATTTGCGCATACTTTTCGTCCTTTTTGCTTACTAATTTCTTCATAGCAGCAGGCATCTTTTAATAAATCTTTGTTAAATGGTTCACCATCTGTCATTTTATAAAATTCTTTAATATATTCTAAAGCTTCCTTACTCGTTTTTCCTATTAAATTTTTAATCATGATGGAAGTTGAGGAAATGGATATTGCACAAGCTTCCCCATCAAAGGTAATGTCTTCAATGGTATCATCCTTCCACTTTATATATAAATTAATGTTATCAATACAAGAAACATTCCTAGTATTCGTCTTTTCATATCCATCATGGGGCATATTACGGTGATATGGCTCTAAATAGTTATTCATAATAATATCTCTAGATTCTTCATTCGTCATTTTAAATCATCTCTTTTACTATTTTATCATAATTGCTTAATAATTCTACTAAATTATCTATTTCTTCATACGTATTGTAGAAATATAAGCTGATTCTTACCGTATTATTTACCCCAACACTTGATTTTAATATTTTAGCACAATGATTTCCAGCTCGAACACAAACATTATATTTGTTTAAGTAATAAGCTACGTCTTGACTAAATACATTGGCAACATTAAAAGTAATAATACCACTGTCACTTTCAATATTGATAATATCAATGTGTTTTAAGGGTAAAAGCTTATCAATTAAATACTTCCTTAAATCCGTTTCATAATTATGAATACGTTCCATTCCTATTTTATTTAAATATTTAATGGTTTCTCCAAAGCCAATTACTCCAGCAATATTTCTGGTGCCTGCTTCTAATCTGGTCGGTAATTCTTTTAAATAAATTTCACTTGGACTATCGAAAGATTCGTTCATTCCTCCACCTAATATTGGTGGTTCTAAGTGCTCTAGTAATTCTTTTTTTCCATATAATACGCCTACTCCAGTTGGGCCACACATCTTATGAGCAGAAAATGCTAGAAAATCGACATCCAAATCTTCGACATCTACTTTCATATGAGGTACCATTTGGGCCCCATCTAGGATGACAAAAATATTGTTTTCATGAGCAAGTTTGCATATTTCCTTGATAGGACGGATATCTCCAATAACATTGGTGATGCCGGCGATACTGATTACTTTCGTTTTAGGAGTAATTACTTTTTTTAGATTATCAATCGTTACATAATAGTTGTTATCTAAAGGTATGTAATTCACTTTGATGCCTTTTTTATTCGCTAAGCGAAACCATGGAAGTACATTTGATGCATGTTCACTGGTTGTAATTAATACTTCGTCATTTGCTTCTAATAATTCTTCGAAAAAGCCAGTTACAATCATATTTAATGATTCCGTCGTTCCGCTTGTAAAAATAATTTCTTCTAGAAATCTCGCATGAATAAAATCTTTTACTAGTTCTCTTGTCTCTTCGTATTCTTGATCTACTTTATAAGAAAGATCGTAATCTCCTCGATGAGCATTTGCAGGATAATTAGTATAATAATCTACCATTTTGTCTATCACACATTTTGGCTTTAGACTAGTGGCGCTATTATCAAAATAAATAATCTCTTCCTTTAAAAGAGGAAAATCTTCTCTGTTCATTGTTCACCTCCATTGCTTGCTACTCATATTTTATTCTTTTTTTCTAGTTCTACTTATAATAAACGCCTTTGCCTCAGTATTCATTCCTTCTAAAAGACAAAGTCTTTTGCTTTGATAATATAATTTTTTTATTTCTTCATCTAAACTAATTTCTTCAGGATTAGCATAGTTTGTTATAATAATCTTTTCTTTTTCGTTTATAGAGCCCTTAATACTTATTTGGACATTTTCTTTTATGGAACTTAAGTAATAACTGTCTACAAATCCTTTTTTTAAGCTAACTTGATCTAATAATGTTTCAGTATTATCATCAATTTGAGATATTGATACTGTTGATTCTAATGACTTTTCATAGCTTGTTTGTCCTGGAAAAAAGCGATTTTTATATATGTGAATTAAATCTGTAATGGTTGATGTTTCTTTTAAAGGGCAAAAATAATTTGGATCTAAATAGTAGGAAATGTCATATGGAATTTCTAATTTAAATTTTTTATTTGCAAATATTACTTCAATCGTTAAGTGATGGGATTCTATTTTTTGATAGATTTTTTTATCTTTTATGGTTTTAACATAAGTAACTAATTGTAAATATACATTATTTTTATCCCAATTGAAATTATATATATATATTTCGTCTTTATAATTAATAATAAAATAATCGTTTAAAATTGTTAAAATAAGACTTTGATTTTTTGAACTTACTTCAAAAGTTATATTCATACTGTTATTTAAATATTCTTTTTTCAGTAATTTTAATGCCAAAGGAGTCGAATTTAATAAGGATAAGAGGATATTACCAGCTATTTGTAAAGTAATATTATAATTTCTTACAATACTTTCAATACTACTGTCATATACATAGGGTGTATTATTTTGGTTTTTAAACACATAATCTCTTTTCATAATTCACCTAAAAAAATATGTTACTTTTCTTGTAACATATTTAATAAATCAATTTTAAATTTGTCTTTTGATGCATTTGCCTTTGATATCATTATTCCTTTATATGTTGCAAGTTCACTCATATGACCCTCTAATAAAATTTCTGTTGGTGTAATTGTATCAAGCATAATTGTACCTTCATTTAGGTAAACTGTGTAATAAAGCTTTACTTCACCGTGAACTTGAGCAAACATTTTATCACTTGGAAGTTTTAATTCATATTTTGCAGTATTATCTTTTTTATTCGTGCTGATTAATTCTCCAACAAATTCGCCACTTCTTAAAGCAGGATAATACTCAAAATTAAGCTTTTTAAATGCTAACATGTTGTATTTTTTTAAAGCTCTTTCTAGTTTTTTAAACTCATTTTCGTTAATATAATCTAAAACGTAACCTTTCATAATTTTAACCCCCTATTTCAATTGCGTATTCATTATAGCATATTTTAAATTATTTGTCAAATCGACGTAAAAATTTAAGTTTTACTATTGATTTTTGTCGATTTTTAATTTCACAATTGTCATTCCTGGATTCCAGATGTCTAGTCGAAAAGAATCCACTTGTTTATTCTTTTTTAATAGTTCGTGGACGCGATTACGTAAAATATTAGAACTTCTTCCATGAATGATGCCAACATATACATTTCCAAGCTTTACATTGTCTTTGATGAAATCATTTAGAAAATAAACAACGGTATCCGTTGTTTCACCATGAACGTTTAAGACAGGAGAAGTACTATGAAACATTTCCATTATTACTACTGCTTGGCTCTATTACAGGAATGGAAGCCCCACCAATCGCAAAAGTACTTTCTAAACCTGGATTTGCTTGAGTGCTTGGATTTGGTATCACAAATTTACTTGCATCTGGTATTTCTGGTAAGACGTCTTCTCCTGTTTGTACTGGTTTCACTTCTTCTTTTGGCGGTTCTACAATATTAAATTTTTGATTGTAATAATTAATTACTTCTTTTAAATTTGGAATGGATGTTCTACCACCCATTTTCCCAACGGAAAGTCCAGCGGTGATATTTGAATAAGTAATTGCTTTTTCTATGTCAAAATTATTGGCTAAACAATAAACAAAAGCACCATGGAAAATATCACCTGAGCAACTTGGATCTACTACTTTGGTTTTGATACCTGGCATGATTTTGATTTCACCATTAAAAGTGTACATAGCTCCCATTTCTTCTAAAGTTACAATAATATTATTGTTTGGATAACGATCTTTTAATTTTTTGTATACTTGAACTAATGTAGCAGAGTTATTATAATCAATTTTTATGCCACTTACTGCTTCGGCAAATCCTTTTGAGCAAACAATATATTGAACATATTTACATAATTCTAATAAATCACGGTCTACTCTTCCAGCATCTAACACACTAATGGCCTTAGGAAATTTGTTTAAAGCATTAATCGTAGCACTATATTCTTTTCCGTCTGTAAAAATCACATCTGGGACAATATTGTATTCATATTTTTTTAATTGAGGTTGGGTTGCACCAACAACATCAAATCTCGTTCTCGTTCCATTTTTTTTATTTACTAAAATAATCGATAATGGTGTTCCAATTTCATAAGAGTTTTCCATTAAATCTGTTTTTACCATTGCTTGCTCTAGCTCTTTACGGATTTGAGAACCATAATCATCAGAACCTACGACACCAGCAAAATAAGATGTTTCTCCCCATTTTCCAAGTAAATAGGCAACATTGGCTGCTGTTCCTCCTCCAGATTCTATTTTCTCACTTAATAAATATTTTGTACCCTCTACTGGATATTCATCAACTGGGCAACTAATGTCATAGCTCGTTCTTCCTATGCTTAGTATCGTCATAGCTTCCACCTCTTCATATTATTAATCATACCATATTTTTCATAAAAAATAAAGACTATTCTAAGATAGCCTTTATTCTTCTTACACCAGCACTGCTCGCTTCTTCTTTTATAATTTTAAAGTGTCCAAGTACACTTGTGTGCTCTACATGTGGTCCTCCACAAATTTCTTTTGAAACATCACCAATTTTATAAATATTAACAACGTCTGCATATTTTTCGATAAACATTGCTTCGGCTCCACTTTTTATCGCATCTTCTTTACTCATGGTTTCCATCACAACTGGCAAGTCTTTTTTAATCCATTTATTTACTAAATCTTCCGTTTGTTGCTTCTCTTCTTCTGTTAGCTTATGATCACATGAAAAGTCAAAACGCATTCTTTCTTCATTAATATTGCTTCCCTTTTGATGAACAT
This sequence comes from uncultured Bacilli bacterium, assembly GCA_944358165.1. GTDB lineage: Bacteria > Bacillota_I > Bacilli_A > RF39 > UBA660 > Caccenecus. The sequence continues at coordinate 4,535 of CALVQS010000026.1, read as the reverse complement.
CTGGGCCAATTATTTTTTTTAAGGCAGCATTTAAAAGATGAGTTGCCGTATGATATTTGGTTTCAATTTCACTGTGTCCCATTAAACCACCTTTAAATTTCCCTTTTGAGGCAGTACGAGATAATTCTTGATGAGCTTCAAATTTTTCTTTGAAGCCTTTCGTGTCTACCGTTAAATTGTGCTCTTTTGCCATTTCTTCAGTAAGTTCAATCGGAAAACCATACGTATCATATAACTTAAATGCATTGTCTTTATCAATTTCCGTTCCGTTTAGATGGATTAAAAGTTTGTCAAATTCTTTTAAACCTTTTTCTAAAGTACGATTAAATTTAATACTTTCATTTTTTAATACTTCTAAAACTACTTCTTTGTTTTCTTTTATTTCATCATAATAATTTTCATATTTTTTTATTACTTCTAAAGCAATCGGTTCCATCCAATTTGTAAATGTATCAATTCCTAACTTTTTAGCATGACGAATTGCTCTTCGAATTAATCTTCTTAAAATGTAGCCTTGATCGGTGTTGCTTGGTTTAATTCCAGCACGGTCAGCACTTATAAAGACACTCGTGCGAATATGGTCGGCGATAATACGCATACTTATTTCGTTTCCTTCGTAGCTTTTTTGGCTTACTTGTTCAATAGCCTTGATAATTTCTTTCCAAATCGAAGTTTTGTAATTGTCGTCTACTCCTTCTAATACAGCAACAACACGCTCTAAGCCCATTCCAGTATCTACATTTTTCCTTGATAATTCTGTAATTTTGCCGTTTTCATCTTTATGAAATTCCATGAAAACATTGTTCCATATTTCTACCCATCTTTCGTCTGTTGGATCAAATTCTCTTGGAATTTCGTCATTGCTGCGGAAATAAAATATTTCCGTATCTCCACCACATGGTCCAGAATTTCCTGCTATCCAGAAATTATCTTCTACTCCTAAATAAGCAATGCGCTCTTTAGGGATTCCTAAATCCATCCAAATCTTTGCAGAAACATTATCTCTTGGAATATCTTGATTTCCTTTAAATACCGTAACAGCTAAACGATTAATTGGAATGTTTAATACTTTCGTTAAAAATTCAAAGCTATAACCAATACTTTCTTTCTTAAAATAATCTCCTAAGCTCCAATTTCCTAACATTTCAAAGAAAGTATGATGAGTTTTATCTCCAATACTATCTAAATCTGTTAGGCGAACACATTTTTGAGCATCACATAATCTTTTTCCTTTTGGATGAGGTTCTCCTAAAAGATATGGGATTAAAGGCTGCATTCCCGCGGTATTAAATAATACTGTTGGATCATTTTCTGGTATTAAAGGTGCACTTGGAATCTCGACATGTCCATGTTCGACAAAATATTTAATAAATTCATCTTTTAAATTCATTTTTCTACCCCCTCAATGAAATTAATAACTCGATCATCTAATTTTTCAATGTTATCATTTGTAATGGTTATATCAAAATTACTATAATTTTCTAAAGCTGTTTCAGTTTCGTGCATTTGCTCTTCAAGCGATAATGGACTTGGAGCAAACTGATTTACTACGTATACGGAATATACATTATTAAAAGTTTTCTTCATTTCTTCAATTTCCTGTGGTAGTCTTACATCACTAATAATAACAACATCATAATACAAATTATAAACTTTGATATCTTCCATCATTCGATTGATAAAAAATAAAGGCATATCCATATTTTCTCTTATGGTAACTCCTAAGTCTTGTAAAAATTTGCGAGGTTTTGGCTCTGTTCCGTCCCATCCGATTATTTCTTTCGCATACATTTTTAGGTATTTGCTAAACTCGGTTATAATGGACTTTTTGCCTAAGGATAAGTAGTGTGCTTTCATAATTTTGGCTACTTCCCCTTTTCCAGATCCGGATTTTCCTGCAACTAAATATATTTTCATTATTATCACCACACAATAGATTCATTATATCATTAATTTTATTAAAAAAAAAGAGTCATTTCACTCTTTTAACGTAAGCTTGCAATTAGCTCGTCTTTTTTCATGGTGCTATAACCTTTAACGCCTTGTTCTTTGGCTTCGGCTTTAAGTTCTGCTAAAGTCATTTTGCTGTAATCTTTTGTAGTTTCATTTTTTACTTCAGCTTTTGTTTCTTTCTTAACTTCTTTTTTAGCTTCCGTTTTTGTAGTTTTAGCAGGTACTTTACCATTTAAAGCATCTTTAGAAATCTTAACTAATTCAGCAAATGCAGTTGGATTATCAATTGCCATTTCACTTAACATTTTACGGTTAATTTCAATTCCAGCTTTTGACAAGCCATTCATAAATTTAGAATAACTGATTTCGTTTTTACGACAAGCAGCATTAATTCTTGTAATCCATAATTTACGGAAATTACGTTTATTTTGACGTCTGTCTCTAAAAGCATAAGCTCCACTATGGAATAATTGTTCTTGTGCTGTTTTATATAATCTATGTTTGCTTCCAAAATATCCTTTTGCTTCTTTTAATACTTTTCTTCTTCTTGTTTTGGAAACTGTTCCACCTTTAACTCTTGTCATTTAATACCCTCCTTAGATAACAGATTTAAGTCTGTTAGCTTCTCCTTTTCCTAATACGCCTTTATTTCTTCTTTGACGTACTTGTTTTGCTGAATCTTTGTTTGTCTTATGATTTCCGTTTGATTTCTTGTAAGTTAATGTACCATTTTTCTTTTTCTTTAAAACTTTACTACTTGCTTTATGAGTTTTTTGTTTTGTCTTTGCCATAATAATCCTCCTACTATTTTTTTGGTGCTAATAGCATAAACATTTGTCTACCATCTAGTTTTGGCTTTGCTTCAATTGTTGAAACATCACTTAAACTTTCTGCAAATCTTAGTAATACTTCCTCACCTAATTCTGGTCTGGCCATTTGACGACCTTTAAAACGGATAAAAGCTTTGATACGATGTCCTTTTACTAGATATTCTTTAGCATTTCTTACACGAGTTTCAAAGTCATGAACATCAATCGTTGTTGATAAGCGATATTCTTTCAATTCTTTGTTTGTTTCTCTTTGCTTTTTTTGTTGTTCTTTTAGTTTCTTTTGACGTTCATAACGGTATTTGTTGTAGTCCATAATTTTTCCTACAGCCATTTTGCCATTATCATTCATTAAAACTAAATCTAAGCCAGCATATCTTGATAAAGTTAGCGCATCTTCTAACTTTTTTAGTCCCATTTGTTCACCATTTGGGCCAATTACCATTAGTTCTTCTACTTTGATTTGCTCATTAATTGGTAACTCTTTATTCACACTTGCTATATTTACGCACCTCCATATAATTTAAAAAGGTAGAATAATATTATTCCACCTTAAAAAACACATTAATAATTTCTATTACGGCTTTTTACCTATGAACACGGATTCATCAGGTGGAATAAAATTCGCTTTCCTTTTTTAATTTCTTAATCATTATATCTTTATTCTATGCTTTTGTCAAGAAAATTTTCGCGATAAATATGCAAAAAGGCTAACTTAGTCTTTCCTTAACAATTTTACTTACTAAAGACATATCAGCATTGGTAATTTTTGCATTTAATTCTTTCATTACCCTACCCATATCTTTCATTCCTGTAGGATTTAATTCTTTAAATACTTCTTCAATTACTTTATTTATTTCTTCTTCTGACATTTCTTCTGGTAAATAAGCATTTAATATTTCTATTTCTTGCTCTAGTTTTGCAACTTCTTCGTCTTTGTTGTATTTTTTAAATTCTTCAATAGAGTCTTTTCTTGTCTTTACTTGTTTTTTAATTACACTCATTACTTCCTCATCACTGAGTTCATGCTTTTTACTAATAGAGTCTAATTGTAAAGCACTTTTTAGCATTCTTAATACGGATAATCTAAATTTATCGCCACTTTTCATAGCTGTTTTTAGATCTTCTGCAATTTTACTGTTCATATCATCACCTTAATAATTTCTATGCTTTCTGGCATTTTTAATTTGTTCTTTTTTTTCGTTTCTTCTACGAACGCCTGGTTTTTCATAATGCTTTCTTTTCTTTAACTCTGAAGGGACACCGCTGCGGGCAACTTTGGTTTTAAATTTTCTTAATGCACCATCAACATCTCCATTTTTTACTACTACCTTTGTCATTTACAAATCCCTCCCTTCGTTTTCTATGAATGATTATAACACCAAAGTTGGTGATAAGCAAGAATTTTAGGCATTAAATCGCATTATTTTCTTCGATTTCTACCGGTTCTTCCACTTTTATTTCTAAATTTTTATCTTTTAATTCTTCTTTGATGTCATTTTTTAAAAGATTTAAAAAGTTTGCTTTATAATTATTTATTAATAAAACGGTAAGCATCATTAATATAAATATCAAAAACATTGAATATACCATATACATGGCTGCAAAACCTTTTTTCAATTCTATCACCATCATGTTTTATTATAACAAAAAAGGGCTTTAAAAAAAACCCTTCTTCTTTAATTTTTTATTAAACTTCGAATTGATGAGCCTAACATGCGACCTATATCAATTACTAAATCAAGAAGTCTTGCA
>CALVQS010000025.1 GCA_944358165.1 uncultured Bacilli bacterium | reverse complement strand
GCTTTAACCGTTAAGATTTCTTGAAGTACATGAGCAGCACCATAAGCATATAATGCCCAAACTTCCATTTCACCAAAACGTTGTCCGCCAAATTGAGCTTTACCACCTAAAGGTTGTTGTGTAACTAATGAATAAGGTCCCGTTGCTCTAGCGTGTAACTTATCATCAACCATGTGATGAAGTTTTAACATATACATAATACCAACACTAATACGATGATCAAATGCTTCACCAGTACGTCCATTATATAATACCGTCTTACCATCTGGTTCCATATGAGCAGCATCCATTTCTTCACGAATGTCATCCCAAGTTGCACTATCGAATACTGGTGTAGCATAATGAACGCCTTGAATCTTACCAGCCATACCCAAATGCAACTCTAAAATTTGTCCGATATTCATACGAGATGGAACACCAAGTGGATTTAGCATAACATCAACTGGACGACCATCAGGCATATAAGGCATATCTTCTTCTGGTAAAACAAGAGAAATAACACCTTTATTACCATAACGACCACTCATCTTATCTCCAACTTGAATCTTACGTTTTTGAATAATATAAACACGAATAATCTTAGATACACCAGCAGGAAGTTCATCACTATTTTCTTTCGTATAAATCTTAACATCATGAACAATACCAGCAGCACCATGCTCGACACGTAAAGAGGTATCTCTTACTTCCCTTGTCTTCTCACCAAATATCGCATGTAATAACTTCTCTTCGCTAGTAAGTTCTTGAACACCTTTTGGTGTTACTTTACCAACTAGAATATCTCCTTCTTTAACCTCGGTACCAATTCTTACAATACCATTCGAATCAAGATTCTTACGAGCTTCTTCTCCAACATTTGGAATATCTCTCGTAATTTCTTCTGGTCCAAGTTTTGTATCTCTACAATCAATATCATAGTGATCGATATGAAGTGATGTATAAACATCATCTTTTACTAATCTTTCATTTAAAATAACCGCATCTTCATAGTTATAACCATTAAAGGTCATGAATGCAACAAGCATATTTTTACCTAAAGCAAGTTCTCCCATATCCGTTGATGGTCCATCTGCGATAACTTCACCAACATGAACCTTATCACCTTTTTTAACAATTGGATGATGATTTAAAGCTGTTGAAGCATTTGTTCTTTCAAAATCAGCTAGATAATAAGTATCTTTACCCTTCGCATTCTTAACAATAATCTTCTTAGCATCAGCATATAGAACAACACCATCTGCTTTACATACAACGGTAGAACCAGAATCTCTTGCTGCGATATATTCTACACCAGTACCAACGATTGGTGCTTCACTAACTAAAAGAGGTACTGCTTGACGTTGCATGTTCGCACCCATCAAAGTACGGTTAGCATCATTATATTCAAGGAATGGAATACAACTAGTAGTAATGGCAACAATTTGGCTAGGAGCAACATCAACATAATTAACGTTTTCTCTTTTTACCATTACGTTATCGCCATTATAACGACACAAAATCTCATCTTCTACAATTTTCTTATCATCATCTAATTTAACCGTAGCTTGAGAAATATATAAATCTTGTTCTTCATCGGCTGTCATATAAACAACTTCATCCGTAACTTTAGCATCTACTACTTTACGATATGGAGTCATAATAAATCCATATTCATTAATTTTGGCATAACCAGCTAAAGAAGTAATAAGTCCGATATTTTGTCCTTCTGGAGATTCAATTGGACAAATTCTACCATAATGACTAGGATTTACGTCACGAACATCCATTCCCGCACGATCACGAGAAAGTCCTCCTGGGCCTAAGCTAGACAAACGTCTTTTATCTGTTAATTCCGCAATCGGATTAATTTGATCCATGAACTTAGAAAGTTGTGATGAGCCAAAGAATTCTTTTAAAGCTGCTGTAACAGGTCGAATATTAATAAGTGTTTTAGGAGTAACACTATCAAGCTCTTGAGTAGTCATTCTCTCACGAATAACTCTCTCCATTCTGGCCATACCAGTTCTAAAAACATTTTGAATTAATTCGCCAACTTGACGAACACGACGATTTCCTAAGTTATCAATTTCATCTGTTGAACCAATATTATCATGTAAATTTAAATAATAAGATACAGATGCATAAACATCCGGAATCGTAAGTCTTCTTACGTCAGTTGCTGGATCATTACCAATTACTTTAATAACTCTTTCTGGATTTTCTTTATCGTATACTAAAACTTCTTGAATCTTATCATAATTATCAAGTTCTTCATTAATAATTGTTTTCTTTAAATGTCCACCATTTTGAAATAATGGTTTTAATTGCTCTTTAACCTCTTTTGTAACCAAAGTACCCTTCGGAACAACAACTTTATTCTTCTCATCTTTAATATCTTCTGCTAAAGTACAACCAACTAAACGATCAAGTACATTTAACTTTTTATTAAACTTATAACGACCAACTTTTGCTAAATCATAACGGAAACGATCAAAGAATCTTGTAACAAGTTGATTCTTACTACTATCTAAAGTAGCAGGTTCTCCAGGTCTTAACTTTTCATAAATTTCAATTAAAGCTTCATCCGTATTTCTAGTACTATCTTTTTCAATGGTATTTACTAAATAATCATTTTCCCCAAATACTTCGTAAATATCTTCATCACTAGATAAACCAAGTGCTCTTAAGAAAGTCGTAATAGGCACTTTTCTAGTACGGTCAATACGAACATACATTACATTACGAGCATCCATCTCATATTCAAGCCAAGTACCTTTATTAGGAATTACTTCTCCGCTAATAATTCTTCGTCCATTTTTATCAATTTCTCTTTTAAAATAAATAGATGGACTACGAACAAGTTGAGATACAATAACTCTTTCTGCTCCATTAATAATAAATGTACCAGCATCCGTCATTAAAGGCATATCCCCAAGGAAAATTTCTTGTTCTTTTACTTCCCCAGTTTCATGAATAAACACTCTTGCTTGAACCTTAAGTGGTGCAGCATAGTTTACCATACGCTCTTTTGCTTCTTTAATAGAATATCTAGGTGTATCAAAAGAATAATCACCAAACTCTACTGAAATATTACCAGTAAAAGATTCTACTGGAAATAAATCATCGAAGACTTCTTTAATACCTACCTCCAAAAACTCTTGATAGGATTTCTTTTGAATTTCAAGTAAATCTTGTAGTTCCATAGTGTTACGAGAAACAGAGAAACTTCTTCTTTCTCTATGATCTCCAAATTTTTCAACTTTATAAGCCACGTGCTTCACCCCAATATCTAATTTTTAGTGCTCTTTAAAGAAAAAAACAAATACGTCACCAATTTAAAATTTTAGCAATAAAATCCCCGATTGTCAACGTCTTTTTAAAGAAAAAACATAAAAACCTTTATTTTTTTCTAAAATTTCCACCTGATAAGTATCCGAAAGTACTTTTAAAATACTTTTCGCACCTTGATCCTTTCGAACGACACCCCAAATCTCGCCGTCTTCTGCTAAATATTCTTTCGCTTTCAAAAATATTTCTAAAACAACCTTTTTTCCAGCCCGAATTGGTGGATTCGTAAGAATAAGATCATACGTACCAGTTACATTCTCATATATATTACTCTCTTTAAAAGAGACACTCACTTGATTTAATAAAGCATTCTTCTCTGCTAAATGGATAGCGCGCAAATTAACATCGACGCCAACCCCAGATATCTTTAACATTTTTGCAAGTACAATCGATAAAAAACCATACCCACAACCAACATCTAAAAAGTTATGAATATTCTTTTTATGTTTTAAATACGTTTCAATTAAAGTAATACTACCAAAATCAATTTTATTTTTTGAAAAAACACCATTATCACTAATAAATTCAAAACAAGTAGAGCCATAGCAATACTTTATGACTCTTTCTTCACTTCTAAGATTGTTGTTATTTGTAAAATAATGATTCAAAGACATGCACCCTTTTTTGTACTTTAAGTATACCAAAATAGAAAAAATAGTCAAGTAAAAACTTAACTATTTAATAAGATATTTGAAAATCCATAATATGATTCTCATAAATAATAACTTCATTTTGACTGACATCAAAAATATGATAAATATTGAATCCATCGCTTTGATCTTTAGAGTAACCAACCACATTCGATGGAACAGTATTATATATTTCTTCCCTATGAGCATAAAAATCAGCTTGACTAGAATATTGTCCTTTCATATCTTCATGAAGCATTTGATAAGCTCTCTCATTATCTAAATAAAGCAAATCACGAAAAACATTAAGATAAGTAACAAGTACTTTCTCTTCATTCGTAGTAACTTCTCGATAAGTGTTATATTCTAATTCTTTTTCTACTAAATGATATTCATTAGCATATTCTTCAAGATTAATATTTTGATCAAGTGGTCTTATCGCATAATGTTTCGTATTTTTATTGACAATAACCAAATAATAAATAGAATCCTCATAAACCGAACTATCATCCGTAATATCTACATCTTCTAAATATCCCCCTACAAAATAATAAGTCACTACACTATCCGCATTATAATAAATTTGGGTTGGAGTATAAGTAACTGAATGATAATTACTAGGAACTATTTGAAATACATTATTAGGTCTAATTCCCATTTCATTTTGATAATCTTGATCAAGTAAATGAATAAAAGTAGAAGCATCTCTTTCAATTAATGCCAAATAATAATCATTAATAATTTTAGAAACCGTAAAAAACTCATTATAATCATCTAAAGCCGAAATTTCTGTTAGAAAAGCATCATCAAAAACATCGCTTGGTACCTCCTCTTCGCCAGTACCACCTTCTTGATTTTCATCTTTAAGTAACAAACTCCAAATTACAGCAATAACTGCTATAAATAATAAGATAGTAAATACCATTATCAAAACTTTTTTTTGTGCTTTATCCATTACGATTCCTCCTAATCACTACAACCATTTTGAACATAACTTAAATATTCATCAATATTATTTCTTGCCCGAGCTGGACAAACAGTAGACTCATTGCTAGGACTTTCAAAGTCTAAACAAAACGTATTAGCAATATCGTAAGCCGAATAATTTCCTGTAATATACTTATAAGTAAGAGCATAAGCAGGATTCTCAAGTTCTTGTAGTAAATAACCAAGTTGTACACTAAGAGCACCAATTGATTTGTTTTGTTCTTTAGCATAATCATATAAACCAGCTTTTCTAGTAGAAGAAGTCCATTGAATAAGTCCATAACCAGCACGATCATTTACAAATTTATCTCTTGGATATGCTCCACTATCAACACCATTTGTATATAATGTATCACTTCCAAAGCCGGCAATTTCTGTATGAACACAATAGCCATAACGTTTCCCATTGTTCGTACAACATTGTCCCTCTTCATAACAATTCTCTAAATTAGTAGTTCTAAATCCACCTTCAGCTGCAATATTAACCATCATTCCTGCGACTGCATTTTTTGAAAAGCCACTATCTAATAAAGCATGACAAATTGCTTCCTTATTTTCAGATGGAGTTGCCCCACTATCATCAATATTTCCTAAATGATAAGACTCTACTGGTCGTGGATTATCAGGATCAACATAATCTAAAGGATTAACTTCAACCCCATTAACAATAACTTCAAAGTGCAAATGACATCCACTGCCTACTCCTGTATTTCCAATTTTTCCAATCATCTGTCCTTGACTTACCTGATCCCCTTCTTTTACCGTATAAGAGCCTTCTTGCATATGTTGATAAAGAGTTTCTACACCATCTTCATGTTCAATAATTACATAAGTTCCTCGAGCTCCCCCATTATCTGTAACTTTAACAACAGTTCCTGAACGAGATGCTATAACAATATCACCACATGCCGAACCATTTTTGGCAATATCAATTCCTTTATGATTTTTTGATGCACCAGCAATACCCGTATCTCTTCTTCCAAATTCAGATGTAATTACCGTCGCCGTAGGTTCTCCTCCATAAATATTTCCCTGCGTTGGCTCACTACTACCAACTGGCCACCAATAAGCACTATTTTCAGTTAAAGTATAATAAGTACAATAACTATTTAAATTATATAATTGATAATCTGCATTTAAAGTATTATCTAAACTACTAACAATCAAATTATAAATATTCACATAATCACTAGAACCATAATGAATTCCTTCACTATCAAAACTTCCAATATCCTCTTCCGTATATCCTAAATCAATATAAAACAAATTATTTAATCCCGAATTATTAACAAGATTACTCATCGTATTATTAAATTGATTAATCATATCGTTAGTAACGTTTGCAGAAAGTTCATCATCAACTGGCCCTACTGATACAATATAAATATTATGATTACTCCATTCTTCTGTTGCTAAATCATAATATTCTTCATAATAAAGATTAACATTCCCTAAATCATTAACACCAAGCCAAATAACAATATTATAACTTGTATTTTCTCTCATAAGGCTATTAATACCAGCAACACCACCACTAGCAGAGTTCGTATTAGCCCCTGAAAATGTCCCAGTACCAACAAGCCAATTATAACCATAGCCAACTCCATAAATGGTATTATTACTATTCGTTACCCCAGCAAGTTCGATTCCTCTCATTCGCGAATCTCCTAAAAACAAAGTTTCCCGATAAACCGTATTATCACTCTCAGTATCTTCTTCATTTGTATTATAAACACTATCTAATATTTGTTCATAAGTATTTCCAGAACTAGCTAACTCTTCAAATTCATCTAAAGAGCCATTATTAAAAGTTAAAAGATTTTGATGAGACAAATTACTTATCGCAGATTTATAAGAAGAAGAAATATATAAATAATTACTAATATCTTCATATAAACTTTCCAAATTAGTTAATTCATCAGTGGTAGCATCTAACATCCATAGTTCATCATTACTTCCCTCAGGAACATTTTCATAATTACTAAATACATCACAAATCCGAACATCTACTTCTTTATCACTACTATTATAATTACCATAACTTAAAATATTAGTTTTAAGAGCAATCATCATTGCTTTTACAGCATCATCTGAATAAGTTTCATCTTTTGTATAAGCATAAGCAAGACGAACAACAAACTCATCCAAATTATAAATAGCCAAAGATTCCATCTCGCTATCACTCTGATAACAATTTGTAACCGTTACTTTAGTTTCATTAAAGTTACACATGGAATCCATATACCCCATTAATTGAGCTTCCTCAGATGCTCCACCAAAAATCACAATTAAAATAAGCAAAATCAAAAAAATTCCTGCTCCCCCTAAAATAATAGGAATTTTATATCGATCCCATATTTTTTTAAAAAATCGCCCAACAACATCTCCTTGATGATTTCCTGAATCATAAGAGGAATCCTCATTATTAATAGAATTATCAAAAGTATCTTCAGAAGAAAGTTGAGAACGAGATAAGTTTTCTTCTCCATCTTGAGGCAATTGTTCTTCAGGATTATTTGAAACAGCCTCTTCCATTTCTTCTCCGCTTCTTATTTTAGAATTAAAATCGTTATTTTTACGAATAGGCATAACTGGTGAAGCATCTTGATTACTAGTTCTTTTAGCACTTATTTTAGTGGAAGGCTTTGCTTCAACATTACCCCTATTTCCAGCAAAATCTATTGCCTTATCTGCCATATTTGTAACACCAGAATTATTCAAACTTTCAGTAACTGGCTTCACACCAGGAACTTGATCAGCAGCCTCAGCAACAGCATCTGTTGTTTTATCAATGGCATCACCTACTACCGGAGCCTTCTTTAAAGTATCATAAGCTACACCACCAACACCAGGAGCCAAATAAGTTGCAGCCCCTTTAGTAGCCGTAGAAACTACCCTTTTCGTATCAGCATGCTCATTTTGCTGAACATTTTGCGTAGAATTAGATTGAGGGCTATCTTGAGAATTAGTTTGAGGACGATTCGGATTATAATCATATGCATTTGGATTTTCATTTTGATTCTCTGGCATCTACTTCACCCTCTTTTACTTACTAAATTATAACATAAACAAATTAAAAAAAAAAGAACTATAGGAATACACGAATTAGAAAGTTTCACATAAATTATTAGTGAGAATACATGAAAGGGTGAATAATATGAATAATTGTGAAAATAATTCTGGCAACTGCATCAATGAAATATTAAGTGTCATTTTAGTTCTTCAACAAAATGCTTGTCCGGAAACATGCTTAGATGCCTGTGATCGTCCGGTTTTAGGTGGAGGTCCAAATTGCTTAGTATGTAACACCAGACCAGTAATGCTTTATACTTGTTGTGGAAATGGAGTACCTTGGAGCATGCCTACAACCAAAGATACCACCGTATCTTGTGCAGGAACAACCAGTACCACATGTTCTAGTGTCTTTAGAGTAGAAAAAATTGAAGGAAACTGCTGTACTTTTAGAGTTCTTGCCGATAATCCAGATACAACCAGCTTAAATCCATATGTTGCTACCAATTCTTTCTTTACCATGGATTGCAGTTGTCTATGCTCTATTAGATGCTTATCTGATACATTTGTCGATTGTGTTTGCTAAATGAGGAACTGTTTCAAAAGCAGTTCTTTTTTATTTATAAATCTAAAATTTTAATATAGAAATTTTTAAAGCAAAAAAAGAAGCACTATAAATTGTACTTCTTAGAGAAAATAACATCTTGAACTTGAGAAATAAATTCATCTAAAGATACGGTAACCGTTTCTTGTTTTCCAAATTCTCGATAACTAACGGTTCCATCTCGAACTTCAGCTTCACCAACAATAATAGTTAAAGGAATCTTTTTCGTTTGACTTTCTCTCATTTTATATCCAAGTTTTTCATTACGATCATCTAATTTTACTCTAAAATGTTGTTTATTAAATTCTTCTTCTAAATGTTTTGCATATTCTAAATGATATTCATTATTAACCGGAATAATATTAATTTGTACTGGTGCAAGCCAAAGTGGAAAAGCTCCTGCATAATGTTCTATTAAAATACCAATAAATCTTTCAATAGAGCCATAGATAACTCGATGCAACATAACTGGTCTTTTCTTAGAACCATCCGCATCTACATAAGTAAGGTCAAATCTTTCAGGCAAATTCATATCAAGTTGAATTGTTCCGCATTGCCATACTCTACCTAAAGAATCACGAATATGAAAATCTAGCTTAGGCCCATAAAAAGCTCCATCTCCAGGATTAATTTTACAATCATGGCCAGCCTTATGGCAAGCATCTTCTAATGCTTTTTCAGACTTTTCCCAAATTTCAATACTACCAATGTATTTTTCTTCTGGTCTAGTAGAAAGTTCGATATCATAAGTTAAATCAAATACTTTATACATCCGATCAATAAAGCTAATTAAACGAATTACTTCTTCTTCAATCTGATCTTCTCTCATAAAGATATGTGCATCATCTTGTGTGAATGTTCTTACACGAAATAAACCATTTAAAGCTCCACTTGCTTCATGTCGATGTACTTGACCAAGTTCTCCAATTCTTAAAGGTAAATCTTTATAAGAATGTAGAGAATTTTTATAAACAAGCATACCTCCAGGACAGTTCATTGGTTTAATGGCAAAAATCTTTTCATCAATTTCACTCGTATACATATTCTCACGATAATTATACCAATGTCCAGATAATTCCCATAATTCTTTATTAAGCATAATTGGTGTCTTAATAAACTCATACCCTTCTTTCGTATGTTCTTGATACCAGAAAGACTCAAGTTCATTTCGAATGATCATACCATTATGTAAAAAGAAAGGAAAACCAGGACCATATTCACTCATCATAAACAAATCTAATTCTTTACCTAATTTCTTATGATCTCTTTTTTTAGCTTCTTCTAGCAAATACAAATGATGCTCTAAATCTTCGGCAGTCTTAAAACAAACTCCATAAATTCTTTGAAGCATCTTATTGTTAGCGTCCCCTTTAAAGTAAGCACCACTAACTTTTAACAATTTAAAATGTTTTAATTCTTTAACAGACTCTACATGAGGTCCACGACATAAATCAGTAAAATCTCCTTGCGTATAACAACTAATCACCGTACTATCTTCATCCATATGATTAATTAAATCAATCTTATATGGATCATCACGAAACATTTCTAAAGCTTCCTCTTTTGTAAGTTCATGTCTTACGATTCTCTTACCATCTTTCGCAATTTTCTTCATTTCTTTTTCGATTTTAGGTAAATCTTCTTCTTTAATAACTTCATCACCTAAATCAATATCATAATAAAATCCATCCTCAATTACAGGACCAACCCAAAACTTAGCATTTGGATATAAATGTTTTACCGCTTGTGCTAGTAAATGTGCACAACTATGATTTAATACATTTAATTCTTTGTCTTCTTTAATATTTACCATTTTCTTTTCCTCCCATAAGTTAAAAAAAACCTGCAAACTATGCAGGAGTGCTTAAAACACGGTACCATCCTTGTTTTTACTTAATTTAAGATAACGGCCATAACCGGAACACTTTTTCAAGGTCAGTTCATAGGTAGTAATATTAACTCTTCTTAAGTTGTCTTCCATCAACACAACCTCGCTAAATAAGAAGTCCGAATAATATCATGTCCTAATCAAAACTTTTTTCAACTACTAATATTCTATCACATTTTTTCATATTTGCAACTAATTTTTTAACGTTTATAACGAATAAGGGCAATCACTCCTGATAATATTTCAAAAACATTTCCTAAAATAGCTATGTAAGCTCCAACTTGAATATTATAAAAAATCCATATAGCACCACACAAAATAAAACAGATACGCGTAATTTTTAAATGATCCGTAAAAGTAGATATGGCATAAATCGCTGTAATAACGGGAGGAATAAGACTTAAAAAGTCATCAAAACTAAAAATACCGACAACAAGTATACTTCCTAAAATAACAAAAAGAGTCCAAAAACTAGCACGACTTCCCTTTTTAAATATGGTAAACAAAATACAACGAGCAATCGAAATAAGATTCATAAATCCTGCTGAAAATGCTTGTAAGAAAATATATTGCAAAGCATACAAAAAATTAGCAATCGTCTGAAAAAACAATAATTCTTTAATGCTCTTTTTTTGAACACTAAAAATAAAAAATAAAAAAGCAAAAAACCCCATTACTTGTGCTACCATCGTCATTTATACCACTCATTCTACATTAAAATTATAGCAAATGATAAATAAAAAGAAAAGCAAATATTCTTTACTTTTCTAAAACTTCCATTCCTAAAATATCAATTTGATTTGATAAAAAATCTGGGTTATCATCATAGTCTTTCGTTAAATCCGTTGATAAATATTTTTTAGCATCATCTGGAAATACAGTAGCAACACAACTTCCACCCGAAAGAACACTAGCCAAGAAGTTTGCTCCACTAGATATTCCTACTCCAAGACCTAACTTTTTAGCAAGAATTCGACTCATATTGATAGCATCTTCATCACGAATTAACACAATATCATCAATATAATCTTGGTTTACTAAATCTGGAATAAAATCATCCCCGATTCCCTCAATCTTATGATTACCAATTACTTTGCCTCCACTTAATAAAGGCATTTTATCTGGTTCTAAAGCAACAATCCGAATCTTTTCGTTATATTCTTTAAGTCTTTTAGCAACACCAATTAAAGTTCCCCCAGTCCCAATTCCACTAACAAAAGTATCAATCTTTGGGAGTTGCTCTAGTATTTCTTTACCAGTAGTAAAATAATGAGCTTCAATATTAAGTGGATTGGAAAATTGTTTTGGCAAAAAGCCGTCGTGTTCAAAAGCATATTCTTCACTTCTTCGAATTGCCTCTCGAAATCCTCCTTCTTCTTTACTAACAAGATAAACATGAGCTCCATAAAGCTTCATAATCTGAATTCTCTCAACACTCGCCCAATCTGGCATAAAAATATGGACTGGATGATGATAGTATGCTCCTAAAGCTGCCAAACTAATTCCTGTATTTCCACTTGTAGCTTCCACAATTGCTTGATTTTCTTTTAAAATTCCTAATTCTTTTGATTTCTTTAAAATATAATAAGCAACCCGATCTTTAATACTACCTGTATAATTATAATATTCTAATTTTGCATAAACCACGTTTTCTTGATTTTGATAACGATATTTAATTTTTATCATGGGAGTATTCCCAATTAATTTTTCAATCATATTCCTCTTCCTTTCTAATATAAATTACAAAAAGAAAGACAACATCGAATACTACTAACTTGGATCATAAACATAAAAAGGCCCTCCTATAATTATCATACGAAATAGTTATAAAAGAGTACCTTTATAAAGATTCATATGACTAAATAAAATTATAAAAAAGAATACAACAACAGCCATTAGTCATAACATTCACCATAAATATCATACTTTTTATCTTCCAAAATGTCAATGAAATTCTTTTTTAAACAAATTTAGGGATTGTAAAACCAAAATTTTTATGTTATATTAATATTGCTTTAAGAAATGGCGATGTAGCTCAGCTGGCTAGAGCGACCGGTTCATACCCGGTAGGTCGGGGGTTCGATCCCCTCCGTCGCTACCAAAAGGAATTTTACTCAAACTTTAAAAGTTTGAGTTTGATAAATAACTAATCCAGAAATGGATTAGTTTTTTGTGTTAAACTTGACATAAGTCCAGTTCAGTAAATTAATATCATTCTTATATAGTAAACTTCATAGTTGGTATGATAAAGACATTGAATTTTTAGATTTGTACAAGCAAAAAATGATTAATTAGAACTTTAATAATATAATTTACAAAACTTATGGTATAATAGAAAATTAAAAGGAGATGATGAGAATGTTGAATTCAGAAAATCTAGATAAATATATTAAAGCTTTATTAAATAAATCGGAAGAAGCATACTTGATGTCTATTGAAATTATTAATAAACCCACCATTAATTACAGGACTGAAGGTTTCTGTTTCTTTATTTGCAATGCTTGGGAATTACTACTTAAAGCATACTTGATTAATAAGGCAAATGATATAAATGTAATAAATTATAAGGACAGTTCAAATAGAACTATAGGACTAGATGAATGTATAGAAAAAGTATTTACTAGTACAACAGATAAAACAAAAACTAACATTTCATTTATAAGAAACATTAGAAACAAATCGACACATTTAATACTCCCTGAATTCGATTTCATGTTAGCTCCTGCTTTTCAAAGATGTTTAACAAATTATAATAAATTTTTTAAAAAACAATTTCCAGATTACAATTTAAATGGAAAAGTAACTCCCTATATAGCGTTAGTAAATCCTGGCGATAATCAAAATGTATCTTCTCTAATACTTAACCCAGCAAATTTAGTACTATTTGATAAATTAAAAAATGAATTAGATACAGATGAAAATCTAGTCCAAACATTAAAACTTGTTTCAACTAAAAAAGAATCAGATGCTGATTTAAAATATACTATTGTAAAAGCCGGTGGTGAAAATGCTAAAATAATTAATGTTCCGAAAGATATAAATAAAACCCATCCATATAAAACAAAAGAAATAATTAATAAGATAAGTGAAACAATAGAATTAACCCTAGGACCAAATCACGGATTTACATCAAATAAATTTCATGATATATGTAAAAGAAAGAACATTAAGACTAATCAAGATTATTGTTATCAATTAAAGTATTATAATACAAACATTAATATGTATAGTGATTTAGCAATTGAATATATAAGTCAGGTTTACATTGAAGAAAATAAAAAATTAAAAAATGGTGAATAATTTATATTAATATGCTATAATATTTTTGTAGATGGGATACTTGTGAAGGACTAACGATGTGTTGGCAATGCCAGTAAGCATATTTTATATATGTGAGCATTCATCTCGCCTGGGGTATCCCATCATTTTTTTGTGCTCTATTTTATTTGACATTTTATTTAAAAATGTTTATAAACTACTTACATTTTTGAAAGCCGTGAATAAAACTCATGTTTACTTTTTAGCTATGGATGGTTCGTCCATAATTAATATGGTAAACACTCCCATTATCAATATTTTTTGATTTTATACAACTCATTTTTCTACCCTCTAAAAAT
>CALVQS010000024.1 GCA_944358165.1 uncultured Bacilli bacterium | reverse complement strand
GAAAAAAATAGTGATGAGATGCGACCAATTGCTAGTTTAACAAAAATTATGACGGTTATTACAGCGATAGAAAATATCGAAGATTTGGACAAACGCGTTACTATTACATCACAAATGCTTTCTGGTATTTATTGGAATGCTTCTGTTGCTGGATTAAAAGCGGGAGATACGGTTACAATTCGGGATTTACTTTATGCAGCAATTTTACCTAGTGGAGCTGATGCAACACAGGTTCTTGCTTATGTTGTCTGTGGAGATGTTTCCGAGTTTGTTTTGAAAATGAATGAACTTGCGAAAGAAATTGGCGCAACTCATACAAATTATGTAAATACGACTGGACTTGATCAGGATGGAGCTTATTCAACTGTAGAAGATCAATTGCTTATTTTAAGTTATGCTTTAGAAAATCCTGTTTTTAAAAGTGTTTATACAACGAAAGATTATACTTTGGCAAATGGACTTGAAGTAGAAGCAACGATTCATAAATATAATAAACTTTTAAATTTGGATACTTCTGATATTATTGGTAGTAAAACGGGGAATACAACCTTAGCTGGTCTTTGTATGTCTGCTTTATTTTATCATGAAGGTCATGAAATGCTTCTTATTACTTTGGGTGCTGATACCGTCGAAGATGTTCCTTATAACTTAATGGATACTTTGTTTTTAATTGATTATGTTCATGAGTTTTATGAAATACCCGAAAAAGAGATTCAGGTGTTCAGTGAAGAAATAGAAGTAAAAGATTCTTCGATAGAAAATCTTAGTGTCCACTCTGAGGTAGTAATTGCAGTTATTCTTATTCTTTTTTTAGTAGTGGCACTTTTTTGTAAGAAGAAGAAAAAAAGATAACTAAAAAAGAAAGATTAAAAATTATACGATGTGATTAAAATTATCAAAAAATTAATAATTCAAAAGAATTAAGAAACGTGATATAATTAAAAAAATAAAGAAAGTTGGGATATTATGGAACAAAATAAAGATTCATTTAAAACAGATAAACCACTATATGATTATAATATTCTATATGATTATTCTCATTTACCAAATTCATTAAAAGAAATAATTTTAGAATTAGAAGGTTATGATAAAGTAGGAGATTGGTTTAGTTATGATATGAAATTTCCAGAGTTAGACATAACTGCAAAATCATATTGGCGAAACGGATTAATTACAGAGTATGATTATAAAACAATATTAAAAAAATATGGAGGTATATATGATTAAAATAGAAAATTTCGATTTATTAAATCACAGTGGAATTAGTTATGGTGGTCATGGTGGAAGCAAAAGAGGAATTATTATGAATGGTGAAAGATGGTTTTTGAAATATCCAAAATCAACTAAAAGTATGGGTGTAGATGGGCTTTCTTATTCTACAACACCAATATCAGAATATCTTGGATCACATATATATGAGTCAATAGGGCTAGATGTGCATAAAACAAAACTTGGTTATGCTAATGGTAAAATAGTAGTTGCTTGTAAAGATTTTTTAGATAGTAACGAAGTTATAATTGATTATAATATGATAAAAAATGAATATGATGAAAATATTGAAAAAGCTACAGAACAATTATCTTTAAGTTCTGATATTAATTTAAATAATGATTTAGAAGAAATATTACTTATTATGGAACAAAATTCTTATTTTAAATCTATTCCTGAATTAAAGATGAGATTTTGGGATATGTTTGTAATTGATGCTTTTATTAGTAATAATGATAGAAATGAGGGTAATTGGGGGTTAATTTTAAATAAAGATACTAATGATTTAAGATTATCACCAGTATTTGATAATGGTGCTTCTTTCTATAATAAATCAAGTGATGATAAATTATTATCTATTTATACCGATGATTTTAGATTTAAACAATCCGTTTATGATAGTGTAATTTCTGTTTATAAGTTTGATGGAAAAGTAATTAACCCGCTTAAATACATTGAAACTATGGATAATGACGATTGTAATAAAGCAATATTAAGAATAGTTCCTAAAATTAATATAGATACTATAATAAGTATATTTGATGAAGTTCCAGAAGAATATAACGGTTTACCAGTATTAAGTAAGATTCAAAAAGAATATTATTTAAAAGCACTTAAATATAGATATGATAATGTATTAGTTCCAGTTTATAATAAATTATTGCATTAATATTAATATGTTATATATGGATAGTGATTGGTATGAAAAAAATTTTAATTATTGAAGATGATGAAAGTGTTCGAAGTGAGCTAAAAACACTCCTTAGTAATGCAGGATATCAAGTTATTTTATCAGAAGATTATCAAAATATGCTTGATTTTATTATAAAAACAAAGCCAGATTTAGTTTTACTGGATATTAATATTCCTTATATGAATGGGGAAGTTTTGCTTAAAAATTTAAGACGTGTCAGCAATATTCCGGTTATTATGGTAACTAGTAAAAATACGGAAATTGATGAGGTTTTATCTATGAGTTATGGGGCAGATGATTATATTACAAAGCCTTATAATCCTACTATTTTATTGCTTCGTATTGGGGCAGTATTAAAACGTAGTGAAAAAGTTCTTGCAGATTTTTTATCTTATCATGATTTAGTAATTGATATTAAAAAGGGAATTGTTAAGAATGGGGAAGAAGAAATTATTCTTACAAAAAATGAAATGATTATTTTTCTTTATTTATATGAGAGAATGGGTAGTATTGTTTTGCGAGATGAACTTATGACTGAACTATGGAATAATGATGAATATATTAATGATAATGCACTTACTGTAAATATTAGTAGACTTAGAAGTAAACTTAGGGAATTAGGGATTGATGAAGCAATTTTAACTAGGAAAGGACAGGGGTATATTTTGGTATGAAATTCTTTTTATATTTAAAAGATCATGTTTTTTTCTTGGTGATGATCGTTCTTATTTATTTTATTTTTTTATCTTTTATGATTGGGTTTAAGATTGATTTTTCTTTGCAAGTTTGTTTTTCTGTTCTTTATTTTTTACTTTTTATTATTTTGTTTTTGTATGATTTTTTTCGGAAATATTTCTTTTATAAAGATTTTTTAGAAAAATTAGATTTACTTCAAGAAAAATATTTGATTTGTGAATTAGTTGGGAAGCCTAATTTTTTGGATGGAGAGATTTTTTATCAAGCTTTGTATGAAGTGAATAAATCTATGAATGAAAATATTCGAGATTATCGTAGTAAGATTAATGATTTTAAAGAATATGTAGAGTTATGGATTCATGAAGTAAAAATACCTTTATCTGCCTTAATGCTTTATACTCATAATAAGAAAAGTGATAAAGTACAAGCTCGAGAAATTAATCGGGTTGATAATTATTTAGAGCAGATTCTTTATTATATTCGAAGTGAAAATACGGAAGTAGATTATATTATTAAAGAAGTGATGCTTAGTAAAGTGATTCGTAATGTGATGCTTAAAAATAAAGATGTTTTATTGGAAGCAAATATTGAAATTGAAAGTGATGTAGCAAATATATCAGTTTTAACGGATTATAAATGGTTAGAGTTTATGATTAATCAAGTTATTAGTAATAGTATTAAATATATGAGAGATATACAAAATAAAAAAATAGAAATTAAAGCCTATCAACAAGATTCTTTCGTTGTACTTGAAGTTCTTGATAATGGAATGGGAATTCCAGAGAGTGATCTTTCTCGCACTTTTAATAAGACTTTTACAGGAAAAAATGGTAGAAAAGTTCCGGGCTCGACCGGAATGGGTTTATATATTGTTTCTAATTTATGTAAAAAGCTTGGTCATAAAATAGAGATTGAATCACAAGAAGGAAAATATACAAAGGTGATTTTTACTTTTAATAAAGAATCTTTTTATAAAGAAGTGCAGTAGATTACAAAATTGTAAGGTTATGTAAGATTAGACTTACGATTTTTTTCTCCTTTTTTTATATAATAACTAGCGAAAGGGTGATTTCATGGAAGAAATTTTAAAAATTGATCGAATTGGAAAATATTATGGGAATAAATCTAATTTAACAAAAGCGATTGATGATATTAGTTTTGTTGTAAATAAAGGAGAATTTGTAGCAATTATGGGAGCTAGTGGTAGTGGCAAGACAACTTTGCTTAATTGTATTTCTACGATTGATAAAGTAACGAGTGGTCATATTTATGTAGATGGGGAAGATATTACGAAGTTAAAGGGAAATGAATTAAATCGTTTTCGAAGAGAAGAGCTTGGTTTTATTTTTCAAGATTTTAATTTGCTTGATACTTTAACTGGTTATGAAAATATTGCTCTTGCTTTGTCTATTAGTAATGTACCTGTAAAACTTATGGATAAAAAAATACAAGATATTGCTTCTAGACTTAATATAAAACATGTCTTAAAAAAATATCCATATCAAATGAGTGGGGGAGAAAAACAAAGAGTTGCTAGTGCAAGAGCTATTATTACGAATCCAAAATTAGTTTTAGCAGATGAACCAACGGGTGCACTTGACTCTAAATCTTCAAGAATGCTTTTAGAAAGCTTTAATTATTTAAACACAGAACTTAAAACGACGATTTTGATGGTTACTCATGATGCTTTTAGTGCTTCGTATGCGAGTCGAGTTATCTTTATTAAAGATGGCAAAATTTTTAATGAACTTATTAGGGGCGAGAAATCTCGTAAAGAATTTTTTGATGAAATTATTGATGTGGTAACTTTGCTTGGAGGAGATTTAAATGATGCTTTATAAGCTATCGGTTAAAAACATCAAAAAGAGTTTTAAAGATTATGCGATTTATTTCTTTACTTTAATTTTAGGTGTAGCAATTTTTTATGTTTTTAATGCGATTGAAAGTCAAACTGTTTTATTGAATGTTACTTCTAGTACTCATGAAATCATTGATTTAATGGTAAATATGCTTTCGGGAGTTAGTGTGTTTGTCTCCTTTATTTTAGGTTTCTTAATTATATATGCTAGTAGATTTTTGATGAAGAGAAGAAATAAAGAGTTTGGTATTTATTTGACACTGGGAATGAGTAAAGGAAAAATTTCTAAAATTCTTCTTTGTGAGACTTTCCTTATTGGTATTCTTTCTCTTTTTGTGGGACTTGTTATTGGTGTTTTAGCATCTCAATTTATGAGTGTTTTGGTAGCGAATAGTTTTGAGGCAGATCTCACCCGTTTTACTTTTGTTTTTTCTAGTAGTGCTGTTTTAAAAACAATTTTATATTTTGGTATTATGTATCTTTTAGTTATGATTTTTAATACTGTTAGTGTGGGACGTTGTAAATTAATTGATTTAATTTATGCAAATAAGAAAAGCGAAGAAGTTAATCTGAAAAATCCAATTGTTTGTATACTCTCTTTTATTCTTGCGGTAGTTATGCTTAGTTATGCTTATTATCAAGTTACTGTTGGTGCTCCTGATTTAATTGGTGCTGCTGATATTTTTATTCCGATTATTTTAGGATGTGTTTCAACATTTATTATATTTTGGTCATTGTCTGGGCTTATTTTAAGAATTGTTATCTCTTTTAAGAAGATTTATTATAAAGGACTTAATAGTTTTGTGTTAAGACAAATTAGTAGTAAAGTTAATACCATGGTACTGTCTATGACAATTATTTGTTTAATGTTATTTGTCACAATTTGCGTTTTTTCCAGTTCTTTATCTATTAAAAATTCCATGACTTATAATTTAACAGAGTTGGTACCCGTTGATATTGAACTATCAAAAACAAGAAATATTAGTTTCGATTATGCATCACAAACAGGTTATAGTGAGACATTAAGAGAGGATTCTTATCGTAGCATTACTGAGAGTTTAGAGCTTGTTGATTTTAATGTTCAAGATTATTTCAAAGATATTACTACAGTATATACTTATGTAAGTGATGATTTTAGTTTTGAAGATACTTTAGGTGATGCAGAAGATGAGATAAAAGCAGAATATCCATTCTTTATTTATCAAGCCCCAGAAGAAATTATGACTATAAGTGATTATAATAAGGTAGCAAGACTTTATGGTAATCAGGAATATACTTTAAATGACAATGAGTATATGATTATTGCCGATTTTGAAAGTACGGCCCAAATGAGAAATATAGCTTTAAAAACAAAACCTTCTATTCAAGTTTTTGGTGTTACTTTAGTGCCAAAATATGATGAATGTCAAGATGGATTTGTGAGAATGTCTAGTAATCATATTAATACAGGTATTATTATTGTTCCTGATTCGGTAGTGAGTGAAGATGCATTAGAAAGTGAAATTATGCTTGCTAATTATAAAGCTAGTAGTAAAGAAGGAAGACAAAATATTGAAGATACATTACTGGATTTAGTTAATCATCCAAACAGCTCTAATATTGCTCTTAGTGCTAGTACAAAGATCAGTATTTATGAAGCAAGTATTGGACTTGGTGCTATGGTTACTTTTATCGGTTTATATTTGGGTATTATCTTCTTAATTTCTAGTGCTGCAATCTTGGCTTTAAAAGAGTTATCCGAAAGTACTGATAATAAAGAAAGATATGGAATGATTCGTAAATTAGGAGCAGATGAGAAAATGATTAACCGAGCTTTATTTAAACAAATTGCCATTTTCTTTAGCGTTCCTTTAATTCTTGCTATTATTCATTCTATTTTTGGATTAGAATTTTGTAAATATATATTAATGACATTTGGCGATGAAAAAATGACCGAATCAATTACAATGACAGCAATCTTTTTGATTATTATTTATGGTGGATATTTCTTAATTACTTATTTTTGTAGTAAGAATATTATTAAAGAAAAATAGAAGTAACCTTTGGGCTGCTTCTATTTTTCCTTATTCATTATAATAATAATACTCATTTCTATACTTAGAAATATGAGTCAAAAGACGCTAAGTAGCGCCTCACACAACGTGCAGGTGCTATCCAAATGGATAACACTTACATGATTATTATATCTTATTTTTTTATATTTTTCAATGTCAAATTTTGTCGAACTTTTGTACTTGGCTTTTTGGCACTATTTGTGCTATACTAGAATTGTTATCCATGTTGGTAAGCGCCTGCTTTCTTTTTATGAGTAGTGAAAACTACTGAAGTGATTCAGGGGGTTTTGTGAAAGTAGGAGGGATGTAAATGAGTGATACAAAGTTATTACTGATTATAATAATTGTACTCATTTCTATGCTTAGAGATGAATATAAGAAAAGACGCTAAGTAGCGCCTCAGAACTCTGCAGGTGCTATCCAAATGGATAACACTTACATAATTATTATATCCTATTTTTTTGTGTATTTCAATGTCAAATTTTGTCAAATACTTTTACATCTTAAAGTAGTCATGTTATAATTTATGGGAAAGGATCAATATGATAAAAGAAATTCAGTTGGAAGATATTAAAAGTTTGTTTGGTTATCGGAATGAAGATGCCAATAAAGGAGATTTTGGTAAAGTTGGAATATTAGGTGGTTCCATTAAGTATAGTGGAGCGGTTAAACTTGCTAGTATGAGTTTATGTACTCTTCGAAGCGGTTGTGGTTTGGTTCGAGTAATTGTTCCATCTGCGATTGCTTCTATGGTAGCACCATACTTGTTAGAACAAACCTTGTATCCATATCAATCACTTGAGGATATTAAAATTGCTATTCAAAATTTAGATGTTCTTGCACTTGGTATGGGTTGGGATAAAGATCCAGAACATGTTACTATTTTAAAGTATATTTTAGAAAATTTTGAAGGAAAGATTGTTATTGATGCAGATGGATTAAATACATTAGTAGGAGAACTTGATCTTTTAAAGATTACAAAAGCACAGGTTGTTTTAACTCCTCATTTGAAAGAATTTTCTAGATTAACTGGACAAACGGTTGATGAAATAAAAAGGGATGCTATTACGATTGCTACTCATTTTGCGAAAACTTATCATGTTTTTTTAGTATTAAAAGGACATACTACAATTGTTACAGATGGAAATCATGTTTATAAGTGTACTTGCGGTAGTCCGGGTATGGCTACTAGTGGTAGTGGAGATGTTTTATCTGGTATTTTAGCAGGTATGTTGGGGTATTTTGATTGTAATCTTTTAACGATTAGTGCTGGTGTGTTGGTTAATGGGATTGCTGGTGAGGCAGCAGCATATGATAAAACCGATATTAGTATGATTGCAAGTGATACTATTTCTCATATACCGGATGCGATTAAGAGGATAAGAGGTGAGTAGTTTTGGCAACTTTTGATGATTTTTTAAAACTTGATATTCGAGTTGGAACGATTATTGAGGTAAATGATTTTTTAAAAGCTAAAAAAAGTGCTTATCAATTAGTAATTGATTTTGGATGTTTAGGTATTAAAAAATCTTCGGCACAAATTACTGAATTATATACGAAAGAAGAATTAGTTGGTAAGCAAATTTTAGCAGTGGTCAATTTTCCACCGAAACAAATCGCTGATTTTATGTCAGAAGTTTTAGTTTTAGGTGTTTATAGTAAAAATGGTGTTGTTCTAATTGAACCTAATAAAAAAGTAAATAATGGAGAAAAGTTAGGTTGAATTGGAACCTTTTTATTTTAAGTATTTTGGTGAATCTATTTTACCAAGAAGATAATCAGCAGAAATATGATATTTTTGACAAATTGTGTATAAAAAAGGAGTGGCAATTAAATATCGTCCTTTTTCATAATCGGCGATAACAGATTGGGTTGTATTAAGAATTGTTGCTAATTTTAATTGTGTTAATTTTAATTCTTTTCTTAATTCTTTAAGTCTAATTCCACTTTTTATTTTATCTAGTTTATTATTTATACTATTGTATTTTTTTTCTTCTGTAAAATCAAATATATAATCTATAGATACATTTAAAACATCACCTAATTCCCATAAATATTTAGATGGGAGAATGCTGTTTTGTAATTCGTATTCTTTATATGTACTTCTATTAATATTTAATGATTCTGCGATTTGTTCTTGGCTTAATAGTTCA
The DNA here is from genome assembly GCA_944358165.1 of uncultured Bacilli bacterium. Taxonomy (GTDB): domain Bacteria; phylum Bacillota_I; class Bacilli_A; order RF39; family UBA660; genus Caccenecus. The sequence continues at coordinate 5,175 of CALVQS010000024.1, read as the reverse complement.
GAAGTTCTAATTAATTTTAGTTTGTTTCCATAGTTCATTTTTTTCACCACGTTTATTGTCGCATTTATTATTTAGAAAAAATGATTTTTGGCTAATATGCCGATATTTTTCTTGACTTTTAATATATCCAAGCTTATAATTTATGTATAAGCTAGGAAACTCATCATAGAAATATGATAATTTATTTTAATGATTATTAAAATGAAGCCTAGCATCATGAAAGGATGTTAGTATGAATTTCGAAACATTAAAGAAAAGTCATTTAAAAAGAAATATTATAATCGGAGTAGTAGCAGTACTAATAATAAGTGCAGTAGTACTAAACTTTACAAGAGCAAAATACCGTGTAACCCAAAGTATACCGCTTGTAAATGGAACTATTAATTATAGTTTGGCAGATATAAATATAGTAGCGTTATACATAGATGGAGTAGAAGCTGATGAATTAGATAGTACAAAACAATATACACTAGATACAAGTCAAAGTACTTGTACCTATAAAGATGGTAGTCCGATTGATGGCTTGAGTTTAAGCTATGATAGTGCAACTGGACAATTAAATATAAGTCCATTTACGACAAAAGGAACGAAATGTACTTTGTATTTTGAAGAAAAGCAATCAGCAAAAGATATTATTATAGCAAACTCAAAGATGGGAACAGGTACACCAGACTTTGGAAATACAAGCTGTACCAATGGCAGAAATGATGGTGGTAATTGCAATGAACAAACTGTTGGCTTGTATGAGGCGACAACCAGTAAAGGAACAACATATTACTATAGAGGAGATGTAGAAGATAACTACCTAGTATTTGCAGATAAATATTGGCGAATAATAAGAATCAATGAAGATGGAACAATTCGAATCATCTATAGCGGTGAGAAATCAGAAGTAGATGCAGCAGGAAAAGAGAAAGTATTAGCGAATGGGTATAATGATGGAAGTACAGATTATACACAAATAGCAGTAGATGACAGTGGCGCAAAAACCAGTGTATATAATGCAAAGCCAAATTATGATCGAAGTGAATATGTAGGATATACATATGTAGAAGGAGAACAAAGACCAAGTGATAGTCCAGGAACAGAACCAACACCAAGTACTATAAAGGGAGTATTAGACACATGGTATGGAAAAAATTTACAAGAATACGATAGCTATATAGATGGAAATGCTGGATTCTGTAATGATCGAGAGATGGCAAGTAACTATACATGGAGTAGTCAACCAAGTAGTGCAATATATTATGCAGCAAGAGAAAGAGCATATACAACTTATGAGCCAACATATGAATGTAATAATGCAAATGATTTGTATCAAACAAAAATAGGACTCATTACAGCAGATGAAGTAATGTATGCAGGAGGAAAAGGAGGCTATACTAATTATGGATATTACTTGTATACAGGAAATGCCTATTGGGCCATGTCTCCGTCTCACTTTGTTGCTACGTACAGTCATGCTTACGTGTTCCATGTGCGTTCGTCTGGCTCCCTCTTCGCTGAATACGTGTATAACTCGTTTGGTGTGCGCCCAGTAATTAATCTGAAGGCAGATGTAACAATAACAGGAGGGGGTACAATAAATAATCCGTATACTATTTCTTAAAAATATGTTATACTTAATGTGTAATTTTTTGGAGAAGATGTTATGGATCAGAAAAAGATTGGAGAATTAATTAAGAAAATTAGAAAAGAAAATCATTTAACCCAAAAAGAGTTTGCAGAACTTTTTGGAGTTACTTATCAAGCAGTATCAAAATGGGAAAATGGACAAAATGTACCTGATATTGCTATTTTAAAAGAGATTAGTAATCAGTTTCATGTGGATATTAATGAATTATTAGAAGGAGAAGTAAAACCGAAAAAGAAAGGTGTTCATAAATATGCTTTTTTCTTCCTTGCATTTGTTTTTGTTCTTGGTTTGTTTTTGGTTTATTTAAGTTTTCATGATCATGATTTTACTTTTAAAACAGTAAGTAGTTCTTGTGATGATTTTACAGTTATGGGGAGTATGGCTTATAACAATAATAAAACATCCATTAATATTTCTAGCATTAGTTGCTTGAGTGAAGATGCAAGGAAATATTCGGATATCACTTGTATTTTGTATGAGACTACTGCTAATACGAAAACGGAAATTAGTCGTGATACTTATAAGGGAGATGCGGTTACTTTAAATGATTATTTAAATACCGTTGAATTTAATATTGATGGGTATGAAAGTACTTGTGAAAATTATAAAGAGGATAGTTTAAGTATTGAACTTAGAGCAGTTGACGAAAATGATGATATTATTACTTATGAAATTCCTTTGTCATTAAATGATAATTGTAGCTCAACTTCAAGTTGAGTTTTTTCAACCTCTAATTTATTTTTATTTTTTGATGTTTGTGTTAAAGTTATTCTTGGAGGGAGAAAAAATATGAATAAAAAGAAAATTATTATTATTGCTTTATTAATTGTCGTTTTACTTGTTGTGATCACACTTTTTGTTTTAAATTCATTATCGACAAATAGTACCAAAGTTGATACGACTATTAGTTTAGTAGAAAATCAGGAAGTTTTGGAACAAAATTTTAAAAGTGAAGGGTATACTTTAGATAATCCAAATATTATTGTAAATCCTTATGAGATTTCGCCTCTTACAGCTTTAATTATTTTTGAGACGGAAGAAGAAGTAGCACCGGTTGTAACGATTGTAGGAAAAGACGAGAACACTACTTTTACTCATGAGTTTTCAAGTGATACTGTTCATTATTTACCAATTTATGGACTCTATGCAGATTATGCTAATGAAATTATTGTAGAGTGTGGAAATCTTAAAAAAACATTTACTATTCAAACAGAAGCATTACCTGATGATTTTATCTTACCTACTAGTGTTACAGCTGATAAATCACAACTTGGAAATGACTTATACTTTTTTACAGCATCTAGTAGTGGATATACTTCTGCTTATGATGTAAATGGAGATGTACGTTGGTATTTAACAATCAATGCTTTATGGGAAATTAATCGTTTAGACAATGGACATTTACTTTTATCTACGGAAAGACTTGTGAATACACCATATTATATGAGTGGTTTGTATGAAATGGATTTGCTTGGTAAAATCTATAAAGAAATTAGTTTAGAGGGTGGATATCACCATGATTACTTTGAAATGCCAAATGGAAATTTGTTAGTAGCAAGTGATGATTTCTATAACGAATATGGTACCGTTGAAGATTATGTGGTAGAAGTAGATATGACAACTGGTGATATTGTTAAATCTTGGGATTTAAAAGATGTTCTTAATATGGAAGACGGTAAAAGTGAGAACTGGGTGGAATATGACTGGTTTCATAATAATTCTGTTTGGTATGATGAAGCTACTAATTCCATTACTTTATCAGGAAGACATCAAGATGCCGTTATTAATATCGATTATGATACGGGAGAACTTAATTGGATTATTGGAGATCCAACGAATTGGAGTGAAGAGTACGAGCAATATTTCTTTACACCAGTAGGTGATGATTTTGAATGGCAATGGAGTCAACATGCAGCGATGATTACACCAGAAGGTTATGTCTTTATTTTGGATAATGGTAATAATAAATCGAAGATTAAAGAAGAATATGTTCCAGCAGAAGAAAGTTATACGCGTGGTGTTATGTATAAGATTGATACAGATGCAATGACTATTGAACAAATTTGGGAATATGGAAAAGAACGTGGTAGTGAATTTTATTCTCCATATATTTCTGATGTTGATTATATTGATGCAGGACATTATATTGTTCACTCTGGTGGTATTGTTTATGTTGATGGTAAAAATTCAAATCAACCGGCAGGGATTAGTGGAGCTGATCGTTTAGTTAGCGATACGGTTGAATTAATTGATGATGAAGTTGTTTTTGAAATCATTTTACCAACTAATAATTACCGTGTTGAAAAAATGAGTTTATATAGTGAAAATGAAGAATTTAAACTTGGTGCAGCAACTCGAATTGGAAGTACTGGTGTAACGGATGTACGCGAAGAGTCTATTGGATTTATGCTAGGTACTAAAGATATTGAAGATTTTGGAAGAGATTTTTCTATTACTAGGGAAATTGACCGCATTGTAGTTAGTGGAAGATATAAACAAGGAGAAGATGTTAATATTCTTTTATATCAAAATATGAAGATCAAATCTTATCATGTATCTGTTAGTAAAAAGCCTTATACCGCAATGTGTGTTGACATATTTACCGAAGATGAAACGGAAAATGGAATTGTTGTTAATAAATATATTAATGCGGAAGGTTTAAGTGGTAAGTATTCTATTTATTTAGAAGTTGATGGTATTATCTATGACACGGGAGAGTATGTCGAGTTTTAAGAGAATTAATTTCTCTTTTTTCTTTGTAAAAATACTTGACTTAGAGTATACTATAAGTAGTAAACTTAGATTAAGTTGAGGTGATTAAAATTACAATACAAGAAGTTTCAGAAAAGTATAATTTAACAAAAGATACGTTAAGATACTATGAAAAAGAGGGATTGATTGGTCCAATCACTAAGAATGCAAGTGGAGTTCGGGATTATAGTGAAGCTGATTTAGCTCGAATTGAATTTGTTAAATGTATGCGTAGTGCTGGTTTATCGATTGGGGTTTTAAGGGAGTATATGCGACTTTATGATGAAGGCGATTATACAAAAGACGAAAGAATCAAATTACTTGAAGGTGAAAGAGATGCTTTAAAAGAAAAGATTCGTTTGATGCAAGATGCTTATAAAAAGTTAGAGTTCAAAATTCAAAATTATCAAAAAGGAATTTGGTAAAAGATATTTTGTGATGCGAGGAGGAAAAAATGGAATTAGTAGCTTATTTTTCTCGAGCTGGAGAAAATTATACGAATCAGGGGATTGTTAATTTAAAAGTTGGTAATACTGAAGTGGTCGCACAAAAGATTCATGATCTTACTGGAGCTGATCTGTTTCGAATTGAAACGGTAAATGAGTATCCTAATAATTATGATGAAGCTACTGCGGTTGCTCAAAGGAAACAAAGAGAAAATGCTCGTCCTAAATTAAAACATTACTTAGAAGATGTTAGTAAGTATGATACAATGTATAGTAAGTTATGGCATATTTTGAAAAAAAATAAACCACGATTGGAGTGATTTATGTTGTGATTAACAATAT
>CALVQS010000023.1 GCA_944358165.1 uncultured Bacilli bacterium | reverse complement strand
TTTTTGCTAGAAATTAGGTACAATAATTTTATAGCACATTTCTTTTGGGAGAAATATGCCATAAAATGCTTAATATTCTATCACAGATTAAAATTTAAAAAAAGTTTTTGTTTTCAAATATTTTATTTAATGATATAATTAGACGTACCAATAATATAATAAATAGGAGGGATTTTTTTGAAAAAACAAAATGTTATTTTAACTTTTGTGATTCCTATTATGGTAGTGATTGGACTCTTGGTAATTCAAGCATTATGTGATTTAGAGTTACCTAGTTACACATCTGATATTATCAATAATGGAATACAACAAGGAGGGGTTGATCGAGGTTTACCAGAAGTCTTAACAGTTGATATGTTTGATGCGATCGTAAAAATAAGTGACGAAGATCCAGCAATATTAGCAAGTTATGATTTATACGTAACTGAAAACTTAAGTACCACAGAACTAAAAGATTTAACAAGCAAGTATTCATTGTTAGAAGAAGAAAATCTTTATTTATTAAAAGATTTGACCGAGGAAGAAAAAGATATTGTCGAAGAAAAGATAAAAGAGCCTTTAATTATTACAACGATGCTTTATAGTAACAATGAATCTTTAAAGACAATGTTAAATGTTGAAGTACCTGCTGATAGTACTTTACTAGATATTGTACTAGCTATGGATGATAATACCTTTGATATGGTAATAAGTGCTATTTCTAGTTCTTTAAGTGAAATGGATTCATCAATCCTAGACCAATATGCGGTATCAAGTGTAAACACCATTTATACAGCGATTGGTATGGATATGGAAGACTATCAAATGAATTACATTATAAAAGAAGGCGTAACCATGCTTGCCATAGCTGGTGCTGGAATGATTATTGCCATTATTGTTGGCTATTTAATTGCCAAACTAGCAGCCAAAGTAGGTTACATTTTAAGAAGCAAAGTCGTAAGAAAAATTATGAGCTTTTCTCAAGCAGAATTTAAAGAATTTGGAGCATCTAGTCTTATTACTCGTTCAACCAATGATATTGAACAAATTAAAATGTTTTTCATTATGTTATTTCGAATTGTCGTTTTTGCTCCAATCATGGGAATTGGTGCTTTCATCAAAGTAAGTAACAATCCTCTAAACTGGATTATCGGCCTAGCTTTAGTAATCATCTTTATATTAATAGGCATTTTATTTGGTCTAGCAATGCCAAAATTCAGAGGAATGCAAAAACTAATTGATAAAATGAATTTAGTATCAAGAGAAATTATTACAGGTATGCCCGTTATTCGTACTTTTGGTACTGAAAAATATGAAGAAGAACGTTTTGATAAAGCCAATGTAAAGCTAACGAAAACCAATTTATTTGTCAATCGCCTAATGGGTATTATGCTGCCTAGTATGATGCTTGTTATGAATATCATAAGCATTTTAATTGTATGGTATGGTGCAAAGCAAATTGATTTTGGCACCTTACAAGTAGGAACGCTTCTTGCCTTTATCTCTTACACAATGCAAATTATAATGTCCTTCTTAATGATTTCTTTAGTATCTGTTATGACGCCACGTGCCCTAGTTTCTATAAAAAGAATTAAAGAAATTCTAAAAAAAGAAATTTCTGTAAAAGAAATAGAAAATCCAGTAGAATTTAATGAAAAGGAAAGAGGAGTAGTAGAATTTAAAAATGTAAGCTTCAAGTATCCTGATGCCGATGAAGCAATGCTAAAAAATATTAGTTTTAAAGCAACCCCAGGAACAACGACAGCCTTTATTGGTTCTACTGGTTCTGGAAAATCTACTTTAATAAATTTAATCCCAAGATTTTTTGATGCAACAAGTGGAGATATTTTAGTAGATGGTGTAAATATTAAAGATGCATCCATAACAGAACTTCGTTCCCGAATCGGTTATGTGCCACAAAAGGGAATGCTATTTAGTGGAACAATAAAATCAAACTTAATGCTTGGCAATGATAATCTAACCGAAGAAGAAATAAAGACAGCTGCCAAAGTAAGTCAATCTCTAGAATTTATTAATTCGAAAAAAGATAAATTTGAAAGCGAAATATCTCAAGGTGGAGCAAATGTATCAGGTGGTCAAAAGCAACGATTATCGATTGCCAGAGCGATTGCTAAAAATCCGGAAATTTACATTTTTGATGATTCCTTTAGTGCCTTAGACTTTAAGACCGATGCTGCGCTTAGAAAAGCTTTATTTAAACATGCAAAGGATGCCACAATTTTAATTGTAGCTCAAAGAATTAGTACGATTATGAATGCTGATAATATTATTGTTTTAAACGAAGGAGAAATTGTTGGAAGCGGAACTCACAAAGAATTATTAAAAACTTGTAAAATTTATAAAGAGATTGCTTTATCACAATTAAAGGAGGAGGAACTCTAATGCCAAGAAGAATGGGAGGGCCTGGAGCGGTCGATAAAGCTCGCGACTTCAAAGGAACCTTAAAGAAATTATTAAAAATAATATCAGAATATAAAATTTTAATTATCTTAGCTTTCCTTTTTGCCATTGGAAGTACCATCTTCGCGATTGTTTCTCCAAAAATTTTAGGAAATGCGACAACAGAAATATACAATGGAATTATTGCTAAAATAAATGGAACAGGCTCAATTGATTTTGATGCCATCCGAACGATTTTAATTTGTTTAGCCATTCTTTATATTGTAAGTGCCTTATTTAATTACATCCAAAATTTAATTATGACACACGTATCACAAAGAGCAAGTTACAAACTAAGAAAACAAATATCTCACAAATTAAATCGTTTACCAATGAGTTATTATGACAAACAAAATACAGGTGATATCATGTCAGTTATAACCAATGATATTGATACGTTACAATTAAATTTAAATCAATCTGCTACTCAACTTGTTTCATCAATTGTAACTTTAATTGGAATATTTATCATGATGTGTACAATCAATGTTACTTTAGCTCTAATTACAGCCTTAATTCTACCAGTAGCAAGCATTATTGTTATGATGATTGTGAAAAAAAGTCAAAAGCACTTTATTAATCAACAAAATTATTTAGGAAGTGTCGATGGTGAAGTAGAAGAAATGATTAGTGGGCATACTGTAATCAAAGCATTCAATGCTGAAGAAAAATCAATGAAAAACTTTGATAAAGATAACGAATTATTATGCACATCTGGTTTTAAAGCACAATTCTTATCTGGGCTTATGCAACCAATCATGAACTTTGTTGCCAACTTAAACTATACCATTATTGCTATTTTAGGAGCCATTTTTGCAATCAATGGTAAAATCACCATTGGTAACATTCAAAGTTTTATTCAATATTCACGTAACTTTACCAATCCGATTGCTCAACTAGCTCAAATATCCAACCTAATTCAAAGTATGATCGCTGCTAGTGAAAGAGTATTTAACTTCTTAAATCTAGATGAATATGTAGATGAAGGAACAAAAAATTGTGACAAAGTAAAAGGAAATATTGAATTTAAACATGTAAAATTTGGTTATGATCCAAATAAAATAATTATCAAAGATTTTAATGCCAAAGTATCATCTGGCCAAAAAATTGCGATTGTCGGTCCAACGGGAGCAGGCAAAACTACAATGGTAAAACTATTAATGCGTTTTTATGAACTAAGTGGAGGCGAAATCTTACTAGATGGAGTAAATATCAAAGATTATAAACGTAAAGAATATGAAACTGTTTTTGCAATGGTACTTCAAGATACATGGCTCTTTAATGGAACCATTTTAGACAATCTTCGTTATGGTAATTTAAATGCTTCAGATAAAGAAGTAATGGATGCTGCGAAAACTGCAAGTGCCGACTTTTTTGTAAGAACCTTACCAGAAGGTTACAATTCTATGATTAACGAAGAAACAAATAATATTAGTGGAGGCCAAAAGCAATTACTAACGATTGCAAGAGCCATCCTTGCAAATCCAAAAGTATTAATATTAGATGAAGCTACATCCAATGTCGATACTCGTACGGAAGAATTAATTCAACAAGCTATGGACAAAGTCATGGAAGGAAGAACTTCATTCATTATAGCTCACCGTTTATCCACAATTAAAAATGCGGATTTAATATTAGTCATGAATGAGGGTGATATTGTAGAAGTAGGTCGTCATGAAGAATTACTTGCTAAAAATGGTTTCTATGCCAAAATATACAATTCTCAATTTGAGAAAGTATCTTAAGTTTTGAAAAGGGTTGAAGAATATGTTTTTTGGAAATAAAAAAGTAAATGGATACCAAGTCCATCTAAATAATAAATCCGAGATTGAAAGAAAAGAAGATTTAAAATGGTTTCAAAGATGGGTAAAAGCGATTAATTCTTATGGCTACATGTCAGAAAATCTTGGAATGGAACTAGAAGAATTATTTAAAGATGCGGGATATATATTAGAAAATGGCGAGAAAAATTATCTAGGATATGATGTAGGAATTCATTTAACTGGGCAATCCATTATTACCGAAGAACTAATTGGCGAAATTTTTGAAAAAGGACTAGTAAACAATGGAGGAAGAATGGATGCTGCAAGAAAAATAGAGGAAGCTCCAGATTTAACTTCTACCGTTACCTTTTTTAAAGATATCATTCATGTTGTCAATCAATTAAAAAATGGCCATTCCTACAAATTTTCAAAAGGAGCATTTATTATAAAAATACCTCATGAAATGCGAGAAGATACAGAACAAGTAGAATATTTTGATGGCAATGTTTATCGTATTTTACCAAACTATATTTATGGATTTGTTCCTTTAAAGGGCGAAGGTATAGTTGGTGAACTAATCAAAAATTCCAATTTTAAACTAGAAGAAAAATTAACTAGATAAGAGTTTTTAAAAATGAAAACTCTTTTAATTTTCTTATAAACATCTTTGTGATATAATAAAGAAGAAAGAGGTGCAATATGAAGAAAAAAGAATTAGTAGATTTAATTACAGGAATCTCTTTAATGTTACTTGCAGGTGTAATTCTATTATTACCAACATTTAAAGTAAATGATTTAAGTTTTATTTTAAAAACGGTATTTGGTTTCTATGCTTTAATTAAAGCGGCCCAATTTATTTTAATCTTAAAAGAAAAAGATATGGAAAGCTTATTTACATGCTTAATTTCTCTAGGAGCCTTCACGAGTTTATTCTTTATTGAAGCAGATATAAAAAATATTGTTTTAGTTTTATTAATATGGATGGGACTTATGTGTTTAGTAAAACTTAAAAAAGCAGACTTTTACCATGATCGTAAAAACAAGATGTGGATATTAAGAATTTTTATTTTATTTGCCTTTTTAACATCAGGCCTTTTAACAGGATTAAATTTATATTATGAAGCATCTGTCCAAACAATTATTATTGGTTTCTTCTTTTTCATAAACGGAATACTAGATGTCGTAGATCCAATCGCTTTCTATTTAATGGAGAATAACCAATGAAATTAATTAATGATTTTACGGAATATCAAATACTTGATTTAAATGATGGCAAAAAATTAGAATCATGGGCAGGGGTGATTTTAAATCGTCCTGATCCCCAAGTAATTTGGCAAAAAGAAGAAAGTAATCTTTGGAAATTAAGTAATGCTATCTATGATAGAAGTAACACTGGTGGAGGAAAGTGGCAAATAAAAGGAAATGTTCCTAATAGTTGGGTAATTTGCTACCATGATTTAAAATTTAATTTAAAATTAATGGGTTTTAAACATACCGGATTATTTCCAGAGCAAGCTTATAATTGGAATTTAATTCGTGAAAAAATTAAAAGTAGAAAAGGAAATGTTAAAGTCTTAAATTTATTTGCTTATACCGGAGCTGCCACCGTCGCTGCTTTAAAAGAGGGAGCAAGTGTAGTTCATGTAGATTCTTCCCGAGGTATGATTGACTGGGCGAAAGAAAACGTAAAGTTAAATAATTTAGAAAATGAGAGTGTCCGTTTTTTAGTAGATGATGTAAGAAAATTTGTGAAAAGAGAAATTAGAAGAGGAAATAAATATGATATCATTCTTATGGATCCTCCATCATTTGGAAGAGGAGCTAAAAGTGAGGTATGGAATATTGAAAAAGATTTAGATGAACTAATAAAAGACACATCTGAGCTTTTAAGTGATGATCCTTTACTATTTATCATTAATTCTTACACAACAGGACTATCCAAAACAGTATTAGAAGACCTTTTATATTTAAGAATAGCAAATAAACATCCTGGCGTAATTACGAGTGATGAATTAGGCTTACCAGTAAAGGATTCAAAGTTAATATTACCATGTGGAATCTATGCAAGATGGGAGAGCGAAAAATGAAATTAATTGCTTTATTTCTAGCATGCTTTCTTTTATTAGGCTGTAGTTCTAAGGAAGAAGCTTTTACCTATCAAAAAATTGATAGTGAAGAAGCCTTAGAAATTATGAAAGAACATGAGAATTATCAAATTTTAGATGTAAGAACAAGAGAAGAATATGGCGAAGGACATATTGAGGGAGCATTTAATGTTCCATATGATGAAATAAATGAACTAATTCCCCTTGACAAAGACACAATCATCTTTGTTTATTGTAAAAGCGGTAATCGCAGTAAAATAGCTGCCGAAAAACTAATTGAATTAGGTTATGAAGTCTATGATTTAGGAGCCTACGAAAACATCCATTTAGAAGAATAAACTAAAAATATTTTCATATATTTAATTAGAAAGTTGAGGAAAAAAATATATGGAAATATTAAAAGTATCTAGCAAATCAAATCCTAGCAAAGTAGCAGGAGCAATTGCCAACATATTTCGTGAAAAAGGAAATGTAGAAATCCAAACCATTGGTGCTGGATCTCTAAACCAAGCGATTAAAGGAATAGCAATTGCCAGAGGTTTTGTAGCACCTAGCGGTGATAATTTAGTTGTGATACCAGCCTTTAATGATGTTGTAATAAATGGCGAAGATAAAACAGCAATGAAATTAATTGTGACAAAAAAGTGAGTCAACCAAAAAGTTGACTTTTTTAATTGTGTTTTCATACTTACATCTAGCGTTTATCAGAAAAATATTTTATAATGATAATAGGGTGAAGCATATGAATGAAATAATATTAGAAGATGTCGATGGAAACAAAACGAAAGCAACATTTTTATTTACACATTTTGATTACAATTTTGGCAAGAATTATATCGTTTATTTAATAGATAATGACTTACTAGCATCTTCTTATGAAGAAGTAGATGGTAAATATATTATTGATAATGATTTATCTAGTGCCGAATATGACATGATTGATAAAGTAATTGAAAGTAAAATGGGTGATACAAGTGAGTAAATTTTATATTAATGATAATGAAGGAAGAAAGTATTATGCTTACCAATATCAAAACGATGAAATTAAATATATTAATTTAAATAATAAAGATATAGCCAACCTTTTATCAAGTGTAACCGAAGGCCGTATTATTAAAGTTCATGATAGCAGTGAATACATGGAGATTGTATTTGAAAATGGCTTTTCGATAGTTATTGATAATTTAAAAATATTTTCACCACATAAAGATAATCAAGATCGCTATTTTATAGAATTACTTACCAAGATAAAAAGCTTTGTTGAAAAAGAAACATTAAAAAAGTATAAAAGTTCTTTACCACCCAATCATATTCCAAAAGTAAATCGCACAAAAAAGAAATCTATGCCAGCTAAAAGAATTATAGCTGGAACCTTAACTTTTGTAATAAGTACTTCCATAATAGCAGGTTTAATAAATAAAGAAATAGCTAAAACAGAACAAATAGCAAGTGAAAGCATAAGTATTAGTTATACTGAGCAAGTTAAAAAAAGCGCTATAGAGCCAAAAGCTTCTATTAACACAAGTCCAGATGAAGCTACTCTTATTGATGATGATAGTATCAAAATAGATTTAGCTTTTCCAGATGAAACAGCAAATGGAAAATTAGAACAAACGAAAGAATTATGTTCTCCTTATTTAGATTATTGGATTAATCGTTATGGACTTCCCAAAGACTTAACTTATGCTCTAGTAAGCCAAGAATATGGAGTATTAGATTGCACAATTAATTCTAGTGGAGCATGTGGACCAATGCAACTACAAGTAGCGTCTTTTCACAACGATAATGCAATAGAAAAAATAAAAGTTGCAGTATACAATAATGGGGTACCAACAGGCGAATATGATGAATTTTATGTTGCAGACGAAAGAAAATTAGATGATCCTAGGTTAGCAGGCCAAAACTACTTAGTTATGCAAAACTTAGAAGATAATTTTAGGATTGGTTGTGCCCAACTAAGAAGATGTATTGATAAGTACAAAAACATCTTTTTAGCAATTGATGCATATAACAAAGGAATGTATGCTTTTTCAAGTAGCTGTGATGATGCCACTTTAGCGTATTATAAAGAACATCCCGAAGATTTTTCTTGGACTAATATTATTCCCAATCATTTTGGTGAAAATTATGGAGATAAGGATTACATATGGCATGTCCTAAGATATTTAGATACAGATACAAGAGGCGAAGCAAATATAGAATATAATTATGAAGGAGAATTAATAAAGATAGACTTAACCAACACAAATGTGTATAATAGTGAACTTAAGAGGTGATGAGGCTTGAAAAAAGTCGTTTTAGTTACTGGAGCATCACGTGGTTTAGGGAAAAGTATTGCTGAAGTTTTTTTAGAAAATGATGATATCGTTTATGTAAATTACAAAGAGAGCCAAAAAGAAGCATATGATTTAGCCAAAACTTATGAACAAGCAATACCTATAAAATGTGATGTATCAAATGAATCAGAAGTAGAAAATATGATAAACAAAATAAAAAAGGAACAAGGACATTTAGATGTAATAATAAATAATGCAGCCATTTCAGATGATACTCTTGTTGATAGCAAAACCAAAGAAAGTTTTAATAAGATTCTAAACGTAAACTTAATTGGCCCTTTTTTAGTATGCAAATATGGTCATAAAATCATGGACAAGGGATGTATTATAAATATTTCATCAACCAATGGAATGGATACTTATTATCCTTACAGCCTGGATTATGATGCATCAAAAGCAGGACTCATATCCTTAACCAAAAATTTAGCAGTAGAATATGCTCCAAACATAAGAGTAAATGCGGTTGCTCCCGGTTGGATCAATACTTCGATGAATAAAGAATTAGATGAGGATTTTAAAAGGCAAGAATGCGAAAAAATACTTCTTAATAGATTTGCAGAACCAATAGAAATAGCCAAAGTGGTATTCTTTTTATGTACAGAAGATGCGGGTTTCATTAATGGCTCTACAGTAAGAGTAGATGGAGGGCAAAAATGATAGACGAATTAGTAAAACAAGCAGAAAGCGAACTTCAAGAAATTTTTCATAAAATTGATGAAAATGAATATTATTTTAGCACGTTAGTTCTAAATGCCTTTAAAGAAGCAAACATCAGTGAGAATCATTTTAATATGACCACAGGTTATGGTTACAACGATTTAGGAAGAGATGCAATTGAACAAGTTTTTGCAAGTGTTTTAAAAGGGGAGGCAGCTTTAGTAAGAAATCAAATGATAAGTGGCTCTCATGCTCTGTCAACCACTCTTTTTGCTCTTCTTCGCCCCAAAGATGTTCTTCTTTCCATAACAGGCTTACCATATGATACCTTGCATGAAGTAATTGGTATTAAAAAAAATCCTAGTTCTCTAAAAAGTTTTCAGATAGAATATGAACAAATAGATTTAGTTGATAATAAATTTGATATTCCAAGTATTATCAATAAATTAAAAGAAAAAAAGATAAAAGTAATTGAAATCCAAAGAAGTAGGGGGTATTCTACCAGAAAAAGTATTTCCGTAAAAGATATTGAAGAAGTAATAAGAGAAATCAGAAAAGTAGATCAAGATGTAATTATTATGGTGGATAATTGTTATTGTGAAATGGTTGAAAAGACTTCACCCCTAGAAGTAGGTGCAAATATTATAGTCGGTTCTTTAATTAAAAATTTAGGAGGATCAATTGCTTCCAATGGTGCCTACATTTGTGGAGATAAAAAGTTAATTGAATTATGCGCTGAAAGATTAAACTTACCAGGTGAAGGTATTGATGTAGGACCAAGCTTAGGAGCAAATAAAAGCATTTTACAAGGCCTATATTTTGCCCCAAGTGTAGTAGCATCCAGTCTAAAAACCGCCGTATTAACATCTTATCTTTTAGAAAAACTAGGCTATGAAGTATCACCAAGATACAATGAGGCAAGAGCAGATATTGTAGAAGCAATCACTTTTAAGGATAAAAATTTATTAATAAAATATGTTCAAAATATTCAAGCATCATCCCCAATTGATTCATCAACTTTACCAATACCAGCTCCAATGCCAGGATATGATGATGATATAATTATGGCAAGTGGTTCATTTACTCAAGGTTCAAGCATCGAATTATCATGTGACGGCCCCTTAAGAGAACCTTTTATTGCTTATCAACAAGGTGGAGTAACCTATAATTATGGGAAAATAGCAGTCATAAACGCAATAAAAAGTATTTTTAAAAGCTAAAAGGCGTATAAAATGAGCTCTTCAAGTCCATTATGATAATAGTAATAAAAACATAAAAAACTGCTATTAAAAAGTTGCGATTTTTAAAAATATATTATATAATAATAATTAGAAAAATAGAGAGTGTTAGTGAGTAAAATGAAGAAAAAAGGAATTGGAATATTATGTGCCATCGCATTGTCAATCACATTAGTATATATTTTTATAAATAAGGTAGAAGCCGATGCGCATAGCTTTGAAAAGGTAGATACATATACTGATGCAGGATATGAATATGATGTATATAATTTATATTTTACTATTTCAGGAAATAATAGAGTAAATCAAGTTTCTGGATATATTGATATAGTTGGGTATGAATTTGAAGATTTTGAAATAAAAGGAGAATTTCAAGAAGAAACGTTAGATTTAGATCCAGACGGTGGAAAATATAATGAAGGAAGGTATAATTTTAGCTTAGTATCAAATAAGGAATATACAGCGAGTGATGGTGAAAAAATAGTATATGCAACAGTCACTGTAAAAAAGCCAACCAATGCTGAAAAATGCTTATTTGAATTTTATCCAAATCAACCTAGTAAAGTAAGCACAAATGATGTTTCAATTGAGAAGAAAGCAGTAAAAAATGAGAATACAGAAACATCACTTAGTGAAGTAAATATAGGAGACCAATTTTTTTATAAAGTAACCATAACTAATACTAGCCGAATTAAAACGGATGAAGTAGTTCTCACAGATACAATCCCAGATGTTTTTAAACTTGATTCTAGCCAAGTAACTGAAAAATATAGTGAATGTTCCGTAGGAAGTAATCAAGCGATAACTTGTAATATTGGTTCAATGGAAGTAGATGAAAGCATTACTTATTATTTTCCAGTAACGGTATTAGAAGAAGCAAGTGGAAGTATCAAAAATACAGCTACTGCAACGATAAATGATAAAGAAAAATCATCTACTGCAACCGTTGTAGTTTTATATAGTAATATTACCATTACAAAAGAAGCAAGTGTAAAAAATGTTCGACCAGGTGATACTTTTTATTATACAATTACTATTGAAAATACCGGAACAGGAAGAAGCGGGAACTTAACACTTACCGACACTTTAGATAGTGATTTAACATTTATAAATTCTAATCCATCACCTAATAATAATACAGGACAAAAATATACATGGAATCTTGAACCATTAGATGCCCACGAAAAGAAAACTATAACGATTGAAGTACGTTTAAATAATAATACTCAAAAAGCAAACATTACAAATAGTGCAACAGTATGTGATGAAAATAAGGATGAGTGCAGTAATGATGATATAACAATTCCCGTAGTAGATTCAGACATAACAATCACAAAAGAGGCAAATTCTAGTGAAGTTCGTGTAAATGACACATTCACCTATACCATTACCGTTACAAACACTGGCAATGCAGATTCTAAAAATATAGTAGTAACCGATACTTTAAATAATAAGTTAAAATTAATAAGTGCCGATGTAGGAAACGAATATATTACTGGTAATACCTTTACCTATACTATTGATTCATTAGATGCAAATGGTGGCAAAAAAACCTTTACTTTAACTGTGCAAGTATTAGATACTGCAAATACAGGAGAAATAATTAATAATACAGCATGTGCAACAGAAACTGGCAAAGAAGAAAAATGTGATTCTGATGATGTTAAAGTATTTGATTCAACAGTTACAATAACAAAAAGTGTAAATAAAAGTAAAGTAAATGTAGGCGAAGAATTTACCTATACCATAGAAGTTAAAAATACAAGTGATTATAATTCAAGAGAGCTAACACTTACAGATACTATTAATAGTAATCTTGAAATAATATCTGCCCCAAATGGAGCAATTAACGGAAATACAATTACTTATGACATTGGAATATTAGAAGGCCAAGCTACGAAAACATACACGATTACGGTAAAAGCAAAAGAAACAGTTCCAGATAATACCACAATACATAACGTTGCAATTTTAAAAGAAGTTGGTAAGGAAGATCAAGAAGATGATGCCGATGTTACAGTAGTAAAACCGGATTTAACAGTTACTAAAACAGCAAATACAAGTTTAGGTGGTAATTTAATAAAGCCAAATGAACAATTTACTTATACAATTGTAGTGTCAAATACGGGAAATGGAACAGCAACAGGTGTAAAAATAACAGATGAAATAGATAGCAGATTAACAATCATAGATGCTGACGGAGGAACCATTAATAATAGAACTATTACGTGGGATAACCAAACGATAAATAGCAGGGCATCTCTAACCCTAACTATTACAGTTAAACTAAATGAAGGAGTATCAATCGGAACAACAATACCAAACATAGTTGTTGTAACAGATGATTCAGAAGAAGAAAAAGATGATGAAGACGTTACTGTAACGGACTCACTAATAACTTTAAAAAAGGAAGCAAGTGTAGAAACAGTTAAAAAAGGAGATTTCTTTTACTATACAATTCGTGTTTCAAACACAGGAAATAGTGCTGAAAATAATTTAACAATTACCGATGATATTCCAAATAAATTAAGTATTACTGAGGTAAACGTTCCATCTGGCGTAACTTATAATGAAAATAATAACAAGCTTACTTTTAATATCGCCACAATTGCTCCAGAAGAAACTTACACAATAACAGTATATGTTGAAGTAACGGGAGATGTCAAAGACAAAGAAGTAATAGATAATACAGCTATTTTAACATATGATGATAAAGAAATAACTAGCAGTGATGATGTGACGGTTATTGATTCGGATTTAAGTGTTCAAAAAACACCTAGTAAAGCTAACGTATCAATAAAAGAAGAATATACGTATACAATTACAATTACTAATAATAGCCCAGCTTCAGCTACAAATGTTGAGTTAATAGATACTTATGATGAAGATATAGAAATTATTAATAGCAATGGCGGGACAGTTAATGAAGAAAATCATACAATCACTTGGAATATTGCTAATATTAATGCTAAAGAGCAAATAAGTTATACAATTACAGTAAGAGTAAAGGAAACCGAAAAAACAAGTGTTTTAAACAGCGTAGTAGTAAAAGAACCAGGAAAACCTGATAAAACAGATGAAGTAGAAGTAGAAGTTGGTAAGCCAAAACTAACAGTAAGCAAAATGGCTAGTGTTTCAGAAACAACAATTAATGGCGAATTTGAATATTACATTACAGTTAGAAACGATAGTAATTATGATGCAAAAGGAATAACTTTAACGGATGTATTTGATACGAGATTAATTATTATAGATAATGATGGTGGAATATTAGGAAATAATAATGATATTACGTGGAATTTCGATTTAAGTGCTAATAATAGTATCGTATTTACTGTAAAAGTAAAATTACAAGCAAATATTACAGAAGGATCAATACCAAATATAGCAACAATTACTTATAATGAGGAAGACACACCAAGTAATGAAGTTATTGTAACAATTACCAACGAAATAGAAAATCCTCAGACTGGAAGTTTTATAAAATATTCGCTAATATTAGGTGGCATAGCTCTAGCTAGTGGAATAATCATTTATGCAAAGAAAAAGAAAAGATTATTTAAAATATAAAATATAGTGTAAAAAAATAAAATAACTTAAACATATGTCTAAGTTATTTTATTTTAAAGAATTAAAAAAATGGCTACCAAAGCCAAAAAAAGCAAAAAAGCTATTGACAACTTTATTTATTAATGTTATATTAAATTACGTCAATGGAGATGGGCGCTTAGCTCAGTTGGTTAGAGCACCTGCCTTACAAGCAGGGGGTCATAGGTTCGAGTCCTATAGCGCCCACCATTGTTTTTTTTGCCGACATAGCGTAACTGGCAGCGCAACTGACTTGTGGGATAGAAGCTTATGCTTTTTGAACTATCTTGCACCTATAACTAGAAATAGTTATAGTGGACGTCGCTAATTCGGGGAAAGCTAAGTATTTATATATATGCCAATCCCGAGCTAAAGGTTAAACCTTGAGTGTAGAGACTTTATACGACGAACCTAAGTCAAAAGATATGGTTAAGAGAAAGTCCAGACTACAAACATGAAAATGGTAGTGAAAGCTATAGTAGTATGAATCAGTAGGTTGGGGGTTCGACTCCCTCTGTCGGCACCATTTATTTATGGGGAGATAGCGAAGTGGCCAAACGCGGCAGACTGTAAATCTGTTCCTTCGGGTTCCATGGTTCAAATCCATGTCTCCCCACCATTTTATTATTGCCTCGTAGCCAAGTGGTAAGGCATCAGACTTTGACTCTGACATTCCGCTGGTTCGAACCCAGCCGAGGCAGCCATACTTGGTTCGCTAGCTCAGTAGGTAGAGCATTTGACTTTTAATCAAAGGGTCGAGGGTTCGAATCCCTCGCGAGCCACCATTGTGTATATATAAAAAGTCCTTTATT
>CALVQS010000022.1 GCA_944358165.1 uncultured Bacilli bacterium | reverse complement strand
TTAATAAGAAATTTGTTAGAAAAATTGTTTAATCGAAGAAATAATATAGATTTCGCGTAAGCGATTTGGTACAATTAGATTAGTTCAATTAGATTAGTTCGGAGTAATGGAAGGTATTGATTTAGAACGTAACTTTTATGATTGGAAATAAAAATTAGGGTTATCGTTTATTTAAAGAAAGGAGATGGATTGTAGATATGATAAAAGAACAAAATGATTTATTAATTTATAAAAATAAGGATGGAAATATTGTGGTAGATGCAATATATAAAGATGAAACATTATGGCTTTCACAAAATTTAATTGCAGAATTATTTGGAGTAGGAAGAAGTACAGTTACGGAACATATTAATAATATTTTAAACAGCGGAGAACTTGATGAAAAAAACACCGTCGGAAAAACCGACATTGATAATTCTAGAAAGCCTGTAAAGATATATAACCTTGATATGATTGTTACTATGTATTTAGATTATGCACAAATGCAAGCTGAAAATCATAACGCCATGACAATGAAAGATTGGGTAGAAAAATTAAATGCATTTTTAAAATTTAATGGAAAAGAAATTCTTCATAATGCAGGTAAAATATCTGCTCAAGTTGCACAGGAATTAGCATATAAAGAATATGATAAATTTAAGTTAAAACAAGATAAAATATATCAATCAGATTTTGATAAATTTTTAAATGAGGCAAAAAAAATAAAATACATACGTTAGGGATGCAAATAACAATGACTAATTAAAAATTATAAAGTAAAATTAAGCAATAAAAAGGAAGTGGTAGAAATGACAAATATTAATTGGTATCCAGGGCATATGGCAAAAGCAAAAAGACTTATGATGAAGGAGTATAAGCATATTGATGTGGTATATGAACTTGTTGATAGTAGAATTCCAAAATCAAGTAAAATTGCTAATATTTATGATATTATTGGGAATAAACCGAAAATACTTATTATGACAAAGAAAGATTTAGCAGATGAAGAAATGGCTAATAGATGGGTAAAATATTATGAAGGATTAGGTACAAAGGTTTTGCTGGTTGATTTAAATAAAGAAGAAGATATTTTAAAAATTGTAAATATGACTCATGAACTTGCTAGAGAAATGCAAGAAAAAAGAGGAGAAAAAGGCTTACTTAAAAAAGATGTTCGTGTTTTAGTAGTTGGTATTCCTAATGTTGGGAAAAGTACTTTAATTAATAAAATGGTTGGTAGGAGAGTAGCAGAAGTGGGAAACCGTCCCGGAGTTACCAAAGGACTTGTTTGGCTTAAAACGAAACATCATATTATTTTACTTGATACTCCAGGTATTTTATGGCCAAAATTAGAACAACAAGAAGTAGCTCTTAATTTGGCAGCAATATCCGCGATTAAAACAGAAATAATAGACGAAAATGAAGTAGCCGTTCATATTTTAAAAAAGCTCAATAAATATTATCCAGAAAAACTAAAAGAACGTTATGGAATTACTCCGGATTCTGTCCAACTCGATTTTGAAGAAGCTTATAATACCATTGCTAAAAAGATTGGAGCTAAAAGAGGCGAAGAGGTGGATTATGAGAGAGTAAGCAATTATATTATTAATGATTTAAAAAATGAGGCAATTAAAGGAGTGGTATTTGACCATGAGTTCTAATTTACTTAAATATGAGAAAGAACTATACAAAAATCATATTACTTTGATTGCGGGTGTTGATGAGGCAGGACGTGGGCCTTTAGTAGGTCCTGTTGTTGCAGCAGCTGTTATTTTACCTGTTAATTATCACTTAGAGGGATTAAATGATTCGAAACAATTATCGGAGAATAAGCGTGAAGCTTTTTTTAAAGTGCTTCAAGAAGAAGCGGTTAGTATTGGGGTAGGAATTGTTAGTGCGAAAGAAATTGATGAAATTAATATATTAGAAGCTAGTAGAAAAGCAATGTATATCGCAATAAACAATCTAAGTGTTACACCAGAGTATATTTTGAGTGATGCGATGAGTTTGAATGATATTGATATTCCATCTAAGCCTATTATTCATGGAGATGCTCTTTCTTTATCGATTGCGGCAGCATCCGTCATTGCCAAAGTTACTAGAGATCATATCATGTATGAACTTGATGGGAAGTATCCAGAGTATCATTATAAAAAAAATAAAGGATATCCTACCAAAGAACACTTGGAATTAATTCGAAAATATGGTATAACTAATGAGTATCGAATGAGTTATAAACCAGTTAAAGAGGTTTTGGAGGAGAATGGTAGTGAAGCGTTTAAAGAAGTTGTGGGCTAGTCCTGTTTTTCATAATTATTTTTTATTATCCGTTTGTTTTCTTTTATTAGAAGTCATCTTTCATTTGATTGATGGAATTTCACTTATGCAAGTGGCTAGTTTAAGAGTATTTCTAGGCATACAATTGCTAGCTTTGTTTTTTGGTTATCTTTTGTCGTTTTTACCAAGAATACTTGCTAAAATTATCAATTTAGTTCTTGTTCTTGTTGTAAGTATTTATGGAATTGCTGAACTTGGATTTCATAATTTTCTAGGAGTGTATGCAAGTGTTAGTACGAATACGCAACTTGGGGCAGTATCTAGTTATATTAAAGATTTTTTGGCTAGTTTTCATTGGACTTTTTATTTGATGCTCATTCCTTTTATTCTCTTACTTCTTTATTATCTATTTCTTCATAAAAAAGTATGTCTTATTCTTCCAAAGAGAAAGTTTTCACGTTCTTTACTATTTATTAAAACGATTCCCCTTTTTTTAATTATTTTATTAGGTTTCTTATATTGTGCTACTTTAAAGGCAAGTTTTATGCAAGATAAATATCAAAGTACAAGTGCTTATGAATTATTTGTAAAACCTACAAATGCAAGTTTAGTGGTACGTAATTTTGGCTTTATTGGTTATGGAATATTAGATATTAAGGAATATTTCTTCCCAGGTGCATCTTTATCAAGTATCGAACTCAATCCTGAAGAAATCTTAGATTCTAAGGATGAGGAAGAAAAAGAGGAAATTGTTTATCATGCAAATATTAATAATACTTGGTGGCTTGATTTAATAAATAGCGAGAGTGATGAAGAACTTAATACTTTAAATAAGTATTTTATTGGAAATACGGCGACTACAGAAAATGCTTATACCGGTATGTTTGAAGGTAAAAACTTAATTGTCATTATGGTTGAATCTGGAAATGATATTATGCTTAATTCCGATTATTATCCTAATATTCAGAGATTACTAGAACATGGTATTCGCTTTACTAATAATTATTCACCAAGAAATATATGTAGTACTGGAAATAATGAAATGGGTGCAATGATTAGTCTTTATTCTATTAATAATAATTGTACAGCGAATGTCTATAAGAATAATACTTATTTTGAAAGTATCTTTAATTTGTTTAATGATAAAGGGTATTTAACGAATAGTTTTCATGATTATTATGATTGGTATTATGATCGTAGTGTTATTCATAAAAATATGGGTAGTAGTGAATTTTACGATGCAGTTCGTTTAAAGCTTCGTTTTAGTTATAATTATCCTGCTTATAATACTTGGGCTAGTGATGAAGAACTTATGGAAAAATATTTAGAAGTAATTGATCAAAATGTGGGTGAAGAACCATTTATGAGTTTTATTACAACGGTTACATCTCACTTACCTTATAATTCTTCTAGTGAATATGGAGATAAATATATGGATTTATTCCCAGAAGAATATTCTGTCGAATTAAAACGATATATGTCTAAAATAAAAGTAGTTGATAATGCGATTGGTGTTTTATTAGATGGACTTCAAGAAAGAGGCATTTTAGATGATACGGTCATTGTTCTTTTTGCGGATCATTATCCATATGCGATTGATAATGAAAAATTAAACGTTGCTTTAGATTATGATTTAAATAGCGATAATAATGCTGAGCGGACTCCACTTATTATTTATAATAGTGAACTTGAAGGACAAGAAGTAGATAGCTATACTAGTTATATTGATATTTTACCAACGGTTGCGAATCTTTTTGATTTAGATTATGATTCTAGACTCTATATGGGAACCGATGCTTTAAGTCGTGAACACGAAGATATGGTTATCTTTATTGATGGATCTTGGAAAAATAAGGACGCTTTTTATGATGCTAGTACCAGTGAAATCAAATATTATACACAAAATTCTTATTCTCGTGAAGAAATACTTGCAATTAATACCAAAGTGAGGTTAAAATTAGAGATGAGTGGTTTAGCAATTAAGAAAAACTACTTCCGTTATTTAAATGAAGAATTAAATAACATTACCACTTCCGAATAAGAAAGGAAAATGATTATGAGTGAATTAGTGATTGTGGAATCACCAGCAAAAAGTAAAACAATTGAAAAATATTTAGGTAGCAATTATCATGTTGTATCTAGTAAAGGACATATTCGTGATTTAGCAACAACTGGTAAATATGGGCTAGGAATTGATATTGAAAATGGATTTAAACCAAATTATGTAGCAATTAAAGGAAAAAGTAAAGATATTGCTAATTTAAAAAAGCTTGCGAAAGCGAGTGATAAAGTTATTTTAGCAACCGACCCTGACCGTGAAGGGGAAGCTATTTCTTGGCATTTATATGATACTTTAGGTCTTAATGAAGATAAGTCAGAGCGTGTTGTCTTTAACGAAATTACCAAAGATGTTGTAGTAGATGCAATGAAGCATCCAAGAAAGATTGATATGGATTTGGTTAAGAGTCAAGAGGCGAGACGAATGCTTGACCGAATTATTGGTTTTCGTTTGAGTAAATTGATGCAAAGAAAAACGGGAGGAAAAAGTGCTGGCCGTGTTCAAAGTGTTGCATTAAAACTGATTGTTGACCGAGAAAGAGAAATACTTGCTTTCGTACCAGAAGAATATTGGACGATTGAAGCCGATTTTAAAAGCTTTAAAGCTAGTTTAGAGAAATATCATGGTAAAAAGATTGAAATTAAAAACGAAGTAGAAGCTGATCAAGTATTAAGCGAGTTATCTTTATCTTTTAAAATTGATTCTGTAGAAGAAAAAGAAAAATTAAAGAAGCCAAAAGATCCTTTTCGTACTTCTACTTTACAGCAAATGGCAGCCAATCGTCTTAATTTTTCCTCTAGTAAAACCATGCAAATTGCTCAAAAGCTTTATGAAGGTATGAATATTGGTAGTGAGACTGTTGGTTTAATTACTTATATGCGTACGGATTCTACAAGACTTTCTGATGTGTTTGTAGGTGATACGAAAAATTATATTAAAGGAAAATATGGAAGCGAATATGTTGGTAGTGTTAAACAAAGTAAAGAGCCAAAAGGAGCACAGGATGCTCATGAGGCAATCAGACCAACTAGTATTATGCGTACTCCAGAATCAATTAAAGAATATTTAAGTCAAGATGAATATAAATTATATCGCCTCATTTACATACGAAGTTTAGCTTATTTAATGAGTAGTGCGAAAACTTTGGCAACGACTGTGAATTTGGAAAATAATGGCTATATGTTTAAAGCTACAGGTAGTGTTTTAAAGTTTGATGGTTATTTAAAAGTTTATCAAGAATATGAAGATAATGAAGATGTCATTTTACCAGATTTTAAGAATTATCATAGTGATGTTTTAGTAGCAGATAAAATTGAAAAATTCCAACACTTTACGAAGCCAGCACCAAGATATACTGAAGCAAGTTTAATTAAAGAAATGGAAGCTTTAGGAATTGGTAGACCTAGTACGTATGCAACAATTATGAAAACAATACAAGATCGTGGCTATGTAAGACTTGAAGACAAAAAGTTTTATCCAACAGATATTGGCTTTGAAACAACGGATAAATTACAAGAATTCTTTAGTAATATTGTAAATGTAGAATATACAGCGAATATGGAAACGCAGTTAGATGAGATTGCGGAACATAAAATAAATAATGTAGAAGTACTTCAAAAGTTTTATGATGAATTTGCTCCGTTAGTTGAAAAAGCTTTTAAAGAAATGGAGAAAAAAGAACCAGAGAAAACTGGTGAGGTTTGTCCAGAATGTGGAAGTGACTTAGTTATTCGTAAAGGCAAATACGGTGAGTTTGTGGCGTGTAGTAATTATCCTAATTGTAAATATGTTAAAAAGGATGTAAAAGAAGTAAAAGTTTATGCTAAATGCCCAAAGTGTGGTAGCGATATTATCGAAAGAAGAACTAAGAAAGGCAAAACATTCTATGGATGCAGTAATTTTCCAAAATGTAAATATGCAACATGGTATGAACCAATAGGGGAAGCTTGTCCAAACTGCGGTAGCTTGCTTGTTAATAAAAATAAAAAGATTTTATGTGAAGAATGTGGTTACATTAAGTAATCACTTTTTATATTAGAAAAACAAATATTATGCTCTTGAATAAATCTATAGATTACTTTATAATTTGATTAGTGTTAAAAACAAAGTAGGTGTAGTAAGATGAGGTGTAATATTGATGATTTTAATTGGGGAAGTTTTACTTATCAAGAGTTAGCTTGTTTTCCTAAATATTTAGCTATGTATGATCAAGAATTTGAAAAGTTAGAAACATTTGGATATGATCTGTTTTCTTATTATGGTAAAAGTATAGATGAGTTATATTATATTTTAGAAGAATTAGAAAATAAAGATAAAAGTACTTATTTGTTTCCTGGTGATACGGTTTATTTTTATCCTTTTATGGAAGTAGTTAAAGCTAGTCGGAAACATACTTGTTATGCTAGTGGAGCGGAGATATATCCTGGAAGTGAATATGTTTCTTATAAAGCTTTTTTATATAATAAAACGAAACATCAAAGCTATGTTACTCCTACTATGGATTTTGAAGTAGGTAGTTTTTTTGAATGTCCAAAGACATTAGAAGAATTTGAACTTTTTTGTTCTAGATTAGATGTTTCTTATGAAAGTTCGTTTGATGTAGAGTATAATATTTTAAGTTCTTTGCATGGACCAATTTTACGAAGTTTAGCTAGACATAAATAAATTGTCGAACTTTTTTGCTTGCATTTTTAAGTACTCTTGTGTATGATAGGGCATAAGAGTGCTTTTTTTCTTGTTTTTTGGTATAATAATAAAAGTTAGAGGGATTATTATGTGTATATTACAAGTAAAACATTTATATAAAAAAATTGGTAAGAAAGAAATATTAAAGGATGTCTCTTTTACTTTAGATAAAGGGGATATTATGGCTTTTATTGGGCCTAATGGAGCTGGTAAGACTACTACTATTAAATGTATTTTAGGATTACAAAAGATTCGTTCTGGTGAGATTCTTATTAATGGTTATGATATCAGAAAAGATTTTGTTTTAGCAATTAGTAAAGTTGGTGCGATTGTAGAAAATCCAGATTTTTATATGTATTTGTCTGGATTTGATAATTTGAAGTTACAAGCTAGAATGTATAGGAATGTAGATGATAGCGATATCTCCCGTGTTGTTGAACTTGTTGGATTAGAGGGAAGAATTCATGATTCGGTAAGCAAATATTCACTTGGAATGAGACAAAGACTAGGAATTGCTGCCACTCTTTTATCGACACCAAATCTACTTGTTTTAGATGAACCAACGAATGGCTTAGATCCAGATGGAATTAAAGATTTAAGAGTACTATTAAAAAGGTTAGCTAAAAGTGGTGTTGCGATTCTGATTTCCAGTCATAATTTAAGTGAATTAGAAAGCTTTTGCAATCGGGTATGTATTTTATCTGATGGAAAAATATTAGAAGAAGCAAGTATTAAAGAAGTAAAAGAGATGGATGAAAATAAATATTTATTAAAAGTAGATGATAGTAGTAAGTGTAAAAAGTATTTAAAAGAGTTTGATAAAGTAGTTGATAAAAATCATATTGAAGTGGTACGTGATGAAGAAGAAATCGCAATATTTATTAAAGAATTAGTTTTAAATGATGTTCTTTTATATGAAGTGAGCAAATATGAGATGAGCTTGGAAGAAGCATTTATGAAAAGTAGAGGGATTGAGTCATGATTCGGTTGATGCATAATGAACTAGTAAAACTAGTTAAAAAGAAAAGTTTTTATATTGTTACCTTTATTTTTGTTCTTTTTTGCGTTCTTACAAATGTGGTTTATAAGATGCCACTTGAAGGAGAAATTGTAAGTGTTGATATTGAAGCATTAAAGGAAGAAAATGAAGCTTTAGATTTAAATAATAGTGAAGATTTACTTGCTTTTGTAGATCATTTAACTACAATAAAATTAGAAGAATTAAAGAATGAATATTCTTCAAATGTTCAAGAATATTTGATTGATCATTTTATGTATAATACTATTTATCAAATGTATGAGAGTGAGTATATTTTAAAGGATCAAGAACTTTCTTTGGAATTACAAAGCGAGGTTCAAGAACAAGAGGAACATGTTAAAGACGAAGATAGCACTTATTTTTTGGATGAAAGAATTCATTATTTAGAAGCACGTGCTCAAGATACCGAAGGATTAGAGCAAGCTAGATATCAAAGATTACTGGAACTTGCTAATATTCGCAAAGAAAATAATGTTTCTTATGATTCTAGCAATTATCTTCATAATTCTTTAGAGTTTTTAGAAGAAAACACCGTAGAATATATGAATTTGTTAAGTGATGATGATTTAACCAGTGATGAAGAAAAACGATTAGAGTTTTTAAAAGAAGAGATGAGTATTCATGAGTATGTTATTGAACATAAGATTGATTTGTTAAACGAACATACTTTACGAGCTGTTTTAATGAATTTTTCGGGTGAATTTGGACTTTTTATTTTGATTTATACCATTATGATTGCAGGTTCGATTGTTAGTGAAGAATACTCAAGAGGAACGATTAAAAGTTTGCTTACCAAACCATTTCGAAGAAGGACAATTTTAACTAGTAAATTATTTGTTGTTTTATTATCGATTCCTCTTATTATGATTTTTATGAGTGCAATTGAGATTATTATTGGTGGGTTTATTTTAGGATTTGATTCTTTGAGTGTTCCAGTTGTACTTTATCAAAATGGAGTATTAGAAAGTTATTCGGTACTTGGATATCTTTTTGGTTTACTTTTTACTAGTTTACCAATGTATCTAATTATTGGTGTTTTTGCTTTTATGCTTAGTGTTGTTACTACTTCAACTTCGGCAGCGATTACCGTTAGTTTTCTTTTCTATTTGCTTTTAAATGTCATTTCTAATTTAGCTTTGGTTTATGATTTTTGGGTATTTAAAGCTAGTGCTTCTTTGTATTGGGATTTTAGTTATTTAGTAACTGGTACTACTCAAACTTTTGGAGCAAATATTTCTACTTCTATTTTGGTGTTATTTATATATATTTTCGTTATGTTATGTATAGCTTATGTCATATTCGGGAAAAAGGATGTAAAAAATATTTAAAAGTTGTTATAATAAATATAGGTAGTGATTAGAGTGAAGTATAAAGTATTTCGAATAATATTTATTATTCTAATTATTCTCTTATTTGTTTTAGCAACTTTCTTTTTAATTAAGGGAATTATGATGGAGGAGGAAGAAGAAACGAAGACTTCTATTCCTAGTAATTCGAGTGTTAATGTTGAAGAAATTATTTCGAAAATAAAGGGTGAGAATACCGATTTAATTTATGAATCTAGTGATATTCTAGAGTTTACTAGTTTGGTGTTTTTGGAAGATGGCAGATATAAAACTTATCTTATTAATAATAAAACAGGAGAGGAGTTACAAATTACCGATTTCATTTCTAATTGGGAAAATTTTGAAAGGAAGGAAGAAGAACTTTTAAGATTAAAATATCCAGAGTTTCTTGTTCAGTGTATTTTAAATAGTGATGGTAAAAAGGTATATGTTGTTAAAAGTAATGAAATGATTGTTTATTATTATGATTATACTTATGATTATGAATATTTAGAAGAAGTATCTTTGAAGATAAATTATAATGAAATTAAAGATTTATTAGATTTTACGTATCAGTTAGATCAAGAATACGAAAATGAAGATGGATATCAATATAGCAAGGATAAAAAGACGGTTGCTATTACTTTTGATGATGGGCCAAGTAGCACTTATAACAAACAGTTTTTGGAAGTGCTAGCTAAAAATAAAGCACATGCTACTTTCTTTATGGTTGGTACAATGATGAATAGTTGCCAGAAATGTGTATTAGATACTTATAATTCTGGTAATGAAGTAGCTAGTCATACTTATAATCATATTAATATTAAGAAAAGTGATCCTTTAGAAGTAAATGAAAATATTGAGAAGACGGATGATTTGTTTTATCAGATTACGGGTGATCATATTAAGTATGTAAGACCTCCTTATGGAGCGTATAATAAAACAAATTTAGAAAATGTGAATTATCCTCTTATTTTGTGGAATGTTGATCCTGAAGATTGGCGTTATCGAGATGTAGAAAAAATTGTAAATAATGTTATGGAAAATGTTTCGGATGGATCTATTATATTAATGCATGAACTTTATCAAACAAGTTTAGAAGCATTGGAAATTATTTTGCCAAAACTTTATGCAGAAGGCTATCAAGTGGTGAGTGTTGGAGAACTAGCAGAGTTGCAGGATCGTAGTATTGAAGCCCATCATGCTTACCGAAGTTTTCGTTAGACAACTCCGATATCGGTATCAGGATCATCTTTGTTTATTTCAGCATAAAGAGCGATTCCACCAGCGACTAAGAATAGTAGGGAAGCAATAAGTGTTAAATGAGTGCTTATTACTTCTTTTTTTGTACTTGTTTCTCTTAATTCTTGCACTTTTTCATAGCTAATTACGACAAAATATAGATAAATAAAAAAGGCAATACAAAAGATGGTGATGTTTAGAGTTTTAAATATTTTTTGATTGCGTAAATCTCCTGTTTCTAAGAAATATTTTTCATATGCATTGGAAAGAAGAGCAGCGATAATGATAAAAAAGTAGACGAGCCAAACTAAGTTTTCTTCACTTAATCTTTGTAATTTTACTCCTATATTCATAGTAAACTATATGTTGAATAAAAAAATATATAATACTTTTTAAACGGGATTGACAAAGTACTTAAGATTGTATTAAAATGTTGTCAATTATATTGGAGACGGATTATGCGTTTGAAAATTTTGGGTTTTAAAGGAGGAGTTTATGAGCAATAAGTTAAGCAAGAAAAGTGTTAATAAAAAAACTCTTAAGAAGAAAGATAAAAGTGTTCAGAAGAGGGATATTTTTATAGGTGGCGCTTGGCCTTATGCTAACTATTATTTGCATGTTGGACATTTAGCTGCTTTGTTACCTGGAGATGTTCTCGCTAAATATTTTAGAGGTTGCGGAGATCGCGTTATTTATGCTTCTGGTTCTGATTGTCATGGTACTCCAATAACCGAACGTGCTAAAAAAGAACAAACCAGTCCAGAGAAAATTGCTCGCTTTTATCATGAGGAGTTTAAGAAAACTTTTGATAGATTAGGATTTGAATATGATTTATATGCTAGCACAATGGAACAATTTCATCATAAATATGTTCAAGAGCAGTTTAAAAAAATGATTGATCATGGATATATTTATGAAAAAGAAATTGATCAAGATTTTTGTGAACATTGTAATACTTTTTTATCTGATCGAGAAATAGTAGGTGTTTGTCCACATTGCGGTGGAAAAAGTACAGGTGATCAATGCGAGGAATGTTTAGCTTCTTTGGATAGCAACGAGGTTTTAGATAAACATTGTAAAACTTGTCATCATAAAACTATTATTAAGAAAAATAAACATCTTTATTTTGAACTTACAAAATTTCAATCTGAACTTCAAGTATTAATTGATGCTAGTAAAGATAAGTGGCGTAAGAATGCACTGGGTGAGGCACAAAAATATATTGATATGGGGTTAGTTGATCGAGCAGCAACAAGACAGCTTGATTGGGGAATTGAGGTACCTGTTCCAGGATATAAAGACAAAAGAATTTATGTTTGGATTGAAGCAGTGTTGGGTTATTTATCTGTTGGAGAACAAATTGCAAAACAACAAGGAATTGATTTTGATGAATTTATGAATGAAAATAATAAGAATTTACTCACTTATTATGTTCATGGAAAAGATAATATTCCTTTTCATACTACTATTTTTCCAGCACTAATTATGGCAATCGGAAATCATTATCGTTTGCCAGATTATATAGTTTCTAGTGCTTATGTGAATTTAAATAATGAAAAGATGAGTAAAAGTACTGGTAATTTGATAACTGCGAATGAATTATTAGATAATTTTGATCGTGATACATTGAGATTTTATTTTATTTTTAATGGACCAGAGCTTAAGGATACTAATTGTTCTATAGAAGATATTATTCAAATTCATAATAAGTTTTTAGTGGGAGTCATTGGAAATTTTGTTAATAGAAATTTATCTTTTATTGTTAAAAAATTTGATGGATTGATAAAAGAAGGTAAGATTGATGCCCAAATTGAAGAAATAACTAAAAAAATGTATCGATTAATCGGATCTTATATTGAAAAAGGAGAATTTAAAAATGCTTTAAATTCTATTATGGAGTATGCAAGTATTGCCAATAAATATTATGATTCAAGACAACCTTGGATTCAAGTGAAAGAAAATTTGAAAGATTTTAATGATACTACTTATACGTGTGTTTATATTATGGCAAATTTAGCAAATTTAATTGCACCAATTATGCCTGATACTTCTAAAAAAATTAAAACAATGTTACAACTTCCAGAATTTCGTTGGCAAGAAGAAATGGTTCATGGTGATATTCAATTAAATGATATTCATATTTTATTTGAAAGAATTGATGATAAAAGAAAGAACGAAATTCTTCAATCTGAACGTTCAGAAAGCAAATTGACAAGATAATTGATAACTAGAAGTTCATATAATTTTATATGGACTTTTTTCATGAAAAAAATTTTTAAAAATTAGCAGTTATAACTTGACAAGTGCTAAGCATAATATTATAATAGTGTTAGCACTTAAAGGTAATGGGTGCTAAAAAGTAGGTGATGAATGTGGATGAAAGAAAAAATTGCTTACTAAAAGAAATTGTGGAATGTTACATAAAAGAAGTAAAGCCGATTGGTTCGAAACATTTATGTGATAAGTTTCATTGTTCTAGTGCAACAATTCGAAATGAGATGGCTGCATTAGAAAAGCTAGGTTTACTGGAAAAGAATCATGTTTCTAGTGGAAGAGTTCCTAGTGAAGCAGGGTATAAGTATTATGTAGAGCACTTGATGAAGCCAAAAGAGCTTAGTAAAAGTGATATGCAAAAATTACAGACTCTATTTTCTAACAAGAACTTGACGGTTAGTGATGCGATTGAAAAATGCTTGGAAATTATTAGCGATATTACGAATTATACCAGTATTTCTCTTGGGGAGTACAGTGATGAGAATGTTTTAAGACAAGTCAATATTATTCCTCTAGATGATGTTCATTTAGTTGCACTAGTTTGTACGGATAAAGGAATTGTTAAAAATAAACAATTTAGTATTCCACCAGATATCAGTATGATGGAAGTTGTTAAAATTAGTGAGATTATTAATAAGATGCTGGTTGGAACACCAATTTCTATGGTCGCAGAACGATTAGAATATGATATTAAACCAATTATTTCCAAACAAGTAGAACAATATGAAGCGGTTTATGGAATTTTCTATGATGCGTTTCATGACTTTATTAGTAATAATGAAAACATCCACGTTGTAGGTAAATCAAAAATGTTAAATCAACCAGAATATAGTGAACCATCTGAGATTAAGAGGTTAATTTCAAAACTTGAAGATGAAGAACAAGTAAGAAAGATTGAAAAACATGATAATCGTGATATTAGTATTTATATTGGTAGTGAATCTAATTTTGATGATAATGTTACGGTTGTTAAAACAAATTATTCTTTAGGTGGTGAAGAAGGAACGATTGCTATAATCGGGCCAAAGAGAATGGAATACGACCGAGTGGTTGCTGTGTTAAATATTCTCAATAAATGGTTAGAAGAAAAGGGTGATTAAATGGAAGAAGAAGTTAAAAATACCGAAGTAAAAGGGGAAGTTCAAGAAGAAGGGGCAGAACCTACGAAAGAGGAAGAAAAAACTGTTAAGAAGAAGGTAAAAGAGAAGCGTAAAAAAATCGATAAAGAAAAAGATGAGCTTATTAAAGCCAATTTGGATTTAAAAGAAAAAGTGCTTCGAATTACTGCGGAAATGCAAAATATTAAGAGAAGAAGTGAAATTGATTTAGCAAATGCATATAAATATGATGGCATTGATTTATTAGAAAAAATATTACCAATTTTAGATAACTTTGAAAGAGCTTTAAGTATTAAGCAAGAAGGCACAGAAAAGTTCTTAGAAGGATTTAAAATGGTATATGAAAATTTAAGAAATATTTTAATTGAAAAAGGGGTAAAAGAGATTGATGCACTTCATCAAGAATTTGATCCAGTGCGTATGAATGCTGTTTTAACCGAGACAAATCCTGATTTTGATAATAATATCGTGCTTGATGTTTTACAAAAAGGATATGTATATCAAGATAAAATACTTAGACCGGCAATGGTTAAGGTAAATGAGAAAAATGAATAATATTAATTTGAATATGCATAAATTTATTGATGCAAATACTTTTGAGGTAATATCCGATGAAAATGTTATTGAAGTAGATCCTGATATTGCTTTGGCCGTATCTTTACTTAATAAGAAAGGATATTTTACTAAAGCTTGTTGTAGTGGGCATGCTTTCGATTATACTTATACAAAACAAGTTTGTGATATTTCTTTGTTAAATGAAGATAAAATAAAAGAAGATTATCCAGAGTATTATATCGTAGATAAAAATGAAAATAGTTTTGTTTTTATTACACCAAAGTTAGCAACAAGGATTTATATTAAATTTATAAAAGATTATCATTTTGAATCATTACCTCTTGGCTTTATGAAGGAACCTAGTTTTGATGATCATTTAATGGATTGGAGTAAAACTAATTTTGATAGCATATCAAAAGTAATCGATTATTATGAAAATAATAAAAAAAGAAATCCCAATGATGTCCAAAAAGACATTGAAAAATATAATAATTTACTCTTAGAGTGGGTAAAAGAATTACCAGATATAAATGAAAGGAATGATGAATAATGAGTAAAATTATAGGTATTGATTTAGGTACAACAAATAGTTGTGTTGCTGTATTAGAGGGTGGCGAACCAAAAGTTATTCCAAATGCAGAGGGTGCTAGAACAACACCATCCGTTGTTGCTTTTAAAGGCGATGAGGAAATGGTAGGACAAATTGCTAGAAACCAAGCTGTTACAAATGCGAAAAATACAATTTCTTCTATTAAGAGAAAAATGGCTA
>CALVQS010000021.1 GCA_944358165.1 uncultured Bacilli bacterium | reverse complement strand
AAGGGCGCATCTCCATTAGTTAGTGCACTTGTAAAATGCATTATCATTATATTATAATTATATGCAAAAATCAAGAGTTTTTACAAAAAAAGTAGAGATTATTCCGAATCTCTATCTTTTCCTAATATTTTATCTATTGAATAATGA
Source organism: uncultured Bacilli bacterium (assembly GCA_944358165.1). Lineage (GTDB taxonomy): Bacteria > Bacillota_I > Bacilli_A > RF39 > UBA660 > Caccenecus. The sequence goes on along the minus strand of CALVQS010000021.1, from coordinate 15,340 downwards.
TATTTTTTAGCTAACTCATACAAAGTAGTTGTAAGAATTAAATTCTTAGCATTTTCATAACGATTCCAAGTTGGCTGATTAATTTTAAGTTCGTTAGAAATCTGTACCTGAGTTAAGCCTTTCTTTAATCTTATTTTTTTCAAATTTTCACCAGTGACCTTTATTTTGATGTCTGGTTTTTGATTTGCATATTTCTTCCGATCATTAAATCCTACGACATAATCGATAGAAACATTAAAATAATTACAGAATTGATTTAATCTTTTTAAAGGAATTGTATCAGTACCGCATTCCCACATGCTGTAACTTCCTTTAGAAACTCCCATCACTTCTGCAATATCTTGCTGTCTTAAACCAGCATCTTCCCTGATTTCCTTCATTCTCGGAAAATTCATATCCATCACCAGTACTAATTTTCTCAAAAAATACGTAATTATTAACAAATTGGAGTTTATATGCATAATGTTTTACAATAAAATACTTATATGATAAAATTATGTTAGGTGATATTATGGAAAGTGAGCTTTTCATCGAAGATTTATTCATGAAATTGCAAGATAAAATGGAATTTGATGAAGATGTAGAAGCTTTATTTAAAATATTAAAAAACTTATTAAAAACAAAGAAACAGAAAAGTATTGACTATTGGCTGATTCTTATGAAAAAGTATAATCTAAAAGAGCTATCCTCCGAAATAGATTTTTCTCCTTTAACAAAAGAGTATTTATTAGAACTATTAAAAACAGAAAATATCGATACAATTTTAAAACTTATAAATAGTTTACCACAAATAAACAAAAAATGGTTAAAAGAAAATTTTATCAATATCTTTAATGAAAATAGCGGAATCTATATTTATATAGAAAACTTAATAAAAGAAAAAGAAGAAGAAAAAGAGATAAATGTTTTAAAAGCAATTATAAAAGAAAATGAAAAGAATAAACTTACTTTTGATACAGAAATCTTTTTAAAAAAAGTAATTTTAAAACATTTAAAGATGAATCAAATCAATCTTCCATTTTTATTCCAAATCACGGATTTAGCTTTAAATGAAAAAGACAAATTGCTTTTAAAGTCATTATTAATTGATTATATTGAATAATTTGTAGTATAATAAGCTTGAGGTTTTGTTATGAAATATTTTTTAGCTTTCGATAAAGGGCAAGCATTTAAAAACAAAGAACGGTTTATAAAATTAGATTTAGAATCCATTAATCCAAAATTAAACCAAGATAATAATTTAGAATCATTAACAGTATTTACAACTTCCTTTGAAACAGAAGGGGAGTTAAAAGAATTCTTAAATAAGAAAAAAATAGGAGATTTTAGACTTTTCCAAAATCATTTAGCGATTATTTATGTAAAAGATTATATTCATTTTAGAGAAATTCCTTACAAAGAAGATAAACCATATTTAGATGTTCGCCAGTTAGAGGAAATTATTTCTAAAAACTCGAAAAGGGCTGGACTATTAAATAGCTTAATTCAAAGTTACAGCAACTATCCTCATTTATCGCAAGAAATATATTCCTTTAGAGTATATCTATCCAATCCTTATGCTGATTACAAATTATATGATATTATAAGATCATTTGTAAAAAAGGTTTGCTTTAAAGAGAAAAATGGTAGTTTAAAGAAAAATTATAAGGGATTATTTGATTTAGGCATGCTTGTATCAAAAATCACAAAGCCAAAAAAAGAAACAAAGCAAATAACAAAACCAACTTCTATTTTTGACCAAATCTACGAGGAAGATGATCCTAGATATTTTCACTTAGAAGAGTTAAAATCACGTCGTAAAAAAGAAGAAGAAGATCAATTTCGTTTATTCTAGCTGTAAACTTAGTGTCAAGAAAAGACAAATTTACTTCATAATTATATAAATATTTAGTATTATAGTATTGTAAAAGGGAGCGGTGTATATGTTATATCCTTCAATCGATAAGTTGTTAAATATTGTGGATTCAAAGTACATCTTAGTTCATGTTGCATCAATGAGAAGTAAACAAATGTTAGAAAACAGACACTTTCAAATGAAAGAAAGCGAATATGTAAATAAAAAAGAACTAGGAAGAGCTTTAGAAGAAATCGAAAAAGGATTAGTAAAAATTAAAAAAGATTAAAAAAAGGGTTGATTTTAGCTATCTCATATGATAAGATAGTTATGTTCTTTGGGGAATTAGCTCAGTTGGCTAGAGCATCACGCTTGCACCGTGAGGGTCAAGGGTTCGAGTCCCTTATTCTCCACCATTAGAATTTTACTCGTATTTACGAGTTTTTTTATTGCCAAAAGAAGCAAAGAAATTTGACAGAGACCATAAGTTATTATGGTTTTTTCCTATTTTATTTGTTATAATAAATAATAGGGTAGTGTGATGATATGAAACGAACATTAAGTGCAATCGAATTAGAAAAAATAGATGCTTATTTTAGAGCAACCAATTATTTAGCAGCAGGAGAATTATATTTAAAAGAGAATCCTCTCCTAAAAGAGCCTTTAAAATTAGAACATATCAAAAAGAAATTAGTAGGACATTGGGGAACCACACCAGGCCAAAATTTTTGCTATGTTCATTTAAATCGAATCATCAAAAAAAATAATTTAAACATGATTTTTATTTCTGGTCCAGGACATGGAGGAGGAGCAGCCTACACCAATGTTTATTTAGAAGGTACTTACACCGAATTTTATCCAGAAGTATCTTTAGATGAAGATGGCTTAGAAAAACTAATGAAACGTTTTAGTTTTCCGGGTGGAACGTCTAGTCATGTGGCTCCCGAAATGCCAGGAAGTATTAATGAAGGTGGCGAACTTGGTTACAGTCTTGCCCATGCCTTTGGTGCAGTATTAGATAATCCGGATTTATGGGCAGCCTGCATTATTGGTGATGGAGAAGCCGAAACAGGACCTCTAGCAACCAGTTGGCAATTAAATAAATTTTTAAATCCAATAATGGATGGAGTAGTCTTACCAATTTTGCATTTAAACGGTTATAAAATAGCAAATCCAACGATTCTTGCTAGGATTAGCAAAGAAGAACTGACCATGTATTTAGAAGGAATGGGCTGGAAACCATATTTTGTTGAATATAAAAATGAAGCACAAATTCACGAACAAATGGCAAGTACCTTAGATGAAATAGTAAAAGAAATTATGGACATAAAAGAAAAAGCAATCAAAGAGAACAATACGACGAGACCAATGTGGCCAATGATTGTTTTAAAAACACCAAAAGGATGGACAGGGCCTAAAATTGTAGAAGAAAAGATTGTAGAAGGTACTTTCCGAGCTCATCAAGTTCCTGTTGCCGTCGACAAAGATCATGAAGAAAATCTTGATATCTTAAAAGAATGGTTAGAAAGCTATCGCCCATGGGAATTATTTGATGAAAATGGAACCTTAAAAAAAGGACTTCAAGAATTAATTCCTCCTAAAGAATTGCGAATGGGAGCAAATAAAAATGCGAATGGTGGTTTGCTTTTAAAAGAATTAAATGTTCCTGACTATACCAACTATATGTTAGATGTAAAAATACCAGGAAAAACGAAAGCAAGTGATATGACCGTTTTAGGAACCTTCATAAGAGACATTGTAAAATTAAATCCGAATAACTATCGTATTTTTGGCCCAGATGAAGCTTTAAGTAATCGTCTAAATCATGTTTTTGAAGTTACCAATCGTAAATGGAATGGAGAAACGATCAAAGGGGATGAATACCTAAATACCAATGGTGCCATTATAGATACAATCTTATCAGAACATGCATGTGAAGGAATGCTTGAGGGATATCTTTTAACAGGAAGACATGGCTTTATTCATACTTATGAATCTTTTAGTAGAATTATTGATTCAATGGTATCTCAACATGCCAAATGGTTAAAGATTTGTAAAGAGCTTCCATGGCGTGCACCAATATCCAGCCTAAACATCATCTTAACAAGTCATGTATGGCAACAAGATCACAATGGTTACACGCATCAAGATCCAGGATTCCTAAATCATATTGTAACCAAGAAGCCAGAAATTGTTCGAATTTATTTACCAATTGATGCAAATACGTTATTATCGACGTTTGATCATATTACCAAAACTAAAAATTATGTAAATGTTGTTGTAGCAAGCAAGCATTTATCATTACAATGGCTAGACAAAGAAGAAGCAAAAGCGCATTGTAAAAAAGGAATTGGCATTTTAGAATTTGCCAGCAATGATAAAGGTAATCCAGACATTGTCTTAGCAAGCGCTGGAGATACTCCAAATCTAGAAATTCTTGCTGCATCAGTATTACTCCGCAAAAACATTCCAGGTATTAAAGTAAGAGTCGTAAATGTAATTGATTTAATGCGTCTAGTATCAAATACCGAACATCCTCATGGTCTAACTGATTTAGAATATGACAAAATATTTACCAAAGACAAACCAATTATTTTTGCATTCCATGGTTATCCAAATTTAATTCATGAATTAACCTATAAAAGAGCAAATAATGATTTACACGTAAGAGGATATGTTGAAGAAGGAGCAATTACAACATCCTTTGATATGCGTGTCTTAAATAAAATAGATCGATATAATTTAGTAAAATTAGCAATTAAACATTTAAAACTAAATTCCATTGAAGCCATTAAATTAAATGATTATTGTGATATTATGTTAGCCAAACATAAAAAATACATCAAAGAAAACGGAATTGATATGGAAGAAGTAACAAATTTTGAATTTGATTTTAAAGGAAGGGATCAATATGAAATATGATTATATTATTGTTGGAGCAGGAATTGGAGGATTAAGTGCAGGGCTAAATCTTGCTTTTAACGACAAAAAAGTATTAATTTTAGAAAAAAACAGCTTACCAGGAGGTTTTGTTACAACTTTTAAAAGAGGAAGATTTGAATTTGATGCTTCTTTATATGACTTACTAGATTATGGAAATGAAGAACATATTGGTTCAATGCAAAGATTATTCAAGAAATACAATTTAGAAATAGAAACCTTACCAATTCCATATAATGTCAAAATAAAAAGTATCGATGATAAATTTGAAGAGGTACTAAAAGGAGAAATTGATGATTGGGTATTAAGATTAGAAGAATTATACAGTGGTTCCATGTCTACTTTCAGAAGTCTTCTTCCTGTTTTAAAAGAAGTACATGAAGCTTTAGTTGTCCTAAAAAAAGGAAGAAATGTCGAAAAAGATTTTCCTAATTTCACGAAGTATCTAGATAAAAATGCTTATGAAGCTTTAGTAGATTTAAATATTCCTGATGCAACCATTCATGTTTTAGGTTATCTTTGGATTGAAATTGGAAGTCCTCTAAATAAACTAAGTTTCATTGATTTTGCCGAATGTCTATACAAATACATTTTTAAAAGACCAGTTGCTCTAAAAAATAAAAATATTGATTTTTCTTTAAAACTAGCGAAAAGATTTGAAGAATTAGGTGGTAAAATTCATTACCGAGCAAAAGTAAAAGAGATATCCCTAGAAAATAATCCAAAGGTAACTTTAGAAGATGGCACAACATATGAAGCAAAAGAAATTATTTGTAATTTATCAGAACGTTATGTTCTAAAAAACTTATTAAAAGAATCCTATCCACTAGCCAACCAAAAAGAAAATGCTCGAACAATTTCAATGAATGGCCTAGTAGTTTATCTTGGTTTAAACAAACCATATCAAGACTTAAAATTATATAATTATCGCTATTACGAATTTCAAAACTTAAATAGTGCTGTAAACCTAAAAAGTATGAAGAAATTTTCGCATCATACGATAGAAGGAATTGTACCAAATATTGTAAATGAATATGCGAGTCCTAAAAATACAACGATTTTAGTTTTAAAAACATTATATTCATCTAATTGCTGGAACACCGTAAATAAAACGAACTATTACGAGACCAAAGAAGCTTTAGCAAATGAATTAATCGAAGAATTTGAAAATGCTTTTCATGTTGACATTAAAGAATATATTGAAGAAATAGAAATTGCTACTCCATTTACGATGGCTCGTTATACAAATAGTGTAAATGGTTGTATGTTTGGTCCAATGCGTCTAGGCTATGATAACAGTATTCACCGTCTGATTTCTTATGAAGATGAACAAATCCCACATTTAAGTTTTGTTGGAGCTTCCTCTATCTTTGGAAGTGGAGTAGACAATGCTTTTTATAGTGGCTATTATATTACCGAAAAACTATTAGAAAAAGAAAGGAAGGAAAATTAAATGGATACAACAGAAAAAATTGCAAAATTAAAAAAAGAAAGAGAAGAAATTATTGAAAGTGCAAGTAAAAGAGTTCCAGAAGATACCTATATTGATAAGGAAGTTAAAAAAATATCAAGTATTTATCACACCATTATAACGGACATTAAAGAAGAAACCAAAGACGTAAAAACATTCACTTTAAGTGCTGATAAAAACTCATCAACTCCAAACCTAGCTCCATTTAAAGCAGGACAATATATAACAATTCACTTAAATATTGACTCATCTCCGGTAACCAGAGCTTATTCTCTCTCATCATCTCCAAGTCTAGCAAATAAAGATATTTATAAAATTACAATTAAAAGAGTTGAAAATGGTTTAGTAAGTAATTACATGTTAGATAATATGAAAGTTGGCGATCCATTAGATGTATCAAAACCAGCTGGAGAATTTGGCTACAGTATGATTAAAGATGAAGAAAATGTGATTGCAATCGCTGGTGGAAGTGGTATTACTCCATTTATGTCTTTAGCTTATGCAATTCTAGAAGAAATCTATAACTGTAATCTAACCGTATTTTATAGTGTAAGAACATATGATGATATTATCTTTAAAAAGGAAATTGAAGAAATAAATAAGAAAAAGAAAAATGTAAAATTTGTAATTACTTTAACAAGGGAAGAAAAAGAAGGCTTCCTACACGGCCATTTAACAAAAGAAATGTTAGAACCATATGTTAAAGAATTTAATACGGTCTTAATGTGTGGACCAAAAGATTTATATCGATCTATGAATGAAATCTTAAATGAATTTAATATTCCAAGAAAATCAGTACATTATGAAAATTTCTTTGTAGAATACGAACCAGCAGAAAAACTAGAATACAAATTAAAAGTAGTAATGAAAGATAAAGTAGAAGAAATCACTTGCAAAAATGATGAAACACTTTTAGTTGCTATGGAAAGAGCTGGCATTCCGGCACCATCTTTATGTCGAGTAGGAGAATGTGGTTATTGTAGAAGTATTCTCTTAGATGGAAAAGTAAAAATGATTGGAGCAAGCTTAAAAAAAGCAGAAGCAGAAAATGATTATATCCATCCATGTGTATCTTTCCCAGATAGTGATATTGTTTTAAAATTAGACATATAACTATTAAAAGGAAGAACGCAATAATTTTATAAATATTAAGGAACCATCACTAATATATTTTAGTGGTGGTTTTTATGTTTATTGCCCATCGAGGCTTAGTGAAAAAGGGTATAAAAGAAAATACAATTGAATCTTTTCAAGAAGCAATAGATAGTGATATTTATGCTGGATTTGAACTAGATATTTATACTAGTAAAGATAAAGAATTTGTCGTTCACCATGATCCATTATTAGATGGAAAACTAATATGGAATTATTCTTATAAAGAATTAAAGAAAAAGAATGTTGCCAAACTAGAAGATGTTTTAAAACTAAATACCGATAAAATCATATTAATAGAAATTAAAGATATTAATATTGATATTAATAAATTAACAAAATTATTAAATAAATATAAAAAGAAAAACATTTATGTTATGTCTTTCTTTAATAGTGTAATAAAAAAATTTGAAAATCAAAGCTTTAAAATTGGAGTTCTAAATTATATTTTAAATAGCTCGTCAACTTATCATTATGATTTTATTGGTATTTTATATGATGTTGCAAGCAAGCATTTAATAGAAAGTTTAAAAAAATTAAAGATTGAAGTATTTTTATATGCTTTAAGCAAAAAAGATAAATATCTCTTTAAAGATGTTTATTATATTATTGATAATGATATGCTAAGTTAGACACTTCGAAATTCTTCAGGAATCACTTGTTCATACGTATTAATAATAAAATCTTTATTAAATCCCTGATGATAGCGATAATGATTTATTTCCAAATCAGTTGTATAAAGATGATAGGGAACTAATTGGAAATTTTGTAAATTCTGATCATAATAATTGATAATGGGCTCCGTTGTAATATCATGAATTTGAATTTCATCATTTTCTTTTGTAATAATAAGTTGAGATAATAACCCAATTTGATAAGCATTATTAAAGGTAAGATTGGTTCGAGGGATATCTTCATCAGCACTTACAAAATTGCCTAAAGAGTAATATACCAAAGTTTTATGATCCTCTCCAATCCATTCGATTGGTTGAATATTATGAGAATGATTTCCGACGACAATATCTACTCCTAGCTGATTAAAAAATTGTGCTAGTTCTCTTTGTGTTTGAGTTGGAGTAAAAGTATATTCACTTCCCCAATGCATTAACAAAATGGTAACATCCACTTGTTCTTTTAATTTTTCTATTTGTTCTTTCATTCTAAGCTTATCTTCTTCTGTAACTTGTGTGGAGTAATTTGATTTATATAAGCTAACCATATATTCATTCTCACTAGGCATTTTTACATTAGTACCCATTGTATAAGCAAGAAAACCAAACTTAATTCCGTTGATTTCCAATATTGATAACTGTTCTATATCTTCTTTACTTTTAAAAGTACCGACAGTTAAAATATCACTATGATTTTTAAAATAATCAATGGTAGAAAAAACACCTTCACTTCCTTGATCATAAGCATGATTATTCGCAGTTGATAAAACTTCAAAATCAAGAGAAGAAACCAAATCACCAACCCACATTGGAGCAGAAAAATTATAATGATCTCCACCTTTAACAGGCATATTTTCATCTCCAATTACAACTTCCATATTACCAATCGATAAATCATCATCTGAAAAATAGTCTTGAACAAATTGAAAATAAAGATTTGGATCATCAACATTTTCTACGGCTTCATAAAAGCGAGTTTCAAATAGCAAATCCCCAACCAAAGTTAATTTAGCACTTTCTACAGTATCTTCTGCTTTTATAGAAGTTTCTTCTTTTATGGTGGTTGGGTTTTCATCTTTTTTAGAATCGCTAAAAAGCAAGATACAGCTTCCAAAAACCCCAAATAAAACAACAACTCCCAATACAATTCCTAATTTTTTCATACTACATCACTTCAATGATTATTATATCAAGAAATAGTAAAAGAAAAAATACTAATTTCTTTTTTTGAGAAGATAAAAGAAGAAAATTAAAATAAGAATAGGGAACCCAAAAGAAATATAAGGCAGTGCATAATACAAGAATAATTCATTAATATAATTATAATCCAAAACTTTATCAATAATAATGGCAATAATCACGACCAGAATACAAGTGGTCCATTTACTTGTTTTTTTAGGAACAAGTTCTTTAATCGAATAAATACTAAAAAGAGATGTAATAAAAAGGTCAAAAGCCCAAGCAATCGATAAAATATTTTCTACTTTTTCAATAAAATTGAGTAGTTTCAATTGTTTTAAAACCATATATTCTGGAAAGCGAAAGACATTCACTAAAACTTCACCAAAAACTCCATTAATACATAAGATTGCAATTACAATCAAGCTAGCAGATAACAAATAATACTTCACATAATGCTTGACGTCGGAATCAAAATGTAAACTTAAAATTCCCGGAAAAGCACTAATGCCTGCAAAAGCAATAATAGAAAGGATCATATCAGTTGGTTTACTGGTTAAAATAGGCAAAAAGTTATAATAATCAAAATTTCCAAAAGCACTAACAATAGATAAGAAAGCAAGAACAAGACTAAGAGGAAACAAGGAAGTGGCCAGTTTATGGATCATGGGTAGTCCTGATGAAGCAGCATAAAAAAGCAAGATAATCCAAGGAATAAAAATCATATAAACAGGTGTCGTCGAAAGCAGGAAGGAAGAGACAAAAGTTTTATAAGTTAAAAGGGTATAAGTTAAGATAAAAATGCTAGAAATAAGTAAAAGTACACGAAGAATAGTACCAATAACTTTATCTTTTTGGAGTACTTCTACAAGAGTTTTACCATTTTTACTACGGATAATAGTGCGATATCCTAAAATAATAAATAATCCTAAAATAGTACCAATAATCGCTGCAAGATACGTATCTTTGTCGGTATATTTACAAATTAAAGAAATACCTAAACCAAAAAACAAACTTCTAGTTAAGAAAAATAGGGGAGTGGCACTCATCTTTTTCATGTTTCCACCTCAAAAGTTAAACCTTTCTTATTAATTTGCAGGTCAAGATCATAAACAAAATCTTGTTTTGTCCATAAATAAAAATCTTTCTCTCGGTACTTGTTATAATAACTTTTCCCAATATTTAATGCATTTGATTCTACTTGTTGTAATTTTTTTAAAACCCGATCCATTTCTTCCTCAATGATTTTTGTAAATTCACTTTCTAACTCTAAATAGGATTCTACTTCTTTAAAATTATAATTGCAAGTAGACTCACTAATTCTTGCTTGTAAACTAGCTTTAACAAGAGTATTTTTTTTGTTTGGTTCAATGGATGTTTTTCCTTTATAAACAGCAATCGTAACTGTTCCACCATCCTCGCAGCTTGTCTGAAAATGAATGGAAGAAACTTTAAAATTATGAAGTAGATTAAGAATACTTGCCTCATCATTATTAAAAATAGAAACAAGCTTAAAATCTTGGAATACTCCTAAACCATCAAGTTCAATATTTTTATCATCATCTACTTTAAAAACCGGTAACATAGCATCTTCGCCTTCACTTAACATACTATTAAGAGTTTTAGTAAAAGGAGTGTAATAGGAAGAGTTATAAGTCTCATTATTAAATTCTAGTAATTGCACTAAAAAATTGCTAACGATTGGTGCATTTTCGGTACTAGCAGTAATTAAATCATGAGCAGAATCCTCTCCAATTACCGCATAAAATTCATTTCGAAGTCTTTCAGCACGAATTAAATAATCAACGACATCTTCTAAATGATTTTTAGCAACTTCACTACTAAATACAACAACTTCGACATGTTCGAAATAAGGAACTTTATCCATCTTATTCGCTGCGCTAGTAAAAGCATAAACCAAACTATTTCCCTTAGAAGTGACATAATAAGTATTACTAGACCCACTTGTTTCTCCCTCTTTTTTAGTACTTATAACCTCAAAAGTAACCCCAAACTCATCTTCTTCATAATCAATCGCAATCCCAGAGATAATTGCTAAATCATTTAAACCATTATAATCATAACAATCACTAAGTAAAAACGGTAAAATAAAGATAAATATAAATTTTTTCATGAGTTTTCTCCTTGCTTTCTTTTATTTTTCTCGGTAAGCATACTACTGCGATATTGATCTTTTTTAAGAGGCATTTTAAGAGCTGTTTTAAAAAAGTACGTGGCATCAAATGGAACAAGTGGATAAAAATAAGGATTTCCAAAAGAATCAATTTTATGAATTCGAATAAGAAAATAAAATCCTGCAAAAACAAGTCCTAATATACCATAAAAGGCTGCAGCAAATAAAAAGATAAAACGCAAATTTCGAAGAGCATTCGATACTTCAATTTCGGTAAATATTAAACTAGCCATAAAGGTAAGAGCAATAATAATAATCGTAATAGGTGAGACGATACCTGCTGATACAGCTGCATCTCCTAAAACCAAAGCTCCTAAAATAGAAATAGCACTTCCATAAGCATTAGGAAACCTCAAATCACTTTCTCTTAGCATTTCGCAAATAAAGAGCATAATCAAAACTTCAATAATGGATGGAAAGGGAACTCCATCATGTTGAACACTAAAACTAACTAATAATTCGGTAGGAATTGTCTCTTGATTATAATTTACTAAAGCAATATAAATTGCTGGAACACTCATGGATAGAAAAAAGCAAAAAAAGCGCACAATTTTTAAAAAATTAATATTTTTACTCTTGTGATAGCTATCAATTCCGGGATTGATAAAATCAATAAAGAAAGCAGGAAGAATAATAGCAAAAGGAGAAGTATCAGCAACAATCACAATTTTCCCTTCAAGCAAGGCTTTAGCAACAAAATCTGGCCTTTCCGTAAGTTGATAAGTAGGGAAATGACTCTTATTTTCATCACTAATTAATTGCCCAATCATACTAGAATCAAGTATACCATCAATATCAATTTTCTCTAATCTCTTTTTGATTAATTCAACCGTGTCACTTTTTGCGATATCAGAAAAATACAACAGCCCAACTTTGGTTAATGTTTTTCTTCCTAAAGTAAACTCTTCCGTCTTTAATTTGCTGGATTTAAGTCGTTTTTTAATAAGGCCTATATTAATTTGATAATTTTCACAAAAAGCATCTTTTGGCCCATTGGGTGCTGGTTCTGTATCTGGAGTAGGGATACCTCGGTTAATATCTGCTCTAGTTTCAATTCCTAGAATAGTACTATCTCGAATAACAATCGTAAATCCATTTGTAATAAAATATTCAATCTCATCATAAGTTTTAATTTCTTTGGTATTTGGCCCTGGAAGAAGACTTGCAATATCTACTTTTTTAGTGTTTTTAAAACTAGAAAAACTACTTAAATTCTTTAAAATGTAATCATTTACTTTATCACTAGAACTAACCGTTTCTAAATAAAGTACATATACGGTATCAAAAAAAGAAAGACGAACTTTTTTAATAATTAAATCAGGAGTATTTTTAAATTCTTCTTGGATTCTCTTTACTATTTTTTCTTCCATAATATCCACCTAAAATTATTATTGGTAAAATAAAGAATTATATACGAACGTTTAAAAAAAGATTGACTTAGGCTAAAAATTAGTGTAATATTAAAGAGTACTAAAAATTTTTTGGAGTAGTACTCAAGAGGCTGAAGAGGGGTCCCTGCTAAGGATCTAGGTCGGCGAATGCTGGCGCGGAGGTTCAAATCCTCTCTACTCCGCCATTTAGTATATAAAACCCCGAGAGGGTTTTTTTATTTTCAAAATAGAAAGAATAAAATAGATTGGTGAAGATATGAAAAAACCAGGCATAAATTTAATTAAAAAATTTCATATACAAGATGAAAATTTGGATTTTATGGGCTATGAACCAAAAGAAGACGAAATCTTAACTTTTCATCACCTTATTATTCCAAGCTGTGAAAAAGGTCCATATGAAGAATGCAATGGTGTAATTTTATGTGGCAGCACTTCTCATCCATACCTACATATTATAGAAGGAACGGATTATGACATGTTTTTAGATATTACCAGTGAAATGCTAGATGAATTAATTAAAGGATATTTAGATAGAGAAAATTTACTAAGGATTAGAGATATTCTAAACTCTTTTGAAAAAGAATATCTAGATGGCTCTTTATGTAATTACAAAATAAAGGAAGACTACTTAATTGGCCTTCCGTAAATAAAATATTAACTAGAAAAAAATAACTATTTTTTCTTAGGAGGCACCAAATCAATTCCTCCTTTAGAAAAAGGATTACACTTTAAAATCCGTTTAATCATCAAAAAGCTTCCCTTAAAAAATCCATGAGTTTCCAAAGCTTCAATCGCATAATTGCTACAAGTAGGATAAAACCTACAAGACTTATGAAAATCTCCAGGAATAGCTTGATAAAGTCGAATAAGTTTAATCAAAATCTTTTTCATACAAATCACAAATCTATTTTAACACGGAACTCTACTAAAAGTCGATTGCTATTAGCAAGTTTTTAGTTTAAAATAAAATCAGGTGATACAGATGAATAACGAAAAATTTGGAAAATTCATTAGCGAAGCACGCAAAGAAAAAAATTTAACTCAAAAAGAGTTGGCCAAACAGTTAAATGTAACAGATAAAGCAGTATCAAAATGGGAAAGAGGAAAATCATACCCAGATATCTCTTTACTAGAGCCATTAGGAAAAGCACTTGATGTAAGTGTGATTGAACTATTAAAATCAAAAAAAACAGATAAAAAAGAAAATGAAACTTTGATTTTAAATGCGATAAATTTATATAAAAAAGAATTTAAAAAGAAGACAAGGAAATTGCTTATTTATATAAATGCTTTCTTCCTATTTGTATTAGCACTTATTTTTATAATTTGGAAAATAAATCAGCCAAAATATAGTAAAGATCATGCATTTACGCAGTTTTATATTCCATATACAAGCAATATAAAAGGAGAATTAGATGTTATGAAATACATAAATTTAAGTCCTGATTTTGCTATTGGTGCCAATCAATATGGCTATGCAGTTTTTATAAATCCTGATAGAGCATTTCAAAGATTAGTAAAAGACTATCAAAAAGGAATTCAATTAATAAAAAAAGAATTTAAACTTCCAAAACTAAATAAAAATAATTTTACAAAATACGAAATTTATGGAGCTCAAGTAACTATGGGAAGTGAGGAAGAAAAGAAGGAAGCCAGATTAGTAAGCAGTATTCTAGATATTTATGAAAATAGTTTTGATATAAATACACTAGATAAAATGATTTTTAATTAAAAGCAAAAAAAGCTTGATTTAGCAAATATTTGCTTGTTTTTTTATATAATGTATAGTAAAATACTATTGGCAAATAAATTGCAAATACACATTAATATTTAGTAATTTTCCGAGTGCCACGAAGAGTGGTGGAAAATTATGTTTGAAGATATTAAGAGGTAAAACGAAAGGATGGGATAATTTATGGCCGTTGTTTCTATGAGTTATTTATTAGAAGCAGGTGTTCATTTTGGACATCAAACAAAAAGATGGAACCCAAAGATGAAAGAATACATTTTTGGAGCAAGAGATGATATTTATATTATCGATCTTGAAAAAACAACAAAATTACTTGAGGAAGCTTATGCAGAACTTAAGAAAATCGCTGATAATGGAGGTACTTTTCTTTTCGTTGGAACAAAGAAACAAGCCGAAGAAGCAGCAAAAGAAGAGGCTTTAAGAAGCAACTCTTATTATGTAACAGAAAGATGGTTAGGTGGAACTCTAACAAATTTCAGAACCATTAGAAGAAGAGTAAAAAGACTTGAAGAAATTGAAAACATGGAACGTGATGGTAAGTTTGATGTATTACCTAAGAAAGAAGTAATTGGACTTAAAAAAGAATACGAAAAATTAAACAAGATTTTATGTGGTATTCGTGATATGAATAAACTTCCAAACGCTTTAATCATTGTCGATCCAAAAAAGGAAATCAATGCAATTAGAGAAGCAAGAAAACTTAGAATTCCTGTATTTGGTATTGTTGATACAAACTGTGATCCTGATGATGTTGATTT
>CALVQS010000020.1 GCA_944358165.1 uncultured Bacilli bacterium | reverse complement strand
AGAAATTACTTCAATTACTGATGAAACACCAGTACCACATAATGGTTGTCGTCCACCAAAACGTCCAAGAAATTAATTAGAAAGTTAGAGGAGAGGTTAGGAAATATGATTAGTTTTGAAAAACCAGAATATAAGATTAGTGAGTATCAAGAAAGTAATCACTATGGAAAATTCGAATTAGAACCCCTCGAAAGAGGATTTGGAACAACTATTGGAAATGCTTTAAGAAGGGTCATGCTATCAAGCTTACCAGGAAGTGCAATTACTTCAGTTAAAATTGAAGGTGTTCTTCATGAATTTCAAAAGATTGATGGTGTTGTAGAAGATGTAACTAGTATTGTTTTAGCTTTAAAAAATGTTGTTGTTAAAAATCATACAGAAGAAGTTAAGACTTTACACTTATTTAAAGATACAGAAGGACCTGTAACAGCAGGAGATTTTGAGGCAAATGCTGATGTTGATGTTATTAATCCAGAACTAGTTATTTGTAACTTAGCTCAGGGTGGTAAGATCGATATGGAAGTAACAGTCTTTAATGGTAAGGGTTACGTTGATGCAAAAGAAAATAAGAAATTATTTGCTGAAAATAAAGTAGGAGTAATTGCAATTGATTCTAATTATTCTCCTATCGAACTTGTTAAATATGAAGTTGAATCTACTCGTGTTGGACAAAATGAAAACTATGATAAATTAACAATGGAAATTAATACCGATGGCTCTATGATGCCTGAGGAAGCAATGGCACTATCTGCAAGAATTTTAATTGAACACTTTAATATTATTGCTGATTTAAATAGTATTAGTGATATTACTGGTTTAATGCAAGAAAAGAAAGTGGATACAATTACTAAAACTTTGGAAACACCAATTGAAGAAATTGAGTTCTCTGTTAGAGCTTATAACTGTCTTAAAAGAGCAGGTATTCATACTGTTCAAGATCTTATCTCTAAAAGAGAAGTGGAAGTTACTAAGATCCGTAATTTAGGTAAGAAATCACTTAAAGAAGTTTTAGATAAAGTAGCAGAAATGGGACTTAAATTTAGAGATTAAGGAGGATTAATATGTACAGAAAATTAAGTAGAGAAACTAGACATAGAAGAAGTATCCTTGCTAATATTACTCGTGATGTAATTATGAATGAATCTGTTGTTACTACAGAAGCAAGAGCTAAAGAAGTAAGAAAATTTGTTGATAAAATGATTACTTATGGTAAGAGAGGTACTTTAGTTAATAGAAGAAAAGCTTTAGCTTTCTTATACAATGATAGTGAAGTTGTAAATAAAGTATTTAATGAACTTGCTAAGCGTTATGAGACTAGAAATGGCGGTTATACAAGAATTATTAAATTAAATGAACGCCATGGAGATGACGCATTACAAGTTAGACTTGAACTTGTTTAGGACTATTCTTCGGAATAGTTTTTTTGTACTTTCTTTTGTTGATATTTCAATATTTTAATTTGCTTTCACATAAATATGTGAAATTAATGGTTGCAATTTCACATAAACGTGTGAAATGAATACGCTTTGTTTCACATTTTTATAAAAATATCTTGACTTATTGGATTAAATGGTGTATATTTTTAATATGGTGATTAAAATGAAAAGGGATTTTTATGATGTATTAATGGATTGGAAAAATAATAATGTTTTAACGCCTCTTATGGTTGTTGGTGCAAGACAAGTTGGTAAAACTTATATTATTGATGATTTCTGTAAAAATAATTTTTCTGATTATATTTATGTTAATTTGCTAAATAATAAAAGAATTGTCGATATTTTTGCTGCAAATAAAAATATCCTAGATAAGATTAAAGATTTTAAATTAGAGCTTAATCGAGAAATTACTTTAGATACTATTCTTTTTGTTGATGAGGTACAGGAATCTGAAGATTTTATTGAAGCTTTAAAATTTTTTCAAGAAACTGATTTTCCTTATAAAATTATTACTGCTGGTTCGCTTTTAGGGGTGAAATTAAAAAGATTTCATAAGTCTTTTCCTGTTGGTAAAGTTATGATTTCATATATGTATCCTATGAGTTTTAAAGAGTTTTTGATTGCTATCGGAAAGAATGATTTTATTCCCTTAATTAGAGAATGTTATTATGATAATAAACCTATGGATGAAGTTTTTCACCAAGAATTATTAAGGGATTATCGTTCTTATTTATGTACTGGAGGAATGCCTGCTTCTATTAAGGATTATTTAAATTGTAATCAAGAATTAAGTGTAAATCTTCATAATGTTTTAAGGAGTATTATTGATTCTTATTTGGCTGATATGAATAAGTACACAAATAATGTTTATGAGTCTAATAAAATAGAGAAAATATATCAAAATATTCCTAATCAATTAGCAAAGGAGAACAAAAAATATCAGTTTAGTAAACTAAATAAAAATGCCAGATTTAGAGATTATGAAACGTCTTTTGAATGGTTGCTTTCTAGTAAGTTAATAATTCCTAATTATTTTGTTAATTGCTTTGAAACTCCTTTAAAAGCTTTTATGGATGAAAATGTTTTTAAATTATATTTAAGTGATGTTGGCTTTCTTACAGAGTTGCTTTCTATTCCTTATAATAGAATTATTTTAGATGATGATTTTATGTTTAAAGGTGTTCTAGCAGAGAATTATGTTGCCACAGAATTGGTTAAAAATAATTTTTCTTTATTTTATTATCAAAAACCGCAAGTTATGGAATTAGATTTTATAATTGATACGGCAGATGGTGTTATTCCTATTGAAGTTAAAGCTGGCAGTCGTGTTAAATCTACTAGTTTAAATAAATTTATGGTACAAGAGCAGTTACCTATGGGAATTAGAATATCAAATAAAAATTTTGACTTTGAAAATAATATTAAATCGGTACCATTATATGCTGTTTTTTGCATAAAATAACTCAGGTAATTCCTGAGTTTATTTCATATATAAGTCATAATATTCATCGTATGTTAAGCCAGAGTCATGAACTTTGGTTGCTAGTTCAACACCTAAATATCTTAAGTGCCATGGTTCTTCCATAAATTGAGTTATATGTTGACATCCTTTTGGATATCTTACAATAAATCCATATTTATAAGAGTTATCTAGCATCCATTCGTAATGTTCTGGTGTTAGATTATCAGATAAAGTATTACTTCTTACATCTACGGCTAGGCCTAATTGATGTTCTGAGAATCCTGGTCTTGCAGAATAGGTATCTGCAGCAGCTTGACCATCTCTTTCAACATATCTGTTATATAGTACTTCTTGCGTTTTATAAGAACGATATGGGCTAAATGGATAGAAGATGACTCCATCTAGTAATCCAGCATTTGTTAGTTTTTCAAAAGCTTCGGCAGCTTCTTTTCTTAAGTAATAATTGCTATTATAAGATAGTGCTATTAAATCATTTGGTTCATAATCGTCTGGTAATTTGTGATATTTGTTGACAAGAATTGTTAAGTCATTTTGCGCTTCTTCATTTGTATATTCTGTATATTCAGAATATCCTTCTTTGTCTAAGCCAATATTTACATAAGTAACAACTGTTGCTAAATCATAGTCTTCATTTTCTTCTTGATAAGCTAAGTATCTTTCTAAGTTGTTTATATCAAAGTTAGAAAGATCTTGAAATGCTAAAATATCTACATGTTCCATATTCAATAATATGTTAATATCATTTTTCATATTCTCTGTTATATAATTAATTTCTTCACTACTATAATCTTTGTCTAATAATTCATTGATTGTTGTACTAAAATTTGTAATGTTTGTATAATTAATATTATAATAATCATCTAAATACTTTTCTTGAAGCTCTTGATCTTCTAGTAATACTTCAATTGTTTTTGAATATTCAGCATTATTTATTTTGCCATAAAGGTTCATTTCTTTCATAGCTTCTACTGCTGTATCACTATAATTTGAAGTTTCATTTGTTTTATTTTTACCACTATCACTGGTTATTAATTTAATGATTGTTATAATTATTAGACTAATTAAGACTATAATAAGAAGGATACTTAAAAATATTTTTAATTTTCTATTCATTCTTTCCTCCTAATAAATATATTATATCACTTATTTTATTATTATTTTTAACTATTTGGTTTGTTTACATAAAAAGACAGGAGTTAATTACCTGTATTTTCATAATCTTTGGCTTTTAGTTTTATCATTTTGATAAATACTAGAATAGCAGTGACTGCATATAAAATTTCAAAAGCTAAATTCCAGATTGTATATAATGTATCGTTTGTAATTATCACATTAAATATTGTACTTACTGTGTCTCTTATATAAATAAAAGGTATTTTTATTAAGATAATTAAAACAAACATATAAACAAAAAAGAGAATAATGTCTAAGATTTGCTTTTTATTTTTGTTTTTGATAACATCAATGATGGTTGCAACTGAATCTAGAAAAGAAGATTTTTTGGTTACTTTAACACTTAAACCTCTTTTTTGATATATTTTATTAGCTTCTTCTTCGGGTTTTAAATTATAATCTGAAAGATTTTCATAATTTTTTAATTCTTCTTTTTTTGCCTCTTCATTTAAATATCTTAGTTGGTAGGTTAGTTCTTTTAAAAATTTTTCTTTATTCATGATTTTCTCCTTCTAAATGACTTTTATTAAATGTTAATTCTTCTGTCAATATTAAGTCTGTTGTTATTATTATATCATCTTTTTCTATATTTTGCTTATTATATTTGTTTACCGTGATACTTTCTATTTCTTCTATTATCTCATCTTTGGTGTAATAGTTTTCTTCTTCTATTTTGTTTATTTCTGCAGTATCCCAATCTATTACTAGTTTATAAGGTATGTATAGTAAATCATTATGAGTAGTTACTAGATATTTACTATTTAAAGATGGGGTAGTGGTTAAAAGTTTGTATTTTGTGTTTTCCTCATTTGCAAAAAGAGTTAGAGGTGTATTTAATTTTAATCTTGTATTTTCAATATCTTGGCAAATATTTATTATAGAGTTAATATAAGTATCAAGTGTTTTAAAGTTTAAAGTATTAAAATAATTGGTTAAATAATGATAGTTATTTTCGTTAAATACTATTTCTTCTAATTCATTATAGTAATGATCAAAGTCAAATGAAGATTTTATTTGCTCTAATGAAGGGTAATTATTGTCTATAATGTAATTACAAATTGGTTTGTAGATAGAATGATAAAGTATTAAGTTTGTTTGTGTTTTCTTTTCTAAATTGTTAAATTGATCTAATAAATTATTAGAGCTTTCATTTCCTGTTTCTTTAAAATTATTTATTATTATTTCTTTTCCTGTAATTATTTTACAAGCATTTTTTATGTCTGTTATATTATTAAATTTATTTTCTATTTGCTCTTTATTATCACTTAAGAAAACTTCAATTTTAGCTGGAGCTAAATTAGGCTTTAAGAAAGATTTTAATTCTTCATCTATGTTGTGGAGTTTACTTCCTTTTAAGTTAAAGTTTTTTTCAGCTTGAATTTTGCTTTTTACAAATTCTATTTGTTTTTTTAAAATATCAATGTTATAAGTATAAACCGAGTTGGAATAAATATTAACTAGATTCTTTTCATCTAATTCTTCGTTTTTTAATATATTTATTAAAGCATTTAAATATTCCTTTATTTCATTTAAAGACTTTGTTTTGATGTTCTTTGCATTTTCTAATAAAAGAGTAGAATCAACAGTATTAATTGGTTCTAATGTTATTTGTTTTTTGTTTAAAGTTCTTGTTTTACCATAATAAGTAGTTAGTTCGTTTAATAATTCAAATTTTAAATCATTTTCTTCTGTTTTTAGTTTGTTTTTTTCTTGTTTGATGTTTTCTTTCATTTGTTTAAAATTAATTAAATAGCTTGTTAATTCTTCTATACTTTTGATAAAGTATTCTTTTTCTTTTTCTTTTTCTTCTTCTTTTTCTTTTGCTTGATTATTTAAAAAATTATCCATGTTTAACATGTTTTCTAAAGTTAATTCTTGATCTTTGTATTTGTAAATAATGGATGTTTTTTTGGTGTTGTATTCTTTTAAACTAAGCTTAATATTATATTTTTTGTGATTTTTTTTGTACCAAAAGAAAGATGTTAGAAAATTGTTTAATTCTTCTAATTCATTAAAGGTAAAGATTCTTGTTAAAAAGCCAAATAAAGAATCCTTTACATCAAGGCATATACCAATTTCTTCTTTACTTTCATAAATTGTTGGTTCATATTTGGTAGAATTAATATTGAAACTTTTTAATGTTTGTAAACACTCTTTTTTTGCTAGCATCCTAATCATCCTATTCTATTTAATTATATCATACTGTTTCCTTACTTGCAATTTTCCTTGCTTAAATTTTTTAAATCTTATATAATACTAGTAGAGGTGGATCAATGAAAACAGAAATTATTAAACCAAAAAAAGAAGTTAAGGAAGCTAGAAGTTTCTTTAATCCTATTATTTATTTAGTTTTAGGACTATTATTAATGTTTAAAAGTAATGAAGTAGTAGAATTTTTATTTTATATTTTGGGTATTATTGTAATTATTTATGGGATTAAATCTTTTGTGGTTTATTACCAAAATAAAGATATTGTACAATATAAAAATATTAATTTAACAATTGCCATTGCTTCAGTTATTATTGGCGTTTTGATGATTGTTTTAAGTGGCGTATTGGAAGCGAGTATTCGTTATGTTTTAGGATTTTTCTTTATTTTTATGGGTGTTACAAGATTACTTACTGCTATAAGTTTTAATAATTACAAGAATTTTTCAACAATTAGCAATATTATTTTAATAGCACTTGGTGTATATAGTATTTTCTTTTCTAATATTGTTTTGGTTATTATTGGGGTAATATTAGTGATTAATGCGATTATCTTATTTATAGAATATTTCAAATAAAAGAGAGAATTTTTCATTCTCCTTTTATTTTGTTTATTTCTTTTAATGGAAGTCCTGTAAATTCTGAAATATCTTTATCAGATAGTCCTTTTTTTAACATATTTTTTATAATTTCATTTTGATTTTTTTCTATGCCTTGTTTTATACCTTGTTCTAGTCCTTCTGCCATTCCTTCTTCTTTTCCTTCTTCATAGCTTTTTTCTGTTGCAATCTGAATATCCCATTTGTTTAGTTTTTCTTGAGTTTCTTCATCATTAACATATTTTTTTATTAAATTAATTAATTCAATTAACCTTTCTTCTTCTTCTTTTCTTTTATCAGAATTATTTGTTTTGTTAAAGCTTTGCCACTTTTCTAAACTGCTATTAGGATAATGATCATTTACTTTGTCAACTTGGATAATTTTAATGAGAAATTCATCTTCCAAAAGCTTTAAGTTAGGATTTTCATCACAACAAATTTGAAAATTCATTATTGGTTCATCTCCTAGGTCTATTTCACTGTTTTTTACCAAAATAATTTGGATGATTTTCTTTATATTATTATTTCCCTTTTTTAATTTGTTATCTTGAATTTTTTTGAAATAATAAATGCTTTTCTTTAAATAACTTATATTAAAGTTTATATGAGCTTCAATATCAATTAAAGTATCATCGAATTTTACAATAATGTTGTTACATAATTTTTCTTGTTCTTCTGGTAAAGAGCTTTCATTTTGAACAGTTAATTTGTCTCTTAAATATCCTTCGGGATAATCAAGTAATAATTCAATTAGCCTTTCTAATTGTTTACGATTTGCAATATTGGCAAACGTTTCTTTAAATAATAAATCATGCAT
The DNA here is from genome assembly GCA_944358165.1 of uncultured Bacilli bacterium. Taxonomy (GTDB): domain Bacteria; phylum Bacillota_I; class Bacilli_A; order RF39; family UBA660; genus Caccenecus. The sequence goes on along the minus strand of CALVQS010000020.1, from coordinate 9,022 downwards.
TAAAGATATTTCTGTTTTATGCATATAATCCACCTTCTTTCAAGGGTACTATACTAAAAGATTAAACCAGAGTCAAATTACCAATTCTATTGATTTCACTAATGAAAATGTTAAATTCCATTCTGAAATTATAAAATTCAATGCTCAAATCATCTTTTTCATGAATAAAATCGATGGAATTAGTAAAATTTCACTTTTTTTAAATTTTTACATGAACTTTACAAAATAAAAAACTGTTTGAATTAATTTCCTAACAGTTTTAAAAATATCTTGCTTCTCTTTTTAAATCTCGCTCTTTTAAAGAGGCTCGTTTATCATATAATTTTTTTCCTTTGCATAAGCCTACTAAAACTTTTACATAGTTTTTCTTGAAGTATAGCTTTAGAGGAATTAAGGTAAGTCCTTCGGTGCTTACTTTTTCTTTTAATTTTTTTATTTCTTTTTTGTGTAATAATAGCTTTCTTGTTCTTCTTTCGTCGTGATTAAAAATGTTTCCTTCTTCATATTTGGCAATATACATATTTAGAATAAAAGCTTCATTATTTTTAATTGTAATAAAAGAATCTTTTAAATCTACACTTCCTTTACGTACGGATTTAATTTCTGTTCCTACTAAAGAAATTCCCGCTTCTATTTCTTCTAGAATGGTATAATCAAAGTAGGCTTTCTTATTTTTTATCTCGATCATTTTTTTCCCTCACAATTTCAAAGTCAATTTGGGCAGTTTCTTTTGATGCACCTGCTACAAGTACTTTTATTTTATCACCAATCCGGTAAGTTTTCTTGGTATTTTTTCCCACTAAAGATAGTAGTTCTGGAATGTATTCATAATAATCTCCGGGAATGTTGCTTATATGAACGAGTCCTTCTACTAAGTTTGGTAATTCTACAAAGAATCCAAATGATGTAACACTGCTGATGATTCCTTCATATTCTTCACCAATATGACTTTCCATGTATTCAGCCATCTTCATATCGTCAACATCTCTTTCGGCATTGGTTGCAGCGACTTCTCTTTCACTTGAATGTTCAGCGATTTCTACTAAAGAGTTTTCTAAATAATTGATGGTGGACATACTAAAGTCTTTTTCAATTAAATATTTCTTTAACAAGCGGTGAACCGTTAAGTCTGGAAATCTTCTGATTGGTGAAGTAAAATGAGTATAGTTTTTGCTTGCTAATCCAAAGTGGCCAATATTGGTTTTGGAATATTCGGCTTTTTTCATACTTCTTAAAAGAAGGGTAGATAAAATTAGAAATTCTGGTTTGTCTTTTAGTTCATTTAATAATTGTTGCATTGTCTTTGGGGTAATTTCTTTTATATTCGTTTTTATTTGGTATCCTAAAGCTTTTACAAGATTTAAGAAATCTTCAATTTTTTCGGTGTTTGGTAAGTCATGGACACGGTAAATAAAGGGAAGATCCATGTTGCTTATGTGTGTTGCAGCCGTTTCATTGGCAGCGATCATAAAGTCTTCGATTAAACTTTCGCCACTTCTTTGTTCTCTTCTTTTTATGTCTACTGCTTTTCCATATTCATCTTGAATAATTTTTGCTTCAGGAATATCAAATTCAATATAACCACGAGATACTTTTTCTTTTCGTAAAATTTTGGCAAGTTCGTGCATTTCTTTTAAAATCTCAGCATATGGTTCATAACCTTCAGGAATATGGTTCTTTTCTAATATTTCGTTTACATTTTCATAAGTCATTTTTTTTCTTGATTTAATATAACTCGGGAAAATGTCATAATTCTTTATTTTACCTGTCTCATCAATATCCATTACACAACTCATAGTTAGCCTTATTACTCCTTCATTTAAGGAGCAAATGCCATTTGATAATTTGTGAGGAAGCATGGGAATAACTGTATCAGCTAGATAAGATGAAGTTCCTCTTTCATATGCATCGTCTCCTAGACTCGTGTTTTCTTTTACGTAATGAGATACATCAGCGATATGAACTCCTAGAGTATAGATCTTATCACGTTTAGTAAGACTAATTGCATCATCAATGTCTTTGGTATCAGCACCATCTATTGTAAAAATAATTTCATTCGTTAAATCTTTTCTACCAATTAATTCTTCAGCTTTCACTTCTTCAGGGATTTTGTCTAGTTCTTTTATGGTCTCTTCACTAAAATCAGGAGTAATTCCATATTTATAGGCAATACTTAAAATATCAATTCCGGCATCATCTTTATGGCCAATGATTTTGATACAATCTGCTAAGTAATTTTTGTTATCAATTCTTTTGGTGAGTTTTGCGACTATTTTATGACCATCAACACAGTTTTTGCTTGTTTCAGGACTTAAAGTGATTTTTAGATTTATCTTGTCATCATCTGGTTCTAAAAACTTTTTGTTTTTTATTACTTTTACTTCACCAACAATGTTTTTTAAGTCTCTTTTGACAATTTTTAATACTTTTCCAGCTGGTTCTAATCCTTTTTCGGTTACTTCTACTAAGACCGTATCATCATTAATTGCTCCGTTCATATCATCTTTGGCAATATAAATATCGTCTTCTTTGTCTAATATTAGAAATCCAAAGCCTTTTTTATTAACGGATAGTTTTCCTATTTTTAGACTAGGACAATTTTTTAGTAATAAGTATTTATCTTTTTTGGTTTTAAAAACAAGACAATCATTTACTAATTTATCCATCTCTTTTTGTAATTCTTGATATTCTTCTACCGTTTTTAGGCCTAATAAATCATTTATTTCTATTAAGGTTTTCGCTTCATGAATATCTTTTAGTTTTTCTAATATTTGTTCTTTCATTTCTTTTTCCTTTCTCTTATCATAGGATGGTCTTGGGTTTTTTTCTGCATCCATTCATTATAATAATTTATATAACACTCTCCACATACGGATTTATAAGTAACATTTTTTGTTCCATCAATGGCTACTTGATCTCCTTCAAAAGTAGGGATACCATCTACTAATCTTAGGTTTTGCGTAGCTTTTCTTTTTTTGCATTCGCATAATGTTTTTAATTCTTCAATAGAATCGGCAATGGCAAGAAGTCTTGCTGAACCTGGGAACGGTTTCATTAAAAAATCACAACGAAGGCCAAAACATAAGATAGCAATATTAAGTTTTTTGCTTATATAATAAAGTTCGTTAATTTGGTTTTCGTTTAAAAACTGGGCTTCATCTACAATAATTGCATCTAATGCACCTTTTTTTAATTCTTCTGTTACCATTTCTAATGGGGAAGAGGACTCACTTAGTAATGCATCTACATGTCTTTCAATACCAATTCTACTTACTATTTTTTCGTCTCCTTTGGTATCTATTTGGGGTTTCCAAACTAAAACTTTTCCATTTTGTTCTTCGTAATTGTGCGCAACTTGCATTGCCATTGTTGATTTTCCAGCATTCATAGCACTGTAACGAAAATATAATTTTGCCACTATTTCACTTCCTAACTGATTTTTATTTTTTGTTCATTATTTTCATAATAAATGTTTATAACTTTATTTTTATCCACATCTTCTTCACTTAGTAATCCTTCTTCAATTAACGTATTAATAGAAATACTGCATCCAACTCTTTTACAAGTTTCTTTTAAACTTTCATTTTTGTTTAGTTCTAGATATACGTTTGCTGCGGTGGTGATAATGTTTTCTTTGGTGTCATCTCTTATTTTCTCTTTTTCTTCAAAGATGTTCATAACATTAATAGTAAGAACTGTTGCAATAACCGTCATGATGGCAATGGTTGCTAAAAGTTCGATTAATGTAAATCCTTTCTTATTCATAACTACCACCATCTTAATTATAAACTATTTATGTGAATAAGAAAAGAAATTGTGTTAAATTTGGATAACTTATTTTTATTTGTCTATTAAAGTAAAGATTACGTGTTAAGCTAGACTTTTTAAATTGTAAATAGTATAATTTTTATATTAGGAGTGAGATTTATGTTTTATATAATAATGATAATGTTATTTCTCATTTTTATTGCTTTATTTTACTTTGTTGTAGAAAAGCAGAAAAAGCAAGTAAAGGAATGTAGTAAGTTACTTGCTGAATTAAATTCTTTAAATGAAATCTATAAAAATAAATTTTTGATATTACAAGATGTTTATAAATTTAAGAATGAATGTAGTTCTTTGCAAAAATATAAAAACAATTGTAATAATGATATGATTTTTAGTTTTATGTGTAATCAGTTGCGGGGTTATGAGAATATTTGGAAAAAATTGTGTTCTGATGCTTTATATAATAGGAAGATTTATCAAAATTATATAAACTATTTGAAATATATAAAAATTAAAAATTTGGGTTTGTCTTATGAAGAAGTTCCTCATGAATTTTTATTTATGTCAAAAAATAGATATTTAAAGATTGAAGAAAAATTATTTTTTGATATGCAATTAAGGCCAGTTATAGATCTTAAAGTAGTTCTCACTGTCTATTATATATCTCCTGCTGGTCGTAATCGTTATTTTTCTGATTTTAGTATGAATGAAAAATATATCGAGGCTGTTTTAAATAAAATAGAAGAAAATAAACGTTTTGAACAATCTGCTAAATATCAAAGACAACTAATGACAAATTCTAAGCGATACGATATATTAAGAAGAGATAATTTTCGCTGTCAAATTTGTGGGCGTTCACAAAGTGATGGAGTGAAATTGGAAGTTGATCATATTATTCCTGTTTCTAAAGGTGGAAAGACTGTTGATAGTAATTTACGTACTTTATGCCATGAATGTAATCAGGGCAAAAAAGACAAATATGAACAATAAATTATTTTAAAAGTTATTTTTGATCTAGCATTTTCTTTAAGAAAATACCGGTGTAAGAATTTGGATTTTTTGCTACTTGTTCTGGAGTGCCAGTTGCAATTACTTCTCCTCCTAAATTTCCTCCTTCTGGTCCTAAATCAATAATGTAATCTGCTACTTTGATTACGTCTAAGTTGTGTTCAATTACAATTACGGTATCACCATTATCAACAATACGATTTAAAATCTTTAATAACTTTTTAATATCTTCACTATGTAAGCCTGTGGTTGGTTCATCTAAGATAAAGATACTTTTACCAGTTGGTTTCTTTTGAAGCTCTTTTGCAAGTTTGACACGTCCTGCCTCTCCTCCAGATAAGGTTGGAGCTGGTTGACCAAGTTTAATATAAGATAAACCTACTTCATCCATTACTTTTAGTTTGTTGTAAACTTTAGGAATGTTTTCAAAGAATGGTAGAGCTTCTGATACTCTCATGTCTAGGACTTCAGCAATATTTTTGCCTTTAAATTTTATGGCAAGAGTTTCTTTGTTGTAACGTGTTCCTTTACATACATCACATGGAACATAAACGTCTGGTAAAAAGTGCATTTCAATTTTTTTAACACCATCACCCCAACAAGCTTCACAACGGCCACCTTTTACATTGAAGGAAAATCTTCCTTTGTCATAACCATGCATTTTTGCTTCTTTGGTATTTGTGAAAACATCTCTGATGTCGTCAAATACACCAACGTAAGTCGCTGGGTTACTTCTTGGTGTTCTACCAATCGCATCTTGAGTGATGTGAACTACTTTGTCAATATTATCCATTCCTTTAATTTCTTTGCATGCTCCTGGGATTTGTTTGGATCCGTTAATTTGTACCGCTAGAGTCTTGTAAAGGATTTCATTGATTAAAGAAGATTTTCCACTTCCGGAAACACCTGTTACACATACAAATTTGTTTAATGGTATTTCGACATTGATATTTTTTAAGTTGTGTTCGCTCGCTTTTATGATTTTTAAAGATTTTCCGTTTCCTTTACGACGTTTTTTTGGTACTTCAATTTTTTCTTTGCCAGATAGGTAACGTCCTGTTAGTGAATTTGGATTTTTCATTACTTCTTCTGGAGAGCCGGCAGCCATAACCTGTCCACCAAACTCTCCAGCACCAGGGCCAATGTCTACTAGGTAGTCTGCGGCAAGCATGGTATCGGTATCGTGTTCTACAACAATTAACGTATTTCCTAAATCACGCATTTCTTGCATTGCTCTAATTAATTTTTCGTTATCTTTTTGATGTAAACCGATACTTGGTTCATCTAAAACGTATAAAACACCAGATAATTTTGAACCAATTTGGGTTGCTAGACGAATTCTTTGGGCTTCGCCACCAGATAAAGTTCCGGCACTACGAGAAAGAGTTAAGTATCCTAAACCAACATTTACTAAAAAGTCTAATCGGTTTAATATTTCTTTTGTTACTAAACCACTTATTTCTTGTTCTTCTTTGGTTAGTTTTAGTTTGGCAATAAAATCCCTTAGTTCTAAAATACTTAAATTGGTTACTTCATAGATATTTTTTTTGTTTATTTTAACGGATAAAACCATATCACTTAGTCTGGCACCATGGCATTTTGGACAAGGAGATTCGACCATGTACATTTCAATCCATTCTCTTCGCCAATTACTGGTTGTTTCTAAATGAAGTCGTTCTAGTTTGTTAATAATTCCTTCATAGTAATCGGATACGTAACGAACATTACCATTTTTAGAAACATATTTAAAGTCAATTTTATCTTTGGAGCCATATAAAATAATGTCTAAATCTTTTCTCTCTAGATCTTTTAAGGGCTTTTTTGGATCAATATGGTAGTATTCACATACGGTTAGAAGTTGGGTTGTTTCAATACTAGAATCGTTATTAATTGTTTTAATACCACCATCTAGGATACTTTTATTTTTATCTGGCATTAGTAGTGCTTCGCCAATTTTTAGCTTCGTTCCTAATCCTTTACATTCAGGGCAAGCTCCGTATGGGGCATTAAAAGAAAATAGTCTTGGTTCTAGTTCTGGGATAGAGAAGTTGCAATGAGGACAAGCATAAGATTCACTCATTAATATTTCTTCTTTTCCTATTACGTTAATTAATACTTTTCCATTAGCTAGTTTGCAACTCGTTTCAATTGCTTCAAAAATTCGACCTCTTTCTTCTTTGTCTAAGACAATACGGTCTACTACAACTTCAATGTTATCCTTGATATTTTTTTCTAAGATGATATCTTCATCTAAACTTCTAACTTCACCATTTACGCGTACTCTTGAATAACCGTTTTTTCTTAATTCATCAAATAAATCTTTATGTGTTCCTTTTTCACCATGAACAACTGGTGCCATGATTTCTAGTTTTGCACCTTCTTCTAAATCCATAATTCGGTTCGTCATTTCTTCGATTGATTGACGAGTAATTGGTATGTGGTGTTTTGGACAATAAGGAATACCAATTCTTGCATATAAAAGTCTTAAATAATCATAGATTTCTGTGATGGTTCCAACCGTACTACGTGGGTTTTTATTTGTTGTTTTTTGATCAATGGATATACTTGGACTTAAACCTTCAATCGAATCTACATCTGGCTTTTCACTAATACCAATAAATTGACGAGCATAGGCACTTAGTGATTCTACATATCTTCTTTGACCTTCGGCAAAAATAGTATCAAAAGCTAGAGATGATTTTCCACTTCCAGAAACACCGGTCATAACAATTAATTTGTTTTTAGGTAATTCAATATCAATGTTTTTTAAATTATTTTCTCTTGCTCCTTTTACAATGATTTTATCCATATATCAACACTCCTTATTTTTTATTTTGCTATAATTTTTTTCTTTTATAACGTTAAGCGCATTTATTATAACATACGAACAAACGTTAGTCAAACATTTCTGATTTGACAAATTGAGGAAGTTGTGCTATTATAGCAAGCAAAACCAAAGGGTGGTTTATAAGGGGGATTTTGTATGTATGAGGATAAGACTAGGAGAAAAATTCAGATTAATTGGAAATCTTTATTAATTAAGTTAGGAATTTTATTAGTTGTTGTTTTTGTTGTGTTGTGGATTATTTCCTTATTTAAAAAGGATGAAGTGACTTCTAATTTTGGAACAAATTTACAATCTATGAGAGATGCTGCGACAGAATATTTTACTGCATCAAGACTTCCTAAAGAAGAGAATGAATCGGTTCGTCTTACTTTAAAAGAAATGTTTGATCGTAATTTGCTTATTGAATTTCAAGATGAATTTGGTAATTCTTGTGATGTTGATAATAGTTACATTGAAGCGACTAAATTGGATGAAGAAAATTATCGAATTGAAGTAAAGCTTATATGTGATAATGATAGTGATACCATTATTAATACAGTAAAATATCAAAGTCAAGAAGATGATACTGAAGATTTAGAGGAACAACCAATTTTAGATGATAATACTGATGATGAAAACACAAGTGATACTACTCAAAATAATAATAGTAGTAATAATACTTCTTCTAATAATACATCTACTAATAATAATACTACTTCAAAGCCAAATAATAATGTAAGTAATAATACTACTTCAAAGCCAAATAATAATACAAGTAGTAATACTACTTCAAAACCAAATAATAATACAAGTAGTAATAATTCTAGTAGTAAACCAAATAATGATACAGGTAGTGACAATTCTAGTAGTAGTAAGCCAATTACACAAGTTTGCACTTATGGAAAAAAAGAATATGTTTCTCTTAATCCTTTAGCTTATGTTGTTAGTGGTGATTGTGCTGTAGGTAGTTTGTATACGTATGCTAATGAAGCGAATGATATTTATCTTGCAGAATATCAAAAGTTAGTACAAGAAATGAATCAGTTGAATTCAAATATTGTTGTTAAAACTCATGATGGAGAATTAAATTATATTACGCCAGTTATGAATAAAGAACAAACAGGTTATGTTGGTTATCAAATGTATTTTCAAGCTGTTATTAAATCTGGCTATACTGAAAAAACAATCTATGCTTATTATTTAGATCAAAACGGTAATAGAAAAGTAGTTATTGATAGACGAGGTGAATTAGCTTAAAGAATCTTTATGGTTCTTTTTTTAATATAATAGGAAAGTCATACTTAAAATTTTAAACATCAAATATACGAACTTATGTCGAAGTTAGCTCATAAGACATGATAAAAGACAAGACGCAAGTCTTGCTTTTAAAAAGTTTTATTTAGTTATTAATTTTCTTTG
>CALVQS010000019.1 GCA_944358165.1 uncultured Bacilli bacterium | reverse complement strand
GTAAGTATTGTTTAATGGAAAATTGGGTAAATGCGAATAATATTGGAGAAATTAAAGCTCATAAGAAAAGGAATTTTGGTCATGTTAGTATTTTTCCAATTAGTGTATCTCATAGTGCTCCGGATGCCGTGATGTATGTTATTAATACGAAAGATGGAGCTATATGTTATACTGGTGATTTTATTTTTGATCCTTCGATGATGGGTGCTTATGATATGGATTTAGGTAAGATTGCTTATGTTGGTAAACAAGGAGTTTTGTGTTTGCTTAGTGAATCGGTATTTAGTGAAAATATTGGACATACTTCGCCAAACCATAAGTTAATTGAAGTGTTTAAAAAAGCAATTAAAGATGCAGAGGGTAGAGTTTTATTTACCGTTTTACCAACTCATCTTTATACGATTCAAGAAATATTTGATGCTTCTATTAATTCTCATCGTAAAATTGTAGTAATGGGTAAAAAACTTCAAAATGTTGTTAATTTTAGTTTAAAAGAAGGGTATCTAAGTGTTGCACCAGATACCTTAGGAGATTTATCTAATATTAGTGATACTAATGCGATCTTACTTATTTGTGATGATAAAGCAAGTCCTTATGCGGCAATGACGAAAATTATGAATGGGTATGATAAATTCATTAAATTAGAAGAAACGGATACGATTGTTTTTGCAGAGCCAAGATATGATAGTAATGAAAAATTGTTGGTTCGTTTAGAAAATGATTTGGCTGAACGTGGTTGTGAAATTGTCAATATTCCTAAAGATAAAACGATTTTACATCATGCTTCTAGTGAAGATTTAATGCAAATGATTAAACTTGTAAGGCCAAAATATTATATGCCAGTTAAGGGTGAGTATCGTTATATGGTAGGAAATGCTGATTTAGCTTATTCCTTAGGTATTCCAAAAGAAAATATTATTTTAAAACAAAATGGGGAAGTTGTTCATTTTGTTGATGGTAATTTGATTGATAAAAACGAGAAAATAAAAGTTGGAGAATCTTTGATTGATGGTAAATCAAGCGATGATATTGGGGAACTTGTTATTAAAGACCGTGAAATGTTAAGTGAAAATGGTATTGTTTTAATTAGTGCCACGATTTCTAAACAAGATAAAGTTCTATTAGTTGGTCCAGAAGTTACGACTAGAGGATTTATTTATGTGAAAGATTCTGCAGAAATGATAAAAGAAATTAAAAGAATTAGCGAAGGTATAATCGAGAGAAATACTACTCCTAATTATATTGATTTTAATAAAATTAAAACAGAAATTCGTGATGAATTATCTAAATACTTGTATGAAGAAACAGAATGTAAACCAATGATTATTGCAGTTGTGCAAGAAGTTTAAAAATCAATAATTTATTTATTTTTATCTGAAAAATAAGTTATATCACGAAAAAACGCAAAAATTCGTTATATAAAAATTTATATCACGAAAAAATGCAAAAATTCGTTATATAAAAATTTATATCACGAAAAAATGCAAAAATTCGTTATATAAAAAATTATATCACGAAAAAATGCAAAAATTCGTTTTATAAGTATGAAATTAAAAAAGTCATCCATAATAAAAATGGGTGATTTTTTATGAAAGAACAAAGAAATTCTAATATTAAGTTTTTAAATTTGATTTATCAAAATGCTCAAATGGGATTAATTGGAATTGATACGGTCATTGATAAAATTGAAAACGAAAAGATTGCAAAAATTGTAAATGAACAAAGAAAGGAATATGAACAATTTTTAAGTGATGCGAAAGATATTTTGCTTAAATATGGAGCAAAAGAAGAAGAAATTAGTAAATTAAAAGAAATTAGTAGTAAAGCAATGGCTAGTATGATGACTTTGGGTAAATCTGATAAAGAAATTGCAAAGTTAATGATGGAAGGAAATCAAAAGGGTGTGTTAGAGATTACAGCAGAACTCAATCAATATGAAGATCAAGATGAAGAAATTTTAAATTTAGCACACCGACTTTTAGCAACAGAAGAACATAATCGAGAGGAATTTAAGAAGTATCTATAATTCTTCTCTTTTTATTTGTCTATTTTTGATTGATTTTTCAAGTTTTTTTGTTTATAATTATGAATTGTAGGAGGATTTATGAAGAAGATATTCCTGCTAGGAGCAATTTTCTTGGTACTTACGGGGTGTACTAGTATTCAAAATAGTAGCCTGGAAGCAATTTTAAATAATTCTTTGAATAGTAAAGTTGATACAACCAATGTGAACAGGTTGGGTTATCAGTATTATTTACCAAGAGGGTTGATCATTCAAACAAGCAAAGATTTTAATGAGATTATTACTGATCAAAAGTATTTATATTATTTATATGTGGATGTTGTTAGTTATAATAGTCAAGTTGGTTTTACTTATCATATAAATGATGCTGCTTATTATTCAACAAGTTTAAATTATCAAGGAAAAAATGGCTATTTGGAAATAAATAATTATGAAAATGATCAATATTTAATTGAAATTATGTATAATTATGCTAAAATAGAAGTAGTAGCATATGAGAGCGACATTAACTTGGTAGTTGCATATGCAATGAGCATTCTCTCATCAATTACGTATAATGATAGTGTAATTGAAAATTATTTGGGGGATGATGTGTTCTTATCATCAGAAGAAAATTATGATATTTTTGAAATTGTAGGTAGTGATAACTATCTAGAATTTACAGATGAAGAAGAAGAAACTGATGAAATAATCGATCCGGATTATGTAAATTAGGAAGGTGGATATTATGGGTTTAGTAAGTAAACTTAAAAATATTTTATTTGAAGAGGAAGAAGTAGAAATTCCGGTTATTGAAAAAAAAGAAAAGAAGCCAGAGGTTGTTCGGGAATATAAAGAAGTTCCTCGAAAAGAAGAAGTAAAAGTTACTAATTATCAAAATTATGATTCATTAGGACCAGTTATTCATGAAGAAAAGAAAATGGAAGAAAAAGCAAGAGTTAGTACTCCTAGTAATAATGATGTTGTTTCAGAAAGAGAAATCTTTAAAAGTGAAAAAACATTTAACTTTCCTGCTTTTGATGAAGAAGAATTTGATAGTTATGTTCCTAGAAAAAGACCTACTAATATTTTAGAGCGGGAACGTAAACAAGAGAAGAAAACAGAATATAAAACGGATTATCGTAAAGATTATAAAAGAGTAGAGAAAACAGAAGAAGTAAAAGAAGTTAAGAAGTTTAAGCCATCACCAATTATTAGTCCGGTTTATGGTATTTTAGATAAGAATTACACACCTGATGAGATTACAACAAGAACGGAAGTTACACCAAGTCGTTCTTTAGATGTTGATAGTGTTCGTAAAAAGGCTTTTGGACCAAAAGAGGAGAGTCTTGAGAAAATTGATTTAAAAGATGAAGAAGTAATTGTAGATAAAGTTCTTGAGGAAAAGCTTGAGAAAGCAAGAACGATTGATGAACTTCTTAGAGATAGTAGTGATGATGTAATTGATATTGCAAGTACAGAGGATGAATCTCTATCATTTGAACCTTTTTTGGAAGATCATTCTTTTGATGTAGAAGAATTACCTAAGAAAGAAGAAGTTAAAAAAACAGAAGATGTTGAAGATGATACTTTAGAAAATGATTTATTTGATTTGATTGATTCTATGTATGAGAATGGAGAGGAGGATAAATAATGGATTTTTGGCTATCATTTTTACCAATTATTATCTATATATTATTAATAATTTTATTAATTGTGGGTATTATATTAGGGATTAAGTCAATTATTACCATTAACAAGGTTGAAAAAGTAGTAGATGATGTAAATGAAAAGGTAGAATCACTAAATGGATTATTCCAAATTGTTGATTTTACAGCTGATAAACTTGTTTCTATTACCGATAAAGTAGTAGATGGAGTATCAGCGCTTGCATCTAGATTGTTTTTGAAGAAAAAGAAAAATAAAAAGGAGGAAGAAGAAGATGAGTAAGAAAAGTGGAATCGGTAAATTTTTGTTAGGTGCCGGTATTGGATTAGGTTTAGGACTTTTATTTGCTCCTAAAAGTGGAAAAGAAACTAGAGCAGATTTAAAGAAAAAGATGGATGAATTAATTGAAAAAGCAAAAAGTATTGATGTTGAAGAAGTAAAAGCAACGATAGAAGCAAAGGTAAAAGAAATTAAAGAAGATTTAAAAAATCTTGATAAAGAAACGGTAGCAGAAAAAGTAAAAGAGGGAGCAAAAAAGATTAAGAAAAAAGCTGATGATTTAGTTAATTATGCAGTTAAAAAAGGAACTCCTGTCGTTGAGGCTGCTGCAAGAGAAGTAAAAGAATCAACGATTAAAACCTTAGAGTCTATTACTGCAAAATTAAAAGAAGAACCTAAAAAGACTTTAAAAGCTGATAAGTAGGTTTCAAGCTATTGCCAAGTGCAATAGTTTTTTTCTTTTCTCACCTTGACATTTGCTTCTATTAAAGATATACTTAGCATATAGAAAGTAGGGTGGTTATAATGGAAAAAGAATATCAAATAAGTTGGCTTAAAATTGTGGGGATTACGGTTTTAATTGCAGTTGTTATTATTATTATTTGCTTGCTCTATCCTAAGAAAGATAATACACTGCTTATACAACAAACTTATATTGATAATATTGCTTTAATGAAAGAGGCTGGTTTTGAATATTTTAGTGGTAGCAATCTCCCTCAAGAAGTTGGGGATTCGGTAAAAATTTCTTTAGATGAGATGCTATCTAAAAATTTGTTAGTTGAGTTTTTAGATGAAGAAGGAAATAGTTGTAATACAACCGATAGTTATATTGAGGCAACAAAAACTTATGATAATGAATATGAAATGAGTGTTTATTTGAGTTGTAATAATAAATCTGATTATATTGTTACTTCTATTTCAGATGTTGTATGTACGGATTGTAATGTAGTCATTGCTGATCCTAGTACTTCTAATAATGATTCTAATTCTTCTCAAAGTGATGTATCACGTGATATTACACCAACTAGACCAATTACTACTACTAATAATAATTATAACAATAATAGCAGTAGTAACAATAGCAGTAGTGAACGTCCAATCAATGTTACACAAACAACCAATATTAATATTAACTATGTAAATACTTGTTGTACGGATGGTAATAGTACTAATTGTAGTGATAATTGTTTAGCTAATGTATATCATTCTGTTATATTTGATAGTAATGGTGGTACAACGGTTAGAACACAAACGGTAAAACATGGAGAATATGCAATTTATAAATCTACTTCTAGATTTGGTTATGAATTTTTGGGTTGGTATTTAAATGGTGAAAAGTTTGATTTTGATACACCAATTACGGAAAAAATTACTTTAGTAGCAAAATGGAAGAAAGTTGATACAGAAACGGATTATAAAGATGTTTATATTGTTGATTTTGATTCTAATGGTGGTTCAAATGTTTCTAGTCAAAAAGTAATTGAAGGAGAAAAGGCTACTCGTCCTAGTAATCCAACTAGAGATTGTTATCAATTTGCAGGTTGGTATCAAGATGCTAATTTGACTAAGAAATATGATTTTAATACGGTAGTTACTAAAGATATGACTTTATATGCAAAATGGGTAGATGATGGAAGTTGTAAAGAAACTTATCGTGTTAAATTTGATAGTAATGGAGGAACGAGTGTTAAAACACAGACGGTAGAAGAAGGAGACAGAGCTCAAGAACCTAATGATCCAACAAGAAATGGCTATACTTTCTTAGGATGGTATTTAAATGGACGTAAGTTTAGCTTTAATACAAGAATTTATGAAGATATCACTTTGGAAGCTAAATGGGAAAAAGAGGAAGTTAAGTATAATACTTATTGTAAAATAGAGAATAAAACTTATTATTCAGGTAGTTATGTTTCAGCAAATCAAGATACTTGGAGTTATTCTTGGACAGTTAATTTCTATGATTTAGGAAATGTAAAAAATCTAGTCGTAACGGATGTTGGATATTTGACAACACTTAGTATGTATAATAAAGTTTATAATAATAGATATGATCAAGGAATTGATATGGCTGGTGGAGATGATTCGGCTAGTGTTGCTATTACTAGTGGGTCAATGCTTCGTACTTATTCTTTGAAGTCTAGTAATTTTACTCCATCTGTTGGTGCACCATATAAGAGTAATGGTGATTGGTATGCTAGGTTATCTGTTAGAATAAAAAATTATAATAATGTAACACCTTATTATGCAAGTAATATTAAGAGTAGTATTTATTTTGTTCCATTCTATTTTGATGTAGAATATACCGATTTAGGTGAGTGTATAACTGATAAAGCAAGTAATAGTTATAAGTATGATGATTATGAAATTATAGATAGTTATTATCGATAGTTGATTTGAGAAAATAAAATTGTGTTCATAAACGAATGATATCTAGTTTGTGAACCTTTTTATTATAGAGGAGGAAGAGGAAAATGGATGAGTTAAAAAGAAAATATGCAAGATTTTTGATTGAAGGATGTTTGAAATTAAAAAAAGGGGATAAGTTATTTATTATTGGATATAACTTAATTGAAGATTTTATTCATTTGGTTATAGAGGAAGCTAATAAAATGGGGATTACGGATATTAAAACTTTAATTAATGATCCTTTTAAACAAAAAGAACTTTATCTATCTAAGAGTTATGAAGAGATTATCAGTAATCCAATGATGGATCGCACTATGTATAATGATATGGCAAAAGAGGGTTATGCTTTCTTAAGTTTATCTTCTACTTTACCTCATTTTTATGAAGATGTAGATGCTTCTTTGTTAAGTAAAGTTAGCAGGTATCAACAAAAAAGTATTTCTGTTTATAAAGAATATCAATTAAAGGGACTTATTAAATGGAATATTTCAGCAGTACCTAATAAAATATGGGCAAAAGATTTGTTTTTAGAAGAAAATGAAGAACGTTTATGGAATCTTATTTTTGATATTTGTTTAATTAAAGAAGAAAATCCGATTCTTGCTTGGACGGAAAAACTTAATAAATTAAAGGCGAGAGCTCATTATTTAAATGAGATGAACATTGATCATTTAATCTACCGTAATTCTTTAGGGACTGATTTAGAAATTGGGTTACCAAAAAATTATTTGTTTTGTAGTGCTTTAGAAGATACTGAAAATGGAAATATTGTGAATATGCCAACGGAAGAAGTGTTTACATCACCTGATCGGTTTCGCGTTAATGGTAAAGTTTATTCTTCAAAGCCACTTTTACATAATGGTTCTATTATTGAAAATTTTTGGTTGGAATTTCAAGATGGTAAGATTGTTCAATATGGAGCAGAGGTAGGATATGAAACTTTAAAAGGAATTATTGAAACAGATGAAGGTTCTCATTATTTAGGAGAAGTTGCCCTTGTCGATTATAATAGTCCGATTTCCCTTACTAATGTTTTATTTAAAAATACTTTGTATGATGAAAATGCTAGTTGTCACTTTGCAATTGGTCAGTCTTTTGGGGAGTGTATTTTAGATGGGCTTAAAAAAACAAAAGAAGAGTTGCAAGAATTAGGGCTTAATTTTTCACAAGAACATGTTGATTTTTTTGTGGGAACTAGTGATTTAGAGATTAAAGCAGTATTGCAAAATGGGGAAGAAACCGTTATAATGAAGGAAGGAAATTTTGTGGAGGTTTAATATGACATTATATGAAGATTTAAAATGGAGAGGACTTTTAAAGGATGTTTCTAGTCCGAAAATAGAAGAATTATTAAATAAGGGTGGAGTTACTTTTTATATTGGTACCGATCCTACGGGGGATTCCCTACATATTGGACATTTTTCTTCCTTTTTAATTGCTAGTCGTCTAAAAAAAGCTGGACATCATCCGATTTTGCTTATTGGAGGAGCTACTGGTCAAATTGGAGATCCTAAACCAACAGCAGAAAGAGCAATGATTACTAAAGAAGAAGTACAAAAGAATGTAGAAGCTTTAACGAATCAAGTTAAGAAAATATTTGGCTTTGAAATTGTCAATAACTGGGATTGGAGTAAAGATATTAACTTTATTGATTATTTAAGAGATTATGGAAAATATTTTAGTATTAATTATATGTTAGATAAAGATATTATTAAAAGAAGATTAGATGCTGGTATTACTTATACAGAGTTTTCTTATATGATTATGCAATCCTTAGACTTTTTATGGTTATATGAAAATAAGGGTGTTACGATGCAAGTAGCTGGACAAGATCAATGGGGTAATATTACTGCAGGAATTGATTTGATTCGTAAGAAAACTGGTAAGGAAGTTTATGGCTTTACAATGCCTTTAATTACGAAAAAAGATGGTACTAAATTTGGTAAGAGTGAAGGAAATGCAATATGGCTTGATATTAATAAGACAAGTAGTTATGAAATGTATCAATTCTTTATTAATACCGAAGATGAAATGGTCATTGATTATCTTAAAAAATTAACTTTCTTGTCTAAAGAAGAAATCGAAGAGATTGAGAAAATCCATAATGAAAAACCAGAATTTCGAGTTGCTCATAAAAAATTAGCAGAAGAAGTTATTACTTTCTTACATGGACATGAGGAATATGAAAAAGCAGTAAGAATTAGTGAAGCTTTATTTAGTGAGGCTGTTACAAGCTTAACAAGTGATGAAGTTATTTCTTCTTTAAAAGGAGTTCCTAGTGTGGAGGTCGTGCTTGGTAAAACGATTACTCAATTACTTGTTGATAGTAAAATTGTTTCTAGTAAAAGGGAAGCTAGAGAGTTTGTTTTAGCAGGAGCAATTAGTATTAATAATAAAAAGATCACAGATTTAGATTATTTCGTTGATGATAAGGATACAATTGAAAATAAAGTTATGATTATTAAAAGAGGTAAGAAAAACTATTATTTAGGAATGGTTCAGAAATAGGCAAGTGTCCTGTTTCTTTTTTTTGCTTTACATATAATAAGTTAGAAAGAGTGGGTTTTTATGAATTATAATAATGTTTATCGTGTTCGACCACCACGTCCAAACGGAGGCCAAGATCGTTTTATTTTTCCATTTTTAACAGGTGCTTTGATTGGGGGAGCAGCAGTAGGTCTTACTAGACCTAGACCAATTTATAATGTTGCTCCACAAGGGCCTATTTATGGTCCGGGGCCAAGACCACCTTATCCAGCTCCTTATACTTATTATTCTTATGGTGGTTATGTTCCAGGTCCTTATGGATATTAAAGTGTACTTCGGTATGCTTTTTTTGTGTAAACTAATTTAATTATGATTGAAAACTGGGGATGTTTGTGTTTAAATAGAGTAGAGGTATGAATATGAAAAAAGTATTAATTGTTATAGTAGTATTATTTTCTTTTGGAGTGATAGGTTTTGGTATTTTTTATGCATCTACTCATGATTTTTCTAACGAAGCAAAAGATGATGATACAGAAAATGTCGAACTTAATCAAAATAGTATTGAAGTAAATTCGGATGATTCTGTAAAATTAGTAGATACCGAGAAAATAGAAGATTCTTTTGTACAAACTTATCAAATTATGATTAATGGAAAAGAAAGAGAATTACAAATTGAGTTTTTATATCGAGATAATACAAGCTTAAAAGAACAATCTTTAACTGGTGATTATAATGGAGCTACTTTGTATGCTTATTATGAGAATTATGAAGAAGAAGCTACGTTATATGATGAAAATATGATTGATAGTAGTTTTAATGAAAATAATTTTTCGTTTCTTAAAGGGATTGGAGGCGAAAGTTATTTGCTTATTTATACTAATATTTATCCAGAAGCTTCTTTAGAAGAAGATAAGCTTTATATTTTAAATGAAAATTTGGAATTTGTTGCTAATGATTTGGTTGATTATGCTGGTAGTACTGATACACGTGGAATGACAATTATGTCTACATATACGAATTATACTTTGGAAGGTGAGGAATATCCTTGGTATACCGATAGTTTTAATGCTTGTTCTACTCCATCAAATTGTTATATTGATATTAAAATTGAAGATAATAAAATTTATTATTTAGTACCAGTTTTAAATGAAGTTTCTGAAGAAGAGGAAGAAGACGAGGAAGATGTAAATACCAATTATGGTAATTTAGAAGAGAGAGTTTATACGATTCGTGATGGTAGCCTCTGTTATGAAGTTATTAAAAGATATAAAATTATTGATGTAAAAGGGATTACTGGATAAGTATTATAACTGTAAAATAAGAGAAGCGATTTCTGTACACTTCTTTTTTTTTGTGTTAAAATATTGGGGAGAGGTCGATTTAAGTGTTAAAAGAAATTGTTCATTATTTAATAAAGAATCATATTAGTATTGCTACGATGGAGTCTTGTACAGGAGGGTTACTTGCAAGTTCTATTACTGATGTTCCTGATGCAAGCACTATTTTTAAGTTTGGAGCTGTTACTTATAGTACGGAATATAAAATTAAAATGGGTGTTTCTAAAGAAGTGATCGATACTTATACAGTTTATAGTAAAGAAGTTGCAGTAGAGATGGCCAAAGTTATTAGTTGGTATGCTGATAGTGATCTTGGCGTTGGTATTACCGGTCGTCTTACCAGTAATTTAGATGAAGAAAAAAGTGTCGATCTTTGTATCTACGATAAAAGAAGTGATGAGGTGTATACGGTGCATATTGATCTTTATAAAAATACCCGTATGGAAAATAAGGTAGAAGTATTAGAAGAATTTATCAAACTCTTTAATTCGACAATAAAATAAAAAGAATTGTGCTATATTAAATAGGGTGATAGCATGAAAGTAAAATTGTTTGATGAATCTCATGAGAAGGATTTAGAGGAACAAGTAAATAAGTTTTTAAGTGAAATGACTGGCGAAGTTATTGATATTAAATTTAGTACAGCGATTTCTATGTTTGGTGAAGAACAGATTTATTGTTTTACAGCTATGATTATATATACAAGTTAGGAGTGTTTGAAGTTGAAAAAAAATTCATTTATTGAGGGAACGATTATTGCAACCATTTGTATTGTTATTGTAAAAATACTGGGAATGTTTTATGTTATTCCTTTTTATGCGATTGTAACTTCAGCTGGAGCAGCTTTGTATGCTTATGCTTATAATATTTATGGGCTTTTTTTGGAGATTGCTACAGCTGGTATTCCCAATGCTGTTAGTAAGATTATAAATGAATTTAATACTTTAAATCGACAAGAAGCAAAGATTCGAGCTTTTAAAATTGGTAAAAGATTGCTCAGTGTTATTGCTGTTCTTGCTTTTTTGATTTTATTTATTTTTGCACCACAAATTGCTCATCTTATTATTGGTGATTTAACAGGTGGAAATACAATTGAAGATGTTACTTTTGTCATACGCTGCGTTTCTTTTGCTTTACTTGTTTTTCCTTTTTTGAGTGTTAGTAGAGGATTTTTCCAAGGGCATAATATTATATCTGTTTCTAGTGTATCTCAAGTAATTGAACAACTTGCTCGAGTAATTGTGATTATTTGTGGTAGTTATATTGCTCTAAAGTGGCTTCATTTAGATTTAACTACAGCGGTTGGTGTTGCTGTGTTTGGAGCTTTTATTGGGGGATTGTGTGCACTTATTTATGTTTATGGAAAATTAAAACATAATAAAAAAGAACTTGCTTTGGATGAAAAATTTGAAGTAAGAGATGAAATTACCAATCGGGAAATTATTAAAAGAATTATTAAGTATGCGATTCCCATAGTTATTGTAAGCATTGCTTTTACAATTTATAATAATGTAGATATGATATTGGTTTTAAGAACTATGAACTATCTTGAATGGGATGCAGCTGATGTAGAGTTTATTGCATCTGGAGTTTCTACTTGGGCACCAAAGATTAGTATTGTCATTACTAGTGTTGTACTTGGTTTGTCTGCTAGTTTAATTCCTAATATGGTGGAAGCTTATACTTTAAAGAAATATGATGAAGTTAATCATAAATTTAATAAATCTTTGCAAATTATTTTGTTTATTAGTTTACCCATGTGTGTTGGTATTAGTTTACTTGCTTCTAGTATTTGGACCGTATTTTATGGATATAATTCTTTAGGAACTAGTATTTTAGCGGTTGCTATTTTTGCACCATTGTTTTCTAATTTATATACGGTTTGTAATCATACTTTACAAAGTATGAATAAGTTTAAATGGGTTTATATTAGTTCTATTAGTGGAATTTTACTCAATGCCATTTTAGATGTTCCATTTATGCTTTTATTTGATGTGATAGGTCTTCCTGCTTATTGGGGAGCAACCCTTGCTACAGTAGTTGGTTTTAGTGTTACTGTTCTTATTGCTATGGTTTATTTAAGAAAAGCATTTCATTTCCAATATGCTGATACTAAAAATACTTTACTTAAAATTCTGGTTCCTCTTATTGTTATGATTGTTGTGGTTGTCTTGATGAAATTCTTTATTCCTGTAAATTATGATAGTCGTTTTGCTTGTGTGATGTATATTGCTGTCATTGCAGTAGTTGGAGCTTTATCTTATTTTATCGTTTCTCATAAAATGGGATTAATGGATGATATTTTAGGTAAAAATTATTTGCAAAAGTTTAAGAATAAAATTTTTAAAATAAAAAAAGAGGTCTAATTAGACCATATACATATTGGTAGTTGTATCTATTTCTTCGGTTGGATAAATAGATGATGATTCTAGTTTGGATACTCTAGCATCTAGACGATTCATTTGCCTTTCTAGTTTTGATAAGCGTGATTCAATTTCACTTACATCATAATTTTGAGAAGGCATCATATTTGCATTTATGTTATTTGGTGTGTTATAATTCATAGGTAGGGCTGGTCCAGCATAAAAACTAGAGTTTGCTTGGGTTGTATAAGGGCCTTGATTTGGTATGTTCATGTTTGGGGTTGGAATGTTTGTCTGATTAAAATAAGACTCTCCAAAAAATGCATTTCGATCCTTTTTCATATACACTTGTCCTTTCAATTTATTATATGTTTTATTTAGAAAGTAGTGATATTATGAGACTTAGAAATTTAAAAGATAAAGAAGAATTATTGGAAAATTGTTCTTATTTAATTAAAAATCCTTCAGAATATAAGGGATTGTGGAAAAATGTTTTTCAAAATAATCATCCGATTCATATCGAAATTGGTATGGGAAAAGGGGATTTTATTTATGAAATGGCTAAAAAATACCCAGATGTTAATTTTATTGGAATTGAAAAATATAGTAATGTTTTAGCACGGGCAATTAAGAAGTATCCGCTTGCTTTGGATAATCTTAAAATTATAAATATGGATGCTCTTTATTTGGGAGATGTATTTGATAAAGAAATTGAGGTAATTTATCTTAATTTTTCTGATCCTTGGCCTAAAGAAAGAACAAAAGAGCGAAGACTTACAAGTGAAGTATTTTTAAATATTTATGAACAAATATTTAAGAGTGAAAAAAGAATTTTTATGAAAACAGATAATTTGGGACTATTCGCTAGTTCGATTGTTAGTTTAAGTAAATTTGGTTATGAGTTTTTGTGCGTTAGTTTTGATTTACATCAAAGTGGTTTACCAAATGTTTATACAGAATATGAAAAGAAGTTTCAGGCACAGGGAGTAAAAATTAATTATTTAGAAGCTTTTAAAAAATA
The DNA here is from genome assembly GCA_944358165.1 of uncultured Bacilli bacterium. Taxonomy (GTDB): domain Bacteria; phylum Bacillota_I; class Bacilli_A; order RF39; family UBA660; genus Caccenecus. Next base: position 3,268 of record CALVQS010000019.1, on the reverse strand, counting down.
ATAGGGGGTAATATAATGAATCAGGGGATTTCTAAAGCTTGTTTAGGATTAAGATATTTTATTAAGTATGCAGAGAAGGCAAACGACGTTTATTTTGAAGTTATTAAAGATTATGAAAAAGAAATAAAATTATGGTGTTTAATTACACTTTTTAGTAATAATATGGATGATTTGTGGGAAAATGTACCAGATTTTATTTTTGAAGATTTGTTTTTAATGAAGAAAATCGAAACACCTAAGGGTGTTTTGGATTATGGGGTAGGGTATCATTCGAAGTCGATGCTTTCTTTTAAGGAACAATTTAAGTATATTCGTGATAAAATTTCTCATAAAAGTTTTCGATATGAAAACGGTTTGATTTTTTTAGATGATGAGGCAAATACTTATTTCGATTTTGCTTGGTTAGAAAAATTGGTTTTATCAACGATTGCTAATACCAAAAATATATTTCAAAAAGGAATGAGTGATGTTGCTATCTTTTCTTTGATGTTACCAGAAGAAGAAGATTTTTATAAATCTTGGGATTTAGGACTTATTCATTTATATCGAGTTACTTTACTTACAAGTAATAAGAAAGCTCTCGCCAATCATTTTAGAGATACTGGAATTCAGAGTAATCAATTTACGTTTGATTTGCTATTTAATGCCGTTAAATATAAGCTTGGGCAAACAAGAATTAATTCTAAAAATTTCTTTTTAAATCCTTCTTCTTATTTACAGCGAATATTTCGGGATATTGAAAATTATTTTGGAGGGTATGTTCATTTAGAACTCGTTTCTAATTCGGTTTTAGATCAGTGGATAAAACAACCTGGATTTGAAGATTTGAGTTTTCAAGGAAAATTGCAATATTTGATTAATCGATTAAAAATGGAAGATGTTTATGCCTATAATTCTATAATGGTTTTAAATATTTTTTGAAGCATTAAATTTGATTGAGCAAGGTGTTTTTGATATTGATCATTTATATATTTTGAGGGATGCAAAAGATTTTTTTGTGAAAGTGTATGCTAATATTTTATTTTCGGGAATTTATGCACGAAGTGACCAAGATTTTGCTTTAAAACAACTTTTAAGTGAAAAATATTCGTTTGATATGCATTTCGTGCATGCTAAAAATGTTTATAAAGATTATGTACGTGTTATAAAAAGGGCTCTTAAAGAAGCAAGAGATTATCATGCTCTAGGTGAATATCAACGTTACTTAGCTGGTTTAATGCATCATTATGAACATTTGCTTGAAGATGCAGTTGAAAATAAAAATGATAAACGTTTGTTTTGGAATCTGCGAAATGCACTTGTTCATAATCAAACTCAATTTGATGGAGATGCTATTCGTTTTTATATTACTGGTAGAAATATTCCTTTGAAACACTTTAATAAAAAGAAAGGGGAATGGGTTTCTAAAGAGTTTGTCAATCAGCAAATTATTTGGGAAATGGTTATAAAGGAAGAGGAACTTTTAAAAATGATGGATGAACTTTATGAGCTCTCAGGTATTTCTACTTCGGTTAATATTGCAAAAAGGTATATGAAAAAAAAGAAGGATCAACGTAATTAGGTTGGTCCTTTATTCATCTATTAAAACAGCATGTATTACAAGTCTTTTGGTTCCATTATTGCTACAAGTTGATAAACTAATAATTTTATCATCGGCATCAATTGGAACATTAAAATCATAAATGCTTCTTTTAGTGATCATATCAATAAATTCTAAGAAGTCTTCATCCCCATCAAAGAAAACTTTTAGATAATCATTTGTTTCTGGTACTTTATAGATTGAGAAAATTTGGAATTTCATATCTTCATATAAAGTGTCATATGTAATAATTTGGTTTTCCGGATTGGTATACCAGTTTGAATTATAAGTTTTATATAAAGTTCCAAACATAACACCACTATAATACATATTATGGCCATAAATGATATTGTTTTTATCTAGGTTCATTGCATCATTTCGAAAATCGAGATAAATCCAACCATTAGCATTTTTTTCTTTGTTAATATTATGAGTTAAATAATAGTCATTATCACTCGCTTGAACTACTGGGTAATCTACATTTGTGTTATTTACAACTAGTTTTCCAACAACATCTTCATTTACCGTAAGTAAGCTTGCAAGTTCGTTATTAGTAATCATTTTGATTTCTTCAATTGGTGTTTCTTCTTCTTCTGCCTTTTCTAAATTTTCTTCATTTTTTTGTTCAATTATTTCGGTTGGATCTGTCACTTCAATTACTTCGGCTAAATCATCTTTAATGGCATTTACTTGTTTTAGAGCAACATAGTTTGATACACCTATGTAAGTTACTACTAAAATTACAAGACTACAAACGATTAGACCACATACTTTTAATGTATTTGTAATTGCTTGTTTGAAAATGTTTTTATCTAAATATTCTTTGCTGTATTCGAGTGATAAATAAATTTTGTATTTCTTTTTGTATGTTTTGTTTTTGTTTTTTAAGTATTCTGCAATTTTTTCATCGGTTATGTTTTCATGGATAACAATTTTTAGATTACTGCGATTATGTTTAATTAAAATATTGACGAGGTTTTCTAGTTCGTTATTAATAAGTCGGTTTACGTGAATTACTTTTAAATATTTGTTTATTTTTAAGAAATCTTCTAAATCTTTTAAGTCTTCTAAAGATAGGGGAAAAGTAATTCTTATGTTGGTTTTATAATAAATATTGGAATAACGAAGTAAATTGTTTTTTTCCATGAAATTACTTAAATAAAGAATTTCACAACGAGATGAACAAGTTATGCCATTTTTGTCTAGTAGCTCTATCATGAAAGGTTGCAAGGTATAACAAGTTATATTTTTGATGGTGTGCATATTAATTAGAAGTTCACATATTTCATAAGTTAAAGATTCGTCTTCTTTTATTTCTAAGTCCGTGATTAATGTTGCTTTTTTTAGTAAGTTTAAGGTAAGAGGGGCTAGTTCCATTTTACTTATAACTACTTTATGAACATTATATTGGATGGATAACTCTTTAATAAAAGAAGATAAGATTTTGCTATTTTCTTTTATATAGATATCACTAAAAATAAGCTCATTATTGCTGATTATATTGGTATTAATTAAATCAGGGGAAATAGAGCTGTTATTTGTTTTATAGGAAAAAATAATTGTATTATTTTGAATGCTAATTAATATTTTTTTCACACTATTCACCATTAATATCATAACACATCTTGACATTTTTTTAAATATTTTTAAAAAAGAACTTTATTTTTTACATTTTTATGATATAATTAG
>CALVQS010000018.1 GCA_944358165.1 uncultured Bacilli bacterium | reverse complement strand
AATAAAAAAGTATAACAAATCATAAACCGTATGCTATAATAAAAAAGGAAGTGATGAAAGTGCAAGAAAAAGTAACAATTGAATCTTTAGATGATTATGGAAGAGGAATTGCTCATATAAATAGTAAAGTAATATTTGTTGAAAATGCTTTACCAAAAGAAGAAGTAGAAATAAAAATAATAAATGATAAAAAAAGTTATAGTGAAGGAATTGTCATCAACTATTTAAAGAAAAGTCCCAAAAGGCGAAAAAGTATTTGCCCGTATTTTAAAGAATGTGGAGGCTGTAATTTATTACATATAAATTATGAAGATACCATAAATTTTAAAAAAGAAAAAATAAAAGGTTTACTTCAAAAAAACAAAGTAAATTATAATGAAGAAATTGAAGTGGTGGAAAGTGATGAACAAACTTTTTATCGTAATAAAATAAGCTTAAAAATAGAAAACAGTAAAATTGGTTATTATATAGAAAAAACCCATTCTCTAATAGAAATTAAAGAATGTATAATAGCCAAACCATCTATCAATGAAGTAATCAAAAATTATAAATTACTAAATTTAGAAAATGCGAAACTAACCATTCGCTCCAATTATAATGATGAAATCTTATTAATTATAGAAACTAACCAAAAAGAATACAACATAGAATTAGAGAGACTAAAAGAAAAAATAAAATTAGTAGGAATTATTTATAATGATATTCCTATTTATGGAAATGATTTCTTTTATGAAAGGGTAGGTGGCTATTTATTTAAAGTATCTTACAATTCTTTCTTTCAAGTTAATCAAAATATAAACGAAAAATTATTTAATCTTATAAGAGAAAATATTTCTCAAGATAGTACGGTTCTTGACTTGTATAGTGGTGTAGGTACCCTAGGAATCGTTGCATCTAAAAAGGCATCAAAAGTTTATAGCATTGAAATCATCAAAAATGCGGTTTTAAATGGAATAACAAATGCAAAATTAAACAAAGTAGAGAATATTAAATTTATGCTTGGTGATGTATCGAAAACAATCAGTAAAATAAATTTTAATTTTGATACTTTAATAATCGATCCACCTAGAAAAGGAATTGATAAAAATAGCAAAGATTTCATTCTAAAAAAATTACCAAACAAAATCATTTATGTATCATGTAATCCTAATACTTTAATAAGAGATTTAAAAGAATTAGAAAAAGATTATGAATTAATGAGTTTAAAAATATTAGACATGTTTAGCTTTACTTATCACTTAGAAACATTCTGTGTTTTAATAAGAAAGAGCAAGATATGATTTATATCGGACATTTACACTCTTTAATAGGAGACATCACGATTGAGAGCAAGAACAATCAAATTATAGGTATATGGTTTAGCGAAAAAAAAGAACTACGGAAAACACTAAAAGAAGAAACAATAGAAAATGAGAAAGAACCAACAATTTTAAAAGCAAAACATTGGTTAAATGAGTATTTTAAAGGGAAAAATCCCAGTATCAAGAATCTTCCCTTAAACCCAATCGGTACTTCATTTCAAAAAGAAGTATGGGATATTCTTTTGAGTGTTCCTTATGGTACAACGACAACTTACCAAGAAATAACCAAATTGCTTTTAAAAAAAATTAAAAAATCCTCCATGTCTTATCAAGCAGTAGGAAATGCTATTGCCAAAAATCCTATTTTAATTATAATTCCTTGTCATAGAGTAATAGGAAAAAATGGAAATTTAACAGGATATGCTGGGGGATTAGATAAAAAAGAATATTTATTAAAACTAGAACAAACTAAAAAATAAAGTAGTCAGGATGATAAAAGGTAAGAATAGCATTAAAAATGATAACGAAAAACCATCCCAAAATGATTTTCTTTTCTAATTCAGAATTATATTTTCTTTGAAGTAAATGATAATTTAAAGCAACACTAATAATAATTCCAATAAAATATGTAGCAAAGATGGCAAATAGATTAGTATAATAGTGAAAAATAAAAACATAAATTGGTATATAAAAAAGCATGAAAAAGAAAGAACAAGAAAGGGAAGCAATAAGTCCACTTGTACAAGTATTTAGATCATGCTTTTTTCTTATCGTAATCTTTTCAAAAACAGACCAAATCAAAAATGAAAGAAGAATCACTTTATTAAACTGGAAGATATGATTGTTAATCGGAAAAATAAGTGATGTAAAAAAACATGGAAACCAAGAATATACATAATAAATGAAAATGCCAAGTAAAAAAATAACAGGAATACTAATACTTTTCCAAATAATAAGCTTCTGTTTTTCTTTCATTTCAATCACCATTTTATAGTTTGATATTTTTTTAAGCATTTATACAATAAAGTAATTGACGAACATAAGTATTATTGATATAATGAAATTATGAAAATCTAGGGGGTAAATATGAATGGAATTATTTTAAAAAAAGAAGAAAACATCGAAAATCTAATTTATGAAATAAGGGGAAAACAAGTTATGTTAGATAGTGATCTTGCTAGACTTTATGAATGTAAAAACGGAACAAAGTCTATTAATCTAGCTGTAAAAAGACATATAAATAGATTTCCTGAAAGATTTATGTTTCAACTAACGGAAGAAGAATATTATCATTTGCGGTTTCAAGTTGAAACCGCAAAGAAAAATAATATGTCTAGAGCTCTTCCATATGCTTTTACAGAACAAGGAGTTGCCATGCTTGCAACGGTACTTAGAACCGACGTAGCGGAAGAAATAAGCATTAAAATAATGGATGCTTTTGTTGCTATGAGAAAATATATTTCTAATAATTTATTAGAGCAAAAATATATTAATGATTTAGTCTTTGAAAATTGTGATAAAATAAAAAAATTAGAAGAGTCATTCCAAAAGCTTGAAGAAAAGAAAAAAACAAGTGAAATATATTTTGATGGCCAAATTTATGATGCTTATTCCAAAATTCATGCCATTTTCAGAGAAGCTAAAAAAGAATTAATTATTATTGATGGGTATGCTGATGTAACGATATTAGATATTATAAAAAGATTAAAATTAAAAATTACTCTAATAACGAAACCAAATAAATTATTAAGTGCGCAAGACATAGAAAGATATAATGCTGAATATAATAATCTCACTGTAAAATTTGATGATATGTTCCATGACCGATATTTTATATTAGATAAAAATATTATTTATCATTGTGGGACAAGCATAAACAGAATAGGTTATAAAACATTTTCTATAACAAAAATAGGAGATAATGAAATTTGTCAAGCGTTAATAGATAAAATAGAAGGTGAAAATTGAAAAAAGTTGTATTTATAGGATTATCAAATAAAAAAGATAAAGAACCATTTGATAAAACAACAAACAGTGGTAAAATTATAAATGAAGTGATTAACCATTTAGATTGCAAGTGCTTTAAAATAAATCTTGTACCATATGCTCCACTAAATGAATCTGGGAAATTAAGATATCCAACCAAAGAAGAAATAGCAGAATCAATAAACTATTTAAATGAACAACTAGAAAATATAAAACCAGATTGTATAGTTGGGTTAGGAAATATAGTAAATAAGGAATTAAAAAAGATAAAAAAATATCAAAATATATTAATTTGTGAAACTCATCCATCCTATGTTTATGTTTATAAAAAAAGAGAATTAAATCAATATATTAAAAATTTAGAGAAAAAGATTATGAATCAAATTACTAGAAAGGAGTAAAAAATGATTAATCGCATCTTAATGGAATTATATGATAGCTATGAAAATAATGATATAAATCCTTTAATCGAATTTGCATACAAAACATTTGTTGATAAAATAGCAGCAAGAATATTTATAGGCTGTACTTTAATTATGTTTTCTAGGTGTAATGGATATAAGCCAAGATATGATGCTACGAGAGAAAATCTGTTATCTATTGTTTCAGCTGCTAAAGAAAAAGTAGGAGAAAAAAATCTTCTTGCGTTTTATATTGAACGAGTAAACACAAAAAAAGGAATTTATAAATATTTAAAAGATATAAATAATGAAGGTATAATTTCTAGTGTTAATATTATTATTGATTATTTAGAACAATTTAAACCAAAGTTTACAGCAGAAATGAAAAATATAATATTTAAAAAAATTAATAAGGAATGAATGAACAAGAAACAAATTTTAAATTCCCTAAATCATTCATTCACTTTAAGCCATAAATTTCATTCGTAAAATCATAGAACTAAGCTACTTTAGGAGGATAGTAAGTAAAAATAATATTAATTAAGAAGAAGACCACAAAAAGAATAACACCAGCTTCTTCTAATCTAGGATTGTAATCTTTTTGAAGTAACTTATAAGAAAGAATTTGACTAATAATAATAGATAAGATAAAAATAGCAAAAGTGACAATCATATTATCTTGTGTTTTTAAAATATATAAATAAACTGGAGTAAAAATAATCATGACAAGAAAAGCACAAAAAATAGAAGATACCGCTTCACTAAATATCACATTTTTTCTTTTTTTATAATAAAGTTTTTCAATGATTGCCCATATGAAAAAAGAACCAACGATAATTTTATTATGCTCCCAAATACTTTCATTTACTGGAAAAAACAAACTGGTAAAAAAATTAGGGAACCAATTATAAATAAAATGAAGGAGTGCACTAATTAAAAAGATACCTACAACACTAATGATTTTCCATTTTTTCAAAGTCATATCAATCACCTAATATTATCATAGTCATAAAAAAAGAAAATATTCAGTTTAAATTAAAGAATTTGAGTCTAGTATCTGTCAAGTATAACAAGCATTTTCCTTTTTCTAGTGCTTTTATAGTATAATGGTTTCGAGGTGCAGTATGAAAAGAAGTAAAAAGAAAAAAATAAAATTAACAAATACCGCTAAAATGATTTTTGGTGTTTTATTAATTGGGATTCTTTTGTGTACATTAACATTTTATCATAAAGATAAAACCATTGAATTTGAAGTACATGAAATAAGGGAAGAAGACAATTACACTTTAAAAATAGATTATCCAGAAATAGAAAACAAAGTAGTAGCAGAACAAGCAACAGAATATATCACAAATAAAAAAGAAGAATTTCTAGCAGATGCCAAAAAATTAAAAGAAGTGACAGAAACCAAATGTGATTTATCAATAACTTATACTTTAGATGAGTTATTTGATTATAATGCTCTGCATGTAAATGTTTATTCTTATATGGGTGGAGCTCATTACAACAAAGAGGAAAAGTCTTATTATTTTAATCCAGAAACAGGTGAGGAAATAACAATAGAAAACTTCTTAGAAGAAGGAAAATTAGAGGATTTAGCCAATCTAGCATACTATTACACTATAGAAAATTATAAAGATAATGAAAAAGAATATGATGAAGAATGGATTAAAGAAGGAACAAGTGCTAAATTAGAAAATTACTCACATTTTAATTTAACGAAGGATGGCTTAGAGTTACATTTTACTTATTATCAAGTAGGACCATATTCAGATGGGGAAGTTAGCATTATCATACCGGAAGAGGAATTAGCAGGAATTGTGAAAGAAGAATATTTAAGCATAAAAAGTGAACCAGTGGATGTAAATTCTCCTACAAAAAGAGATTTAAGTGAATTTGAAGGTAAAAAACTTTTAGCTTTTACTTTTGATGATGGTCCAAGTGATGGTCCAACCAATAAATTATTAGATAATCTAGATAAATATAATGCGAGAGTTACCTTCTTTGTTCTAGGAAGCAGAGTAAATACGTATCAAAACTCTTTAAAAAGGGCTTATGAAATGGGAAATACGATTGGAAGTCATACTTATAGTCATCTAAATTTATTTAAATTAGGTGATTATGAAATAATGAAAGAGATCAATGATACGAATGATAGGGTAGAAAAAATACTAGGAATAACCCCTAAGTATTTACGAGCTCCATACGGAAATACCAACGAACACATAAGAGAATTAAGCAACATGTATTCTATTTTATGGGATATTGATACGGAAGATTGGCGTTATAAAGATGCTGAAAAAATAAAAGATAATATTGTCAAACATGCTCATGATGGAGCAATTATCTTACTTCATGATATTTATGGTACTTCTATAGATGGTGCCTTGCTTGCTATGGAAGAATTAAAAGATGAATATGCTTTTGTAAGTCTTGATGAAATGATCAAATTAAAAGGAATAACCTTAGATAAAAATAAATCTTATTTTAGTTTTTAAAGAAAGGATAGACAAATAATGATTAATTTTAAAAATGTATCAAAATCATATGGTGGTGAATATATCTTAAGTAATATCAATTTTGAGATAGAAAAAAATAAAATAACCTGTTTAATTGGCGAAAGTGGATGTGGAAAAACAACACTTTTAAAAATGATTAACCGTTTAAATGAGCCAACGAAAGGAATCATCACCATTAATGGCAAAAATATACTTAAAGAAGATCCTATTAAATTAAGAAGAAGTATAGGTTATGTAATTCAACAAACTGGCTTATTTCCTCATATGACCATTGAAGAAAATATCGAAATTATTCCAAAATTAGAAAAAGAACCTCTTCAAAAAATAAAGAAAAAAACATTAGAATTAATGGATATGATAGATTTAAATCCAAATGAATATTTAAATAGATATCCAAGCGAATTAAGTGGAGGAGAGCAACAAAGAATAGGGATTGCCAGAGCATTTGCAACCAATCCTGATATTATATTAATGGATGAACCTTTTAGTGCTTTAGACCCTGTTACTAGATTATCTCTGCAAGACGAATTAATAAAAATTCAACACAAAGAGAAAAAAACAATTGTCTTTGTAACTCATGATATGGATGAAGCAATAAAATTAGCAGATAAAATAGTAATCTTAGAAAAAGGACACATTGCTCAATATGACACACCAGAGGCAATTTTAAAATCTCCAGCTAATGATTATGTAAAAGAATTTGTTGGCCCTAAAAGAATTTGGTCATCTCCAAAATTAATTAAAGTAGAAGACATTATGATTAATCATCCCATAACTTGTAGTCCACTGTATTCTATCTTTTATTGCTTAAATAAAATGCGTATGATGAAAGTAGATACGCTTATGGTAGTAGATGAAAACAATATTTTATTAGGAATTTTATATGCGGATAGTTTAGTAAATATCAAAGATTATAACAAATTAGCAGAAGAATTTATGGATAAAGATTTTTTAGTGACTTACCCAGAAGACTCCATTATTGATTTGGTTGAGCTAATTAACGAACAAAAAATCACAACCATGCCCGTAACAGATAAAAATGGAAAATTAAAAGGTTTAATAACAAGAAGCACTCTATTAACTTATATGAGTAAGCAATTTTTGAAAGAGGGTGAAGAATAATGAATTTTATTTCCTATGTATTAAATAATTCTTCCCAAATTATTGAACTTTTAATAGAACACATCAAACTCACTTCTTTATCTGTTTTAATTGCTATTTTAATTGGCATCCCCATTGGCATATTGATATGTTATATAAAAAAATTAGGGAAACCAGTTCTAGCTTTTGCCAACATCATGCAAGCAATTCCATCAATGGCCCTACTTGGTTTCACGATTCCTTTTTTAGGAATTGGCACGACTCCAGCTATATTAATGGTAGTATTATATTCTTTATTACCAATTATTAAAAATACTTATACCGGTATAACCAATATTAGTTCCCAAATGATTGAAGCTGCAACAGGAATTGGCCTAACAAAATGGCAAATTTTAATTAAAGTACAAATTCCTTTAGCCCTACCAGTAATCATGAGTGGAATTCGTATATCAGCAGTTACCGCCGTAGGGTTAATGACTCTAGCAGCTTTTTGTGGAGCAGGTGGCTTAGGATATTTAGTGTATGCAGGTATTCGCTCGATTAATAATTATCAAATTTTATCAGGAGCCATCCCTGCTTGCTTATTAGCTTTATTTATTGATTACATTTTAGGAATTATTGAAAATTTAGTAACTCCAAAATATAGTAAAGATAAAACGGAAAAAAGTTTTTTTAAAAGAGAAAAAACTCAAAAAGTCATTTTAATAATAGTAGGTATTTTATTAGTAGTATTATTAATATTTCCAATTTTTTTTAAGGAAAAAAATGAACGAACGATAACGATTGGCAGTATGGATTTTACAGAACAAGAAATTTTGTCTTATATGGTAACCGAGTTAATTGAAAATCGAACTGACATTGAAGTAGAACAAAAATTATCCCTTGGATCATCAAGTATTGTTTTATCAGCAATAAGAGAAAATGATATTGATTTATATATTGATTATACCGGAACAATCTATGGAAGTGTCCTAAAAAAAGAGCCAAATTCTAATGTAGAAGAAGTATATCTTGTATCGAAAAGAGAAATGAAAGAAAAATATGATTTAAATATCCTAAACGACTTAAATTTTAACAACACGTATACGCTAGCAGTAACAAAAGAAACGGCAGAAAAATACAAATTAAAAACAATTAGTGATTTAAGCGCTGTATCAAATGAATTAGTTTTTTCACCAACTTTAGTATTTATGGAAAGAAATGACTGTTGGATTGGGCTTACTAAAGCATATCCAATTTCTTTTAAAGATGTAATTCCCTTAGATGGTGCACCTAGATATTTAGCTTTAATGAACAAAGAAAGCGATGTGATTGATGCATATTCAACAGATGGCTTATTAAAAAAATATGATTTAGTAGTTTTAGAAGATGACCGAAACTTTTTCTTACCTTATCAAGCCATTCCTGTAGCAAATAACAATCTGATTGAAAATTATCCAGAAGTAATTCCTATTTTAGAAGAACTAAGCAACTATTTAAATGATAATGTAATGAGAGAATTAAATTATTTAGTAGATGAAGAACAAATGCAACCAGAAGAAGTAGCTCATAATTTTCTAATTCAAAATAATTTAATTCAGTAACAACAATATAAAAACACATCTTGATTCGATGTGTTATTTTTCCATAGTTCTAGCTTCTCTAGCACTGATTCTTACTTTAGTACCATCAATAGTCTTTTTTTGAATATTAGGTTTTTGTTTCATTTTAGTTGCATTAAGTGCATGACTTCTTTTATTACCTGTTAAAGGTTTCTTTGTTGTAACTTTCTTAGCCATTTTGCCACCTCCATAAATTTCTTACTTAAAAACTTTAACATATTATATGAAAAAAGTCAATCTAAGAATGAATTTATGGGGAAAAAAACGTTACAATTCACAGCTGATTTTTGCTGTATTTACAAGTGTTTAACTGAAAGTTATAACCTAAAATCAACTGTGAATAAATATTTTTACATAATTTCGAAAATAGTTAATCAGATTATAATTCTTAAATTTCTCCTAAAATAAAGAGAATTGCAATTTTAAAATGGCTGTGAATTGTAACAAAAAAAGCCAAATTTAATGAAAATAAAATTAGCTAGATACATATTTACATGCAAAATCGGTTATGTTATACTTAAAGTATCATAGTAGGTGTGCATATGAAAAGAATTGTCTTTTTTCTTGTCATTTTTTTATTAGTATCCGTTTTAGTTTTTGAAACTGTGTTTGTTTTTCATAATCAAAGTGAAAGCATCACAGAAGTACCTACTACCCATACAAACATTGAGCCAGAAAAATATTATAATATTGAAGATTTTCACATTTTAAACCCCAAAATTTATTTAGCAATTGATGACACAGAAAGGATTCGTTATATTTTAAAAGCAGACAGTAATTATAATGAAAAGCTTATATTTAAAAGTAATAATCCAAGCATTGCAAGTGTTGATGATTTTGGCAATGTTTTAAGTAAATCAGAAGGAACAGCAATAATTGAAGTAAGTATCAAAGACCGAGTAGGAGAAGTTGAAGTAATTGTAACGGATTTAATAATTAAATCTCCTGAAACACCAGATCCAAATAAAACCATTTTAACTTGTGGATTATATACCAAAGAAGATAACGATTTATTAGATGAAATTTTAAAGAGCAGAATTGCCGAAGCAGGAGAAAAAACTCGTGCTGGTGTCGTTGCTGCAGCTCGCTTTATAACTTTAGAATTTCCTTATCGTTTAAGTTATTTTTCTGAAAATGGCAGATTAACTACTTATGGCAATACAACTTATGTCGATGGAGAAGGAAGATATTATCATGAAGGATTGTACTTACATTCTTCTAGAACTTCCAATATTGTTAAAAGCATGTATGGACCAAACCCATGGGGATGTTATATTTATTCAGTACCAAGTGAAGGAAAAAGAAAAAATGGTTTTGATTGCAGTGGTTTTGTAGCATGGGTTCTTCTAAATGGTGGCTTTAATCCAGGAGATATAGGCGCAGGTATATCAAACGTAACGGACATGACGGATCTAGGCGAGAAAAAAAGACTTACAACATCTATGAAAAACGAAGAATTAAAAGTAGGCGATTTACTAAGTGGTAGTAGTTCAAACGGTGGGCATATAGCAATTTTAATTGGCATAAAAGGAGATAAATATTTTGTTGCTGAAAGTCTTTGGGGAAACTATGCTTACGGAGTAGTAGCTAGGGCTTATTCTAGCAAAAGTTTACCAAATAACTTTTATTGGCATATTGATATGGATAATTTTTATCAAAATGATGGAAATTATACAGAGTATTGGAACTAGTATGCATATAATCTCTCTTAAAACATACAATTTTTTAGGAGATGATGAAAGTGAATTGTAAAATACCATTTACAAAGGACATTGATTTTGAAAAAAAAGTTAGCGAAATAACTTCAATCAGTCTAGAACACGAAACTAAAGTAGAAGATGGTCTATTAAAAGGGAACTTCATTGTATCAGGAGATTTCAAAAGTCATGAAGTAAGCATTAACAAAGAGCCATTCTCATATATTTTGCCTTTTGAAATTGATTTAGCAGATGATGTAGATGAAAATACGATTGAATTTATGATTGAGGATTTTACTTACGAAATAGTAGACAACAGTATATTAAGAGTAAAAATTGATTTTAATGTCATTGCCAGTCTAAAAGAAAAAGAAGATGTGGAAGAAGAGGAACCTTTATTTCAAGATGCAAAAACTGCTTTTTTAGAAACAGATGATTTAGAAGAAGAAAGAGAAGCAAAAGAAGAAGAAAAAGATACGTCAAAAGAGATGATGGAAACGGAAGATACCATTATTAAAAATATAAAAAGTGATGAAGACGAATATGCAACTTATCACATTCATATGGTAAGTGATGGAGAAAGCATTGAAACCATTTGCACCATGTATAATTCCAACTTAAATATTTTACAAGATTACAATGATTTAAGTAATATTGCTCCCAAAGACAAATTAATTATTCCTGAATCTCATGAATAATGCTTTAGAAGTATTAAAAAGGGAATTTAAACCATATCGCCTCACCAAGAAAAAAAGTATCACCATTATGGATTCTACCAGTGGTACTTTTGTAATAAAAGAAAAAAAAGACAATAAAGTAGGGGAAGCATATGAATATTTATTAAGCCGTAATTTTGATTATTTTCCTAAACTTGCTTTAGAAGAAAGAAATGACGTAAATGTTTTTGAATACATTGAAGATATTCCTATGCCCAAAGAGCAAAAAGCAATGGATATGATTGATTTAGTAGCACTCCTCCACAATAAAACCACTTATTACAAAGAAGTAACGTTAGATAAATATCAAGAAATTTATGAAAACTTAAAAGATAATATTGTTTATACGGAAAACTATTATAATTTTTTATACGAAAGTCTTTTAGAAGAAATCTATCCAAGTCCTAGTCATTATCTATTAATGCGAAATATTTACAAAGTATTTGAAGCCATTTCTTTTTGTACCAAAGAATTAGATGAATGGTTTGAACATGTAAAAGAAGAAGAAAAAACAAGAGTAGCATTCATTCACAACAACTTAGAAACCGACCATTTTATTAAAAATACCAGAGAATACTTAATTAGTTGGGAAAAATCCAAAATAGATTCACCAATATTAGATTTAATTGTTTTTTACCAAAAAGAATATATGAATCTAAATTTTGAACCAATTCTAGACCGATATTTCAGGAGTTATCCTCTAAATCCAAGTGAAAAACATTTATTTTTTATTGTAATAAGTATTCCTCCCATTATGAATTTAGAAGGAAATGAAATGAATATTACAAAAGAAATTAGAAAAAAGCTAGATTATATGTTTAAAACAGAAAATCTAGTAAAAAAGTTACTTCCTAACAACGAGGATAAATAATTCGAAATAATAGCCAAAACAAAATAAAGACTTCTACGAGTAAAATAAACACATTAAATCGAAAAGGCAAAATAAAAGTAATAATAATTTGATAAAAGATCAAAATACATAAACAAAAGATAGCTAAGATCGTTAAAAAACTTCCCCCAGGTCTTCTTGGATACATATATACCACCTATTTTATTGTATGAAAGAGCAAAAAATAAGTTAAAAGTAAAATTGGCAAAAATTGTCGAACGCTTTTTCTTGATTATTACTGAGAGTAAATATATAATATTAGTGTACAGAAATTTTTCTGTGCAAATAAGCACTTGGCCAAATTTCCAAACTCTCTTTTGGCTTATATGCCCTCGGGGTCAAGTGCTTTTTTTGGTGGAATTATGAATTTAGAAGAATTATATAATACAATTAGTGACAATATTTATTATTATAGAACGAATCACATAAAGTATGGCTATTTATCAGAAGAAAAACTATCAAGATTAAGTGGAGTCAACCTAAATTTAATCAGAAATATTGAAAAAAAGAAAAAGAATTTAGTTTTAAATATCGGTGTAATCAATAATTGAGCAAATGCCTTAGAAATCCCAATCTATAAATGCTTTATCAAAAGAAAGTAAAGTATCTGTAAACAAGTTTACAAAATTTGATAATTGTTTTTTACAATAAGACTTGGTATAATAGATTAGGTGAATAATATGAGGGAAGAGTACTTTGTGAATATTGCTTTTGAAAATTCAATTAAACAATATCTTGATGCCAGCAGCAATAAAGATAGTATTAAGTACAATACTTCTCTCGTTGTCGTAATTCGCTTGCTAGCTTTAATCTACGGGAAACTAGATATATTAAATCCTTACTATTTAAAAAATAGTATTGTATTTATGAATAATTTAGGAAAGTATGGATTAAGTAAATCAGAAATTGCTTTATTTAAAGATGATTTCTTAAGATTTTATGAATTTGAAGCAGCAAATAAAAATCGTAAAATAAAGCAAAAAAATCCTTACTTTACACTAGTTCAAAAATATTTAACGGATATGTTTGTTGCTAAGAAAAAAAGCACAGATGTCTCTTTAACAGAAGAAGAAACATTTCTAGATTTAATTTATTCATCTCATACAACGAATCCGTATCGATATTCTTATGGTTATTTAAATAGTGATGATATGAATTTTATTGAAAAATATTATTATTCAAAGCTAAATGAAATGGATGTCACCAAAGAAATCGCTTTAGACAAAACCATCAGTGGAAATCTAAATTTAGAAGCATTAAATGTATTAGGTCTAAATTTATCAAGCCTAAAAAATATGAGTAATGAAGAAATTAGTAAAGCTCAAAATAAAGCCTATGAATATTTTGAGGTTGATGCCGAAAGTATCAATCGAGATCAAGATTTAAAAAAAGCGGTGGATTATTACAAATTATATGGTAAAAAAATCACAACTGGAAATGGGTATGTCGATATCTTATTATTAATGAGTGTGATTATAACATCTCTAAGTGTCGTTGCTATTATCATTTTTAGTATGATGTAGGAGGGTTTATGGAAGTAATAACAATAAATAATCGCAAATATCAAGTTTTAAACAATTATAAAGATGCAATAAATATAAGTGAATTAGAAGAAAAAATAACAGAGTATTTTGATGACTTTGATTACATTGTTGGTGATATTGCTTATGGAAAATTAAGATTAAAAGGATTTAACAGCAAAACCAACAAGAACTTCAAAGAGATCAATGATGTCGATAAAGTAGAAGATTACATAAAAAATAATTGTGCTTATGGTTGCAAATGGTTTATGATTAGTGAAATAAAGAATTGAAGAATAAAAAATATTTTGATATAATAAAAAAAGAATAGAGAGGGATAACTTATGGCAAAAATAAATATTACTAAACCGACTGGAAATGTAGAAAGTTTAAATATTTTAAGTGCTTTTAAAGCAGAGAATAACACTTATGTTGTTTTAGATGGAGAAAAAATGGGTTCCATGGGCCTTCCAATTATTTATGTAGCAAAATATACAACAAAGTTAGAAAAAATAAATGATGCAAATGAATGGCAAAGCGTTAAAAATTATTTAAAAGGAATTATTAGTGGTACAAATTTTGAATATGTAAAAATAGGGGAGAATATAAGTGCAGATGAAGCTTATTATACACCACTTACTTTGCCTCAAACTTCTTTTGATGCCATTAAAAATCGCTATGTTGTAAAAGAGGAGAATGCAAGTAATGCAGCAGCATCAGAAGCTCCAACCCCACAAAGTGAGGTTACTCCAGTTATGCCTACACCAAGTCCAGTAAGTAATAGTACGATGAATGTAACACCAGCTGTTGCAAGCACTCCTACGCAAACTGCACCTCAAACAGAATCCGTAATGAACTTAATAGATGAAGCTTATACTAATAATAATATAAATAATACCAATAATAATATGGTAAATAACAATCAACCAAGTGTAGTACCAACACCACCGGCTCCAGAGATGAATACCGTAAAACCAGTAACGCCTCCAGAACCAGTTGTAGCAGCACCAAGAGCCGTACCAACTCCACAAACGGAAACAAAAGAAAGTATTCCAGCAATGAACTTTGACAATGATAAAGAAACCTTCTTAAAAGCTTGTGAAAACATGTTTGATGCTCTTATTTCAAAATATCAAAAAGAATTGAGTGCTTTAGAAGAAAGAGAAAAAGCTTTAGAAGCGAAAGAAGCAGAAATAAATGCTAGATTAAAAGATGCAAATGAACATCTAGCAAATGCCGAAGCAAGAGAACAAGTAGCAAACATTGCACATGACAATGCTCAAAAAGTAATGGATTTAAATAATTTTATGCCAGTAAATCCAAATAATAGTAATCCAAACTGATGTATTAAATTCATCAGTTTTTTCATACACTTAAATAGGGATGAATATGAAAGATATTATTAATTATTATTATAATTTTAATATTGAAAGCACAGAAGACTGGGATAACATTTTTTGCTTTACTTATCAAAATGAAAAATTTTATTTTGTTCCTTTAAAAAGAACGGAAAAAGAATTAATGGATTTAGTAGAAATCATAAAAGAACTAAAATTGCGAAAAATAGAATGTCATGATTTCATTTTAAATAAATTTGGTCGTTTAGTAACGAATGTATATGAAGCAAATTATATATTATTAAAACCAATCGGTGATATTTATGAAGAGTATGAAATAAGTGATATGTTAAAACTAAACCAAAAACTAATCTTAACTCCAAACAAAAGTAATTTATACCGTAATTCATGGTCAAAATTATGGAGTGATAAAATTGATTATTTTGAATACCAAATTCATGAATTAGGAAAAGGTCATGAAATCATATTAGATAGTTTTAGTTATTATATAGGTTTAGGAGAAAATGCCATTAGTTATGTAAACAATACTTTATTAAAACACCCCAAAACTTCATTAGATCGCATCTCTCTATCTCACCGTCGAATCAAATATCCTAATTATAAACTAAATTTTTTAAATCCTCTAAGTTTTATTTTTGATTTAGAAGTTAGAGATATTGCAGAATATCTAAAAAGTGCATTTTTTCAAAAAAGAGATGCCCTAAGTTATTTAAAGGAAACCTTAAGAATTACAAATTTTTCAATATACAGTTTAGAACTTCTTTTCGCAAGACTATTATATCCATCTTATTATTTTGATATTTATGAACAAGTTATGAATAATTTAGAGAGTGAAGAAAAATTAATACCAATTATTGAAAAATCAGAAGAATACGAAGAATTTTTAAAAGACGCCTATCTAGAAATAAACAAGTATGCTCCTATTGAAAGAATTGATTGGTTGTTAAATAAAAAATGAGTTATAAATCAACATTTATAACTCCCTCAATTTCTGGTATTTTATCTTTAATTAATGCTTCAATTCCATAAGCAATCGTACTATCTTGAAACATACAATCACGACATGCACCAGTAAGTTTTATATAAACATAATTATCTTCAATACGAAGAAACTCAATATCCCCACCATCTTGACTTAGATAAGGCCTTAATTCCTCAATTAAAGCTTTTACTTGTTCTTCCATAATTAAATCACCTATCTTATTATAAGAGAAAATATTTTGCATGTAAAGAAAAAAATGATATAATGTATAGTAAGTTATGGCATATTTTGAAAAAAAATAAACCACGATTGGAGTGATTTATGTTGTGATTAACAATATTACAATAATATTTTAACAAAATATGCTATAACGATATTGTACCTAATCGATAAGCGATTAACAGTTCTTTAATAGTTTATTTTTTATATAAGAGGAAAGTATTATTTTCATTCCTTATCAATAGTAAAAACAGTGACATTTTAACTAAACTTACTATAAGGGGAAAGTAACTTTTCAAATTTATAAAATTTATTAAACATGAATTATATTATATATGAATTTTAAATAAAATCAATGTTTTAATAAGAAATTTGTTAAAAAATTGCTTAATCGAAGAAATAATATAGATTTCGCGTAAGCGATTTGGTACAATAAACCCAGGTGGTAATTCATGTTTAAAGTAGGGGATACAGTAAAATGTATTGTAACAGGATTTAAAGAATATGGTATTTTTGTAAAAGTAAATGAAGAATATAATGGTTTAATTCATATTTCGGAAATATCTAGTAGCTTTGTTCATAATGTAACAGATTATGCTGAATTAGGAGAAGAAATCTATGCCAAAGTAATTGGTGAGGATAAAGAAGCAAAACATTTAAAATTATCAATTAAAGATATTAATTATAAATTAGATGGTAAAGAAAAAGAAGAAAGTAACAAAGATGGATTTTTACCTTTACAAAAACACTTAAATATATGGATTAATGAAAAATTAAAGGAAATAAATAAACATAGTTAATGAAAGAAAGTATAAAACTTTTTGCTAAACAATGGTGATACCGTGAGTAAAAAACGTAATTTAAGAGATATTCTTAAAACCAATATTAAATATTACAGAATAAAAGCTAGTCTCACTCAAGAGGATCTAGCCGAAAAAGCAAACGTAACTGCAAAGTATATTTCTGACTTAGAAAGAGGTATATTTAATGTAAGTTTAGAAAAACTAGAACAAATATCTATTGCTCTTAATATAGAAGCATATTTATTATTAAAAGATGATTTTAAAGATGAAGTAATCCCTACAAAAGTAGATATGGTAACGAAAACTAGAAAATCAAAAAGGCATTAAAAATATATATAAAACAACTGTAAGTCTGTAACACCCTAAAACACCCCATAACATGATATTTCTAAATAACTAAATGTAAAATGTTCGTAAAGAAAAAATGTAAACCAAATATTTGCTAAAATTACATAATAGTGAAGCAAATTTTAAGTGGATTTTTTAATATAATATATAATGTAATTGCATGTAATTAAATGCAATTTTTTTGAACAATTTTTAATTAAAAATGGCTACCATTGTCCTAGAATTGTCCTAGAAAGTGGGTAGTGGTATTTTTGTCCTAGCTTAAGGACATGAAAAAACCTAGATAATTCCTAGGTTTTTAACTAACAATTTATGGTGGCTCCAGCGGGAATTGAACCAGCGACACAAGGATTTTCAGTCCTCTGCTCTACCGACTGAGCTATGAA
>CALVQS010000017.1 GCA_944358165.1 uncultured Bacilli bacterium | reverse complement strand
AAATAGTACAACATTTAAAAATCGAGCTAGGCCCCTTTGGACCTAGCTTTTTCCATTTTTGCTGCAAAAGTAAAGATCATAGCATTTTGAACCTTAAAAGTAAATAAATAATTTTCTTTCGCTTTTGATTTTCTGTTAAAAAAATGCAAAATAAAAGATTAGAGTTTAGTCTCTAACCTACTTTTTTAAGTTCCAATTTATGGCTGGATTCACCGCTTTTTTAAGTTCCAATTTATACGGCTGGATTCACCGCTTTTTTAAGTTCCAATTTATGTGGCTGGATTCACCGCTTTTGTATTATTATTGTAACATTATTTTTCTTTTTTAGCAACTTCCATATCTTGATATTCTGGATGTTTTTCTAACCATTTTATTGCATAAGAACAAGTACATATTACTTTTTGGTTCTTATTATTTAGATATTTAAAAACACTTTCCATCATTTTATCTGCTACCCCTTGTCCTCTTAGGGACGGATCAACATATGTATGGCTAATATTTACAGTATTCTCATCTACCTTTGGATAATCAATCTCGCCTAGTATTTGATTTTCTTTTATATATGTTGTTTTATTCTCATTTACTTCAATCATTATTACCTCTTTAAAAATTCTGTTGCAGACATAAATTCTTTAGACTCTGCTTCTTCTATGCTTATATGATTGCTTTTCCAAGTAGATGTGTACTCCATAAATGCTAAGTATGAAAGAGAATATGCTTTTTTTAAATAATTTTCTGGTTCATGATATTTAAGCATATCTAACATCGTCGTATAATCTTGATAACTAAATAATTCATTTGATTTAATACTTTTTATTCTTTCAGCATCATTTAAAGCATTTAAAGTAAAGTAATTTTCTTTTGTTCCTCTAATGTGCTCTTTTATTGCCATTGGTGCGTTTTCTTCAGATACTTCGATACTAGCATGAATGTTTGTGCATGGGTGAGTGTGAAAACTTACAATCCTTTCTTTTGCCTCTGTTGTTGCGAATGGACCAGTTGCTACACTATATTTTTTGTTAAATATAAATAAAATATAGTTTAATTCTTCTTCATTTACTGTTCCTAAATAAATTCCGGTATTTGGCAAAAAGAAATTTTTGTAATTTTCAGCGATAAATTCTTTTTCAGTTGATTTTATTGATTTATAAAATTCTGTTACTGTTAGATAATCACTTGCTAGGCCAAAATAAATATTATAGCTTGTACCATTTTTAAATATCAATATACTTGTCTTTCTAATTTTATTTTTATTTTTCTTTGATTCTAATTGTTCCATTTTTTCTAATACTTTAAAAAACATCTCGACATTTTGCATATTTTTTTACCTCTTTTCTAAATATGTTAATTATTCTAGCATAAAACATGTCTAATTACAATAAATCATTTGCATTCAATACTAGTTTAAGCTATAATTATTATGGTGAAGTAAGATGGCAAAGAAGAAAAAAACAAAAAATAGTGAAACAGAAAAAGTAGGATTTAGTGCTGAACTTACTGGTCTTATCCTTATATTAATTGGTATTATTGGGTTTGGTTTTGGTCCGGTTGGTTCTATTATTAAGAAATTTGCAATGTTTTTAGTAGGAGGCTGGGCTTGGATTTTCCTTTTAATCTTTCTTATTGTTTTAGGAATTTATATGCTTATTAAAAGATGTTTACCAAAGTTTTTAAGTCAAAGGTTAGTTGGTTTGTATGTTTTAATTGCTGTTGTCCTTGTTGCTAGTCATTTTGGATTTATTGAAAATTGTCAAGGGGCTGGTGATATTTTCCAAACAACGATTGATAAATATATGGAAAGAATTGCTACTATTGGAAGTAATACTGCTTTATTTACTAGTGGGGATACTTCCATTGAAATTGGTGGTGGTGTTATTGGTTCCCTTTTAGCAGTAGGCCTATCTAGTTTGTTTGGACTTACTGGTACTAAGATTGTGTGTGTTGTTTTAACCATCTTTGGATTTATTTTATTCTTTAATATTACTTTTGAAGATATTGTTCGTAAGATTAAAGCTTTCTTCCAAAGTATTAAAAATAAAACTCCAAAAGAAAAGCCGGTAAAACAAGAAGAGTATGAATATGAAGAAGATCAGGAATTTGAAGAAAAGAAAAATGATAAGATTGTTATTACAAGTATGGAAGAATTAAAGAATATAAAAGAACCACAAAAAGAGAACTTAGAAACAAATAAAGATAGTATTTATGAAGCGAATAGTAATTATACTCTTCCTCCTCTATCTTTGTTAGATGATGTAAAACCTCCTAAGAAAAATGCTGCTTCAAATAATTTTATTCGCAGCAATCAAGAAAATTTGGAACGAGTTTTAAAAGATTTCCAAATTAATGGTCAAGTTGTAGAAATTCATATTGGTCCTGCCGTAACACAATATGAAGTAAAAGTTCCTAGTGGTACGAAAGTTTCTAGAATTGTTGGTATTAATAAAGAAATTGCTTTAGCTTTAGCTGCAAAAGATGTAAGAATACAAGCTCCAATTCCTGGTAAAAGTACAATTGGTATTGAAATTCCTAATCCAAGTATTAGTGCGGTTAAATTTAAGGAAGTACTTGCTCATGAATCAAAGGCTATGAGTGATGCAAAAATTGTTGTTGCTTTAGGTAAAGATATTATGGGTAGACCACAACTTGCTGATATTTCAAAGATGCCTCACCTTTTGATTGCTGGTTCTACTGGTTCTGGTAAATCCGTTTGTACTAATACTATGATTTGTTCTATCTTGATGCGTTATAAGCCAGATGAAGTAAAATTGGTGCTTGTCGATCCGAAAAAAGTTGAATTATCAAATTATAATGGTGTTCCTCATCTTATGTGTCCGGTTGTTAGTGATCCGAAAAAAGCTAGTATTGCTTTACAAAAATTGGTTGCAGAAATGGAAAAACGTTATGATTTATTTAGTGAAAAAAATGTTAAAAATATTGGTGGTTATAATGATTGGGTTTCTAAAGAAAATAAAAATAATGGAACAAATATTCCAAAGATGCCTTATATTGTAGCAATTATTGATGAACTTGCTGATTTAATGTTAGTAGCAAGTAAAGAAGTAGAAGATTCGATTATGAGAATTACCCAAATGGCTAGAGCTGCTGGTATTCATTTGATTGTTGCAACTCAAAGGCCATCTACTGATGTTATCACCGGTGTTGTTAAAGCAAATATTCCTTCTCGTATTGCTTTTGCGGTTGCATCAAATATTGATTCACGTACGATTCTTGATATGAGTGGTGCTGAAAAACTTCTTGGTAAAGGTGATATGTTATATCTGCCAATGGGTGAAAATGTTCCAATTCGTATTCAAGGTTGCTTTATTAGTGATGATGAAATTAAGAGAATTATTGACTATGTATGTAAAGAACAAGTTGCTCATTATAGCGAGGATATGCAAAACTTAGATGCGACAGGAAGTGGTATTCATGGACTTCCTAATGAAACGGAAGAATATGATGATCCACTTTACAATGAAATTGTAGAATTTGCAATTCAAACAGGTAAAGTAAGTACAAGTCTTTTACAAAGAAGATTTCGTCTTGGATATAACCGTGCAGCTAGAGTGGTAGATCTTTTGGAAGAACGTGGTATTGTAGGTCCTCCTAATGGCTCAAAACCAAGAGAAGTATTAGTTAAATTAGAAGATAAATCTGAATAAAATTAGCATTTACAAATAAGATTATAATATGTTAAAATAGTATTGATGGAGGGATGTTATGGCAAGTACTAAAATAAAGTATAGAAATCAAAATGTAAAAAAGTATTTTGTGGGACTATGTATTATTTTAGCCATAATTTTTCTTGCCCTATACTTTAATAAATGGCATACCGTGAAAGAACAAGAAAAATATTTAAATAGCTATTTAATCGAAACAAATACTATTAGTTTAGAAATGAATGATATTAACGAAATTAGCAATGTTTTATCAGAAACTCCTAGTTATTATTTCTTATATATTAGTTATACTAGTGATAAAGATGTTTATAATTTCGAAAAAGAATTAAAACCACTTATTGATGAATATCAATTACAAAATAATTTTTATTTCTTAAATGTTACTGATTTTAAAGATACTAATAAGAATTATAAAGAAGATATTGCAGAGGCATTAGATATTGATCAAAGTATTATTTCTGATGTTCCTATTATTTTATATTTTAAAGATGGAGAACTTGCTACTTCAAAAGGAATATTTACAGCGAAGGAATTTGAAGATTTATTAGAAACAAAAGATATTAAATCACAATAAAAGCTACTTGTTAATGAGTAGCTTTTTTATAATAGTTGCATTCTTCTTTTAAAGGACATTCACTACATTTGGGATTTCTTGCTGTACAATTATAACGGCCGAATAAAACTAATTGATGATGCAAGCGACTCCATTTTTCTTTGGGAAACTTTTTCATTAATTTATGCTCAATTGCGGATACATCATCACCAACTTTTGCTAGACCAAGCCTAACAGATGTTCTTGCTACATGGGTATCAACCGCGATTGCTGGTACATCATAAATATTAGATAGCACTACATTACAAGTTTTTCTTCCTACTCCAGGTAAGCTTTCTAAATAATCTCGGTTGTTTGGAACGATACCATTATAGTCTTCAATTAATCTCGTAGCAATTACCTTAATATAGTGGGCTTTTTTGGTATGAGAACCACAAGGTCTTATAATATTTGCAATCTCTTCTTCACTAGCTTCTTTTAACCCTTTTAAATCATACTTAGAAAATAAAACTTTCGTAACCATATTTACTCTTTTATCGGTACATTGAGCACTTAGGACCGTTGCAATTAGAAGTTCATAATCTTTGCTATAATTTAATTCACATCTTGCATCTGGATAAAGATTATCTAGAGATGCCATTATTTTTTCAGTCTTCATCATCTAACCAGTTATAATCAAATAACTCACTTTCCTCCTTTTTTTCATCACTTCTTTGTAAATGATTGTTTACATCATTCATTGTTTTAAATCCTTTTTTATTCCATTCATATAATATTTTATCAATGTATCTAAAGTTTTTTACACCATTATATACGGCTTCTTTTAGTGCTCCTAAGATTAATTCTTCTGTATAATTATGCTGTAACCAAGCATTTATAATTTCATATTCCATACTTGATATAGGTCGGCCAAATTCTTGTTCAAATTCTGTGTAGATATCTTTATTTATCGCTTTTTTCTCTTCCTCTTTTTCGTCTTCTATAATCATTTTATAAAATCCATCTAAACTTACTTTTTCTATCATTCTTCCTTCTATATCTTTTTCCGTTTTTATATCAATAATTTTTTTTGATAAAAGACTAGTGAAAACTTCATATGCTTTCTCCCCTGATATTCCGAGATTTTTACTTAATTCATCAATATTTAAGAAATTACTATAATCATTGTCAAAATAAGTAAGCATTAAAAACTCCTCTAAAGATAATTTAAGAGCGATTGCTTTTTTTGTAAATAAGTTATTGGTAATGTATTTTTGACATTTAAAATAATCTATATTCATTTAAATCCACTCACTTTTATGTTCTTTTATGTATTTTATAATATCACTTGTTTTATTTCTTATTTTACCATTAATTATTAAATTTTCAATATCTTTTAAAATCATTCCTACACTTTTTGAATAATCAATTTGTAAGACACTCGCTATATCACTTGCTTTTATGTTGATTTCTTTTTTATCATGGATTGGTAAATTTTTAAATAGTTTGTTGATTTCTTTTTTATCAATTCCTAATATTTCGCCAGCGACTAATGATAAGTATAGGCCATATTTGTAAATCATTTGTTTATTGATAGAGCCACTGTTTACGATTCTTCTGATGGCAATGATATTATTCTTTTCTTCTTTTGTAAATGGTAAGTTGTAGTTTATTTTTATTTGAGCATACATTCCTTCTAAGTTTTTCACAGGAACAATTTTTTCCCAATTACTTACTTCTAGTAAATTTAATAGACCTAAATCATTTAATAAGTTTAGTCCCTTTTTTACATTTTTTGATAGAAGAATTTTATCTAGTTCTTCTTTTATTCGAGTATTTGATAAAGTTAAAACTAATTCTTTGTTTTCTTTGATTGCTTTATAAATATTAGAATCTAAATTAAAGTTTAAGATGGTAGCAATTCTTATTCCTCTTAGTATTCTTAAGGGATCCTCTTTTATTTTTTCTTCCGGATTGCCAATCATTTTTACCTTTAAATCACTTAAATCATCAATTCCACCAACTAAATCAATAATCTCGCCTTTGCTATTCATACAAATTGCATTAATTGTAAAATCTCTTCTTTGTAAATCTATGACTAAGTTGTTTATGTAGTTAAATTCGACAGGTTTTCTTCCTTTATATTTTATCTCTTCTCGGTAAGTCGTAATTTCTATGTGATACTCTTTTATTTTAAATTCAATTCCTCCTAAGTTTTTAGAAGAAGCATTTGGGAATATCGTTAATAATTCTTTGGGAGTGGCATTCGTACAAATATCAATATCATAAGAAAAAATACCAGATAGTAAATCCCTTACGTAGCCTCCTACCACGTAGGCTTCATACCCTGTGTTTTCCATTTTCGTTAATACGTTTTTTATTATTTTATTCAAAGTTCATCACCTATTTAATTTTATTTTTATTATCAATGTATTTTTCTACTTCTAGAACGGTTTCTTTAAAATTGTTAAAATTCACATTAAACCAAGATATATCCATTTGATTGTTAAACCACGTATATTGTCTTTTAGCGTAATGTCTAGAATTTTTTTTGATTAAGTCTTTTGCTTCTTCTAAACTAATTTCACCATTAAAATACCTATATAATTCTTTGTAACCAATTGCTGTTTCTAAAGCTTTTCCCTTTTTCTTTTCATCATACAATGATTTTACTTCTTCTACTAAACCTTCTTCAAACATTTCATCTACCCTTTTATTAATTCTTTCATATAAAAGGTTACGGTCACAAGTAAGTCCAATATAGATGGCATCATATAAAGGTTTTGATGCTGGTGTATGAATAAGTTCTTTATTTAGAAATCTTATAAGGCGCTTCCTGTTATTAGGATGAATGTTCATAAATTCATCCTTTTTCTTTGCTAAAAAATAAAGTTCTTCATTTGTTTTATCATCAAAGTTCTCAGTTTTTTTTTCTTCATCGACAAATTCATAACTGTAGAGAGTTGCTTTTAAATATAGGCCTGTTCCACCTACAAATATAATATTTCGATCTTTATACTCTTCTAATAGTTTTCTAGCATCTTTTTGATAATCATAAACAGTATAGTTTTCTTCTGTCTCTTTGATATCAAATAAGTAATGAGGTATTCCCTCTTTTTCTTGCTCCTTTATTTTAGCAGTTCCAATATTCATTTTCTTATATACTTGCATTGCATCACAATTAATGATGATAGCATTATATTTTTTGGCTAGTTCAACGCTTAATTTGGTTTTACCTACTCCAGTTGGTCCAACGATTGCTAAAATCACTCGATATCCTCTTTTCCTTTTAATAAATCTCGTATTTCTTCTAATAATAAGACTTCGTCACTTTTCTTTGGGGCTGCTTTTTCTTCTTCTTTCTTTTTAATGTGCGCTATTTTGTTAATAAATTTAATAATTATAAAAATACAGACAGCAATAATTAAAAAGTCGATTATACTTTGAATAAAGGCTCCATACTCAATTTTGGTATCTTTAAATGTAATGGCTAAATTTGAAAAGTCTACACCACCTAAAACTAATCCTAAAATTGGCGTTAAAATATTATTTACAAGACTGGTTACAATAGATGAGAATGCACCTCCAATAATTACACCGACAGCTAGGTCGATTACATTTCCTCTAGCAATAAATTTTTTAAATTCACTTAATTCTTTTTTCATATGTCCTCCATTTCAATCTATTTATACTTTTATTTTATATTAATTACATTAACATTTCAAGCTCTTATTTTTGGTTAGAAAAAAAGAATAGTTATAACACACACTATTCTAATTTATTAAGTTGCAATTTGGTATGGAGCAGAACTTGAACCATCACCTTCAATTGGAGTATCTCCAGATATCGTAATTACTGGTCTAATTCCACCTGTATTGGTAATAGTATTTCCATCTATGTAGTCAGTAATAGAACCATCTGCTAAAACAGCAAAAGAACTTGATTTTCTTTGGCTAGAATCATAATAAGCTGGTGATAGAGTCCACCATCTAGTATTATCGCCTGTATATAGGAAGAAACTTGTATTCGCAGCACGGAATGCTCCTCCTGCAAAAACGTATTCATCTGAAGATAATAAACCGACTTTCTCATCTATTATTGTTCCACCTGTACAATCAAAAGATGGATTATATATTCTTGTATCTGCTCCTATTCTTCGGTATGGTCCATAATAATATACACTGCTTGAATAAGATGCTCCTGAGGTGTCTATGCAAAAAGATGAGGTTTCTATATATTCTTCATAATCGGTTAAATAAGTATTATACCAACCTCTAAGATTAGTAGGATCTGTCGATGATATACTACCATATAATGGAGAATTTTGGCTGCTATCATTGACATCATTTATATAACTTACAAGAGTGATAGATGCAGAACTACTACTAGATGAATTAGTTGTTTTAAATTGCTTTGTTACAATATTGCCATTATTTCTAATCAAATCATCTAGAATCATCCTTATATTTCCGTTTTCATCAATCATTAATATTCGCCATGTAAATCCGCCAAAATTAACATAATTATTAGCTATATCTCCACGAAAATAATAAACGGTGCCGTTATTTCTTGTTCCTTCATATAAACCTACTGTTTTCTCGCCGCATCCACTGCTACAACTTGTTTTGTTAAAAGTTGGTGTTCCACTTCCTCTAGTAGAGTTCGCTAAAATCTCGTCTTTTATAGTTGGCTTTGGTGGTTCTGGTTCAACTGGTTCGTCTGGGGTATCAGGAATATCAGGAATATCTAAGTCCATGCTACTGTAAACAATAATTTCTGCTTGGAATGGTTCCCCCATTATATCTTTACCGGCAGACTCATCAATCCATAAATGTAAATTATATGTTTTAGAAGAATCAATATTTGGTAAAATTCCTGTCTCAATTACATAAGATGCTTTTACATTACTTGATGATACACCTGCTGGTAAAGTCGTTGCTGTTAAGCTTGTTAATCTGGTTGAAGTTTCTCCGTCTAAAGAAAAGTTGATATATGGTAATAATTTGTCTGAACTGGATGATAAAACATTTAAAATTATTTGATAACCGCTTCCTATTTCACAATCATTATTTGATATTGTGAAGGTATATGGAGTGATATTCCTAAAAGCAGAGGCACTACTCATAGGGTAACTTGTTATATTTATAGAATTTTGATCTGTAAAGCTTATATTA
The DNA here is from genome assembly GCA_944358165.1 of uncultured Bacilli bacterium. GTDB lineage: Bacteria > Bacillota_I > Bacilli_A > RF39 > UBA660 > Caccenecus. Next base: position 8,552 of record CALVQS010000017.1, on the reverse strand, counting down.
TAACAGCTTGTAGATAATGTATTTGTTCCCTCTTGGGTATCACTAAAAGATAAATAAGCATAGGTAATACTAATTGTTGCAACAACTACTATTACTATGGACGATATCAGTAACGCGACGTATTTTTTGTTGTTCAATTTTATCACCACTATCTCACTATAATACATTATATAGTATTTTTTTTCTACATACAAGTCTTAAATTGAAAAAACTTCCAATTTTGGAAGTCTACATATAACTGTATACGAGTACTCTGCCCGTAAAGCTGTCATTCATAACATCTTTACCAGCAGACTCATCAATCCATAAACGTAAATTATAAGTAACTGACTCTCCTGGAGCAAGGGTTCCTTCTACTAAATTATAACTGGTATCTATTCCTTCACTTGTTTTAAGACTTTCTCCTAAAGTGTAAGGAGGAACATCACTTAATAAAGCACTGGTTCCTGTTACGGAACTAGGACTCGTTTCGTCTAAACGAACTCTTAATAAATTTAATGGTAAAGTTGGTGTATTAGCAGTTAATGTATTTAGAGTTACAACATAATTAATTGGATCCGTAGCATTTTCTGTTGTACAAGTATTTGTAATTGTAAATGTATATGGAGATAAACTATTTGCACTTGCCTCACTCATTGGATAAGTAGCAGCTAAATTGATAGAGCTACTTCCTTCGGAAAATGATACATCAAAACATGTTGTGGTAAGCTCATTCGGATTTTCCTGAGTACTTGCTACAGAATAATAAGAATAACTTGTTCCAATCGTTAGTGTCACTAAAATCATAATTGTAAGTATTCCTAAAGTTATTTTATAACCACTTCTCATATTATCACCTATTTTACTATTTATAATTATAAGATATTTTTATCATTCTCACAAGTACTTTTCATTAATTTTTAGCAAAAACTTCTTTTTTACCATCTAAGCTAAAACTTTTAGCATCCGTAATCTTGACATTAATTAATTTTCCGATATCTTCTTTCGCATTTTCAATGTTCACTAACTTCATAGTTTTGGTATAACCGTATACTTTATCTTTTCCTTTTTCACTTGGCCCTAACACCAGTACTTCAACTATTTTTCCGAGATATTCTTGGTTATGTTTAAGACTATAATCATTAATCAATTCATTTAACTCATGAAGTCTTTCTTCTTTGGTGCTAAGAGGAATGCTATCTTTAATCTTAGCTGCTGGAGTTCCCTCTCTTGGCGAATAGATAAATGTAAAAGCTCCGTCAAATTTACATTTGTTTACAACGTCTAGAGTTTCTTTAAAATCTTCGTCTGTTTCGTTTGGAAAACCTACGATAATATCCGTGGTAATACTTACACCTGGAATGCTTTTCTTTATTTTATTATAAAGAGTAATGTATTCTTCTTTGGTGTAACGTCTACCCATTAATTTTAGTATTTTGGTACTGCCACTTTGAAGTGGTAAGTGAATGTATGGCATAATGTTTTGATATCTTGCAATAACATCAATCATTTCATCTGTAAAATCCCATGGATGAGATGTAACAAAACGAATCCTTGGAATATTTGTCTTGGCAACATTTTCTAAGAGAGTTGCAAAATCATAACCATAGTCTAAATCTTTTCCATAAGCATTGACATTTTGTCCTAATAAAGTTACCTCCATGTATCCTTTTCTTTTTAAATCTTCTACTTCTTTTATAATTTCTTCCATTTTACGACTACGTTGTTTCCCTCTTGTAAATGGTACAATGCAATACGTACAAAATTTATCACATCCATACATAATATTTACCCAGGCTGTAATTTTGGAATCTCTTACATAATCCATATGTTCATAAACATTTCCTTCAATGGAATAAACTTCGATTTGTTGTTTTTTGTTTTCTTCTAAAATCATGCTACCTAAATCATTAATATTATGAGTTCCAAAAACAATGTTTACAAATGGATATTTCTCTTTTAAAAGAGTTGCTACACTTTCTTCTTGAGGCATACATCCACCGATGCATATGATTAAGTTTGAATTTTCTCTTTTTAAATGTTTTAATCTTCCTAAAAAGCCAAATACTTTGTCATGAGCATTTTCTCTTATTGCGCAAGTATTTAAAACAACAATGTTTGCTTCTTCTAACTTTTCTGTTTCCTTAAAACCTAAGTTTTCTAAAATTCCTTTTATTTCTTCGGAATCATGAACGTTCATTTGGCAACCGTAGGTACGAATAAAATATTTTTGATTCTGAAATTTGTTGCTTTTAATATTTTTGGCATCTAAAAACTCTACTTCTTTATTGGTTCTTAGACGAGCTTCTTTCATATTTGGTAAATTCATATATATCATCCCTTTAGGGAATATTATAACAGATTTCTAAACCTTATGGTATGATAATTTGATAATATGATAAAGTTTTAGAATATCTTTGGTCATTTTATCTTGTAAATCATTTATAATTTGTTCATAAATATAATCGATATCATCTACTTTTTCTTTTTTGTATTCATAATATAAATATTTTAATTTATTATAATCTAACTCATTATATAACTTTTTAATTTCTAATAAAATTAATTTTTTTGCTTCTCTTTCTTGTCTTAAACTTTTGTTTTTTTCAAGTTTTTCTTTGATTTCGTAAGAAATGATTGTTTCTTTTATTCCATATATTACTTCTTCGACATTTAATTCATCATCTACTAATAAATTACTTCTACTAATTGTTAATCCTTCTTCATTAAATTCTAAGGCAATAGCATTTTTAGCATCTGTAAAAAGACAAGCATACTCTATTTTTTTAAAATTTTTCTTGTCACTTATCAAAGTTTTATCTTCGATTGCCTCTAAAAATGGCTTTTCTACTTTTACTATGTTCGTCATTAAATCTAATAATACTTTGTGTTTTACTTTTACTAACGGAATTTTTTTAATTAATTCTAAGGCATCATCTTCATTCCATTCAAAAAACTCATAAGCGTCTCCTTCATTCCAATTTAGAATGATGTCGTAGTAATAATTCATTTTTTATCCACCTTTCTAGTGATAGAGCAATACACATTACACCAATAATTAAGAACCATATCTCTATTCTTCTACTTATAAATTTAACAAATTCAAAAAAAGTATACCCGATTGTTAAAAAGTTTAAATAAATTATGAAAAAAAAGAGGCCTATACTTGTTAATAGTACTCCAAGAATGTAAAGTAATAGACGAAACATAATATACACCCATATAATTTTATTTCTTAAATAGAAAAAATATTATATAATTAAGTAGGTGATGCAAAATGGATTATTTAATTTATATTATTTTAGGTATTATTCAAGGATTTACAGAACCAATACCAGTATCATCAAGTGGACACATTTTCCTTTTTAAAAATATTTTTAATTCGGATATGTTTAATGATCTTAATTTTGAGATTGTAGCAAATTTTGGATCCTTCTTAGCAATTCTATTTATTTTTAGGAAAGAAGTTTGGGATTTATTGAAAGCTTTTTTCTCTTATATTTTTAAAAAGGAGGTAAGAGAAAAAACTAAAAAGAAATTTCGCTACTGCATGTATATCATTATATCTACGATTCCTATTGGAATTGCTGGATTACTCCTTAAAGATTTTATTGAAGAAAAACTACAAAATATTATGTTTTTAGGAGTTGCTTTCTTGTTTACTGCCTTTCTACTTTTACTTGTTAAAAATAAAAAAGGTAAAAAGGAAGATTATGATATTACTTTAAAAGATGCTCTTGTGATTGGAATTTTTCAAATTATTGCCTTATTCCCTGGTATTAGTCGAAGTGGTACTACTCTTGTTTTGTGTTTGCTCATTGGTATGAGTAGAAGCACTGCTTTAAAATATACTTTCATTTTATATTTCCCTATTAGTGTTGGGACAATGATTCTTGGGGTAAAAGATATTATTGATGCAGGAAATTTGGCTCAAGTTGCTCTTCCTTATCTTAGCGGTTTAGTAGCAGCGGGAATTGTTACCTATTTTTCTTACCGTTGGTTAAGTGAAATCGTAAAACGTGGTAACTTGTGGAAGTTTAGTATCTACTGTGTTTGCTTAGCAATCTTTATCTTTATTTATTTTAGATAAGCCTTTCTTAGGCTTTTTTTATGTATAAAAAAAATTCCTTTCGGAATTAATTTTTAAATAATATGATATTAAATACTAATAATACAGCAACATTAAATGCATAACTAAATTGGAATCGTTCACATTCCATAGCTGAGACAATAAGATCGGATAAGCAGATAATCCAACCTTCTTTACTTTTTGGTTTAAATTCTTTAATACTTGCTTTTTCATGACGGTTTACAAATGGGAAAATCTTTTTTATTAAGACATGATGGAACATATGTGTCTTTATTGCTTCTCTTTCTAAATCGCTAATATTAAAATATTTCTTGGCATTATTTGCAGCTGTAACAGGATGTCTTAAATAAGAATTTTCTGGAGAATCTTTTCTTGTTCCAAAAAAGAAATCATGTAGTAGACCTGCTCTAGACACACTTCTTAAATCTGCTTTAAAGAATCTTCCTAACCTATAACTTAATTTGGCAACCCTTAGGGAATGCTCGTATTTGCTTGTTCCATGATGTAAATCTTTTTTTGTTTCTAAAAAATGTTCATCTTCTAATATATCACACACATACTCTTCAAACTCGCATTTTAAACGTTTCGTCATTTTTTCAACTCCTACTTTTTATTTTGCGACTATTTACATTATAGTAAATTATACTCTTTTTGTAAAGGTTAAATGCTTATTTTTTTATTTGCAATTAAAAATAGATCCTAGGGACCTACCTTGTTATTTACAAAACCCCCTTGTTAAATAACAAGCTCATTATAGCATATTTTCCTTTAAATGTCAAAAAAAGTCAGGAGTTAATCCCGACTATTTTTCATTTATTACTAGTTTATCATCTTTTACATCTACTAAGATGGTTTCACCAAATTTTACTTCATCACGAATTATTTTATCAGCAAGTAATGTTTCAATGTTGTGAGTTACATATCTTTTAATTGGTCTTGCACCATATGCTTCTTCGTAAGAATGATCAATAATATAATCTTTGGCTTTCTTAGTAAGTTCTAGATGTAAGTTGATATTTTTAAGTCTTGATTCTGTTTCGTGAATAATTTTATCAAGAATATTATAAACGACTTCTTTACCTAATGATTTAAAGATTACAATTTCATCAATACGGTTGATAAACTCTGGTCTAAATGTTCTTTTTAGAGCATCCATGACTTTGGTTTCACTATTCTCTTCATTATCTAAAATATATTCACTACCTAAGTTTGAAGTCATGATAATAATAGTGTTTTTGAAATCAACTAATTTACCGGTACTGTCAGTAATTCGACCATCATCAAGAATTTGTAATAAAATATTAAAGATATCTGGATGAGCTTTTTCGATTTCATCAAATAAGACAATACTATATGGATTACGTCTTACCGCTTCTGTAAGTTCGCCACCTTCATCATAACCAACATATCCTGGAGGAGCTCCTAAAAGTCTTGATACATTAAATGCTTCCATATACTCAGAACAGTCAATTCGAACCATATGACGTTCATCATCAAATAATTCGTATGCTAAAGCTTTCGCAAGTTCGGTTTTACCAACACCAGTTGGTCCCATAAAGATAAAGGAACCGATTGGTCTATTTGGATCTTTGATACCACTTCTTGCTCTGATGATGGCATCACTGACTACTTTTACAGCTTCATCTTGACCAATAACACGTTTCTTTAAGTTTGCTTCTAGATTTAATAATTTTTCTTTTTCACCACTTACTAATTTTTGAACAGGAATATTAGTCCATTTGGCAACAATTCTTGCAATATCTTCCTCTGTTACGGTATCACTTAACATTTGGCCATCAATTTTACTTCTTAGAGTTTCAAGTTCTTGTTCAAGTTTAGGAATCTCACCATGACGAAGTCTTGCAGCCGTTTCTAGATCATAGTTGTTTTCAGCTTTATCTAGTTCAAATCTTGCATGATCCAGTTCTTCTTTTTTCTTGTTGATATTGTCGTTTAAACTCTTTTCTTCTTCCCATTTTGAACGCTTTTTCGTTTCTTCTTCTTTTAGACTTGCAATCTCATTATCTAGTTCTTCACGACGCTTGCGAGATAACTCATCTTTTTCTTTTTTGATTGCTTCTCGCTCAATTTCTAGACTCATAATCTTACGAGTTAGAGTATCTAGTTCTACCGGAACGGATGCCATTTGCATTTTTATAGTTGCACAAGCTTCATCGACTAAGTCGATTGCTTTATCTGGTAGGAAACGGTCCGTTATATATCGGTCACTTAGAGTTGCCGCACTAATTAGAGCACTATCTTTAATATTAACACTGTGGAATAATTCAAATTTTTCTTTTAGACCACGTAATATTGTAATAGTATCTTCTACATTTGGCTCTTTTACCATTATTTTTTGAAGACGTCTTTCTAGAGCACCGTCTTTTTCAATATATTTTCGATATTCATTTAAAGTTGTGGCACCAATTAGTCTTATTTCTCCACGAGCTAACATTGGTTTTAACATGTTGCCAGCATCCATCGCACCTTCAGCACCAGCACCAACAATCATATGAATTTCATCTATGAATAATATAATATCCCCATTAGAATCACTGATTTCTTTTAGAACTTTTTTTAGACGTTCCTCAAATTCACCACGATATTTGGCACCTGCGATTAATGCACCTAAATCTAGTGACCAGATTCTTTTGCCTTTTAAGGTACTTGGTACATCTCCTTTGGTAATACGAATAGCTAGTCCTTCTACGATTGCTGTTTTACCAACACCAGGTTCACCAATTAAAACTGGGTTATTTTTGGTTTTTCTTGATAAAATACGAATAATACTACGTATTTCTTCATCTCTACCTATTACAGGATCAACTTTGTTTTGTTTTACTGCCTCGGTAATATCACGTCCATAACTCTCTAAAACATTTTCATTTTCTTCCCCCATATTAGGATACATATTAACACCTTCTTTCTATTTACAGATGTCATTATAGCATAAAAATTAGCACTTGTCAATATAGAGTGCTAATTTATTTTATTTTATATTTTTAGGATATAGTTTCATATTTATGATATTCTTTTATTATATTATCGGTGATTATTTTATTGTTTTCTTTCCCTTCATCTGATAAATACCATGGTGTATTTGTTCTATGAGTTAAGTTTACTAATTCACTCGCCGATAAATTTCCGTATTTTTTTAGTGTTTCTTCAATACTTACTAATTTATTTAGGCCATGATGAGAAGCTACAATTCTACTTTTTATAGCTGATAATTTTTCTTTATCTTCATAAATTTTTTTATTATCTTCTGCTTTTTCAAATATTTTTTTTCTATACTTTTTATATACAGAATTAATTACTGGACCTAATCTATATGCATAGATAATATCATTAAATAATCTTTCATTGTTTTTACATAAATATTCTGCATAGCAAAAATAAGTCAGTTTTTCTAATTTAAGATGTGTACATGGACATTTCGATATAATATATTTAGCAACATCTATTCCATTTAATTCCCTATCTTTTAAAATTAGTGATATAAAATCTTCCACATTTTCAATCAATTTTACATCTAAAAAAAATTTATCAAATGACACTACTGATTCCCAGGAATTTTCATTAGTCATTATATAGTGAGTTGATAATGAAATATCTTTTCCACATTTATTCATGATAGAATCAATTATGTTTTTCATTTCAAGTTCAGTTAAATTCGTGTAATGAAGTGCTATTCTTCTTCCTATTGAATAAGCACTACTTAAAATAATGCAATGATTATACATGAGAATCACCTCCTTAGTGTTCTTTTTCCCATTTAATATAACTTTGTTTGTATTTATGATGAGATAGCAAATTTTTATTGCTATCTTTCAATAACCATATTTGTAATTCCCATTGAAATAGATAATTGTTTCCTTTTCCGAAATATACATGAATCGCTCTATATTCTCCACGATATGCTTCTATTACTTTTAAATTTTCAAAAGTTGATTTAAGCCAATTATTAATTGCAATCAAAGATATTTCGTTGTTTAAAATAATTCTTATTCCAGCAATATCATTTAGGCATTTATTGATTGGTATTTTTCCATCTTCTCTATTAAGATAATAATTCTCTATTTTATATTGAATTGAATTTATTGCTTTTATTCGGCTAAAAATACTGCTTTTTAAATGTAAATCAGAAAATAAAATAGATGGGTTAAATGATGAAGTTAATACAAAACCGCGATATCTTAGGATTGTTGATAGCAATGTTGGATTATTATATAAATCGCATACCAATTTTTTGCCCATGTTTAGTTTTTCATAAAACTGACTTTTTTCTCATTCTTCGCTTATTTTTTCAAATTCATCTTCTATACATAAAATTAATATCTTTAATTCTTCCATGCATATAATATATCATACATATATTCGCTTGTCAACTTATTTTATTATAGATTCTTCAATTCGCAAAATTTAGAAAACTAAATTGTCAAAGAGCATAACAAAGTTAGAGAGTCAGTAGTTGTTTCAACTG
>CALVQS010000016.1 GCA_944358165.1 uncultured Bacilli bacterium | reverse complement strand
GTAGAAAAATAGACGACTTACATTTTAAAGTCGTCTATTATTTCGTCATCCATATCTTTTCCATCAAAGAATAATTTTACTTTAAATCCATGAATTTTGGCAATAATATTAGTTGGAAATTTTCTTACAATTGCATTTTCTTCACTTGTATTCTTATTATAATAATTTTTCGCTGCCGTAAGTTTTTCATCTAATCTTTTAATTTGCTCTAATTCACCATTAATTTCTTCATCCTCATTCAGCTTTAAATCATCAATCATTTTTAAAATCAAAGTATAACCTTCATTTAATTTTCGATCCATATCAAAATTTGTCATATTAGCATCTTTCAGCTTTTCATATTCTTTAAAATAATTTTTATTGCTTTCCATATGTTTTCGAATGTGATTGCTAACTCTCATTAAAGTATCATACTTATTTCTTAAAGCCTCATCAATAATGACTTCTGCTTCATGAATCTTTGTTTTCAAATCATTCAAAGTATTAAAAGAAATCGCATAATAAATTCCCATCGAACAAATAATAATAACAATAATTAATAAAATTGATAACCACAACATATTCTTCACCATAAAAATTATATCAATATTTTTCATATTTTTAAAGACTTTTCTTATAAAAATAATTTTAAGAAAATAAATAAAGTTGCCAAAGAGAATCTTTTTTGCTATGATGGTAAAGGTGATTAAAATTGAATATAGAAAATTTAAAATTAGGACGGTTACATGCCAATTGTTATATCTTAAAAAAAGGCAAGTATTGTATGATTATTGATCCAGCAGACGAAGCGGATAAAATAAAAGAAGCATGCGAAGGGTATGAAGTAGAAGAAATACTAGTAACTCATCATCATTGGGATCATATTCTTGCTTTAGAAGAATTAGAAAAATTCTATCATGTAAAACACAACACTTTTTTAAGAAAGCACTTTTCTTATGAAGTAATAGGAACTCCTGGCCATGCAAGTGATTCTCTAAGTTTTTATTTCAAAGAAGAAGAAGTAATGTTTACCGGTGATTTTCTTTTTTATCATACGATTGGCCGATGTGATTTAGAAACATCCTCTATTCCAGACATGGTTAGTAGTTTAGAAAAAATAAAACAATATCCTGATTATATCAAAATATATCCTGGTCACGGAAAATCTAGTATTTTAGGCGAAGAAAAGAAATATTTTGATACTTATTTTTAAAAATAAAAAAACGCTCTTTCATTAGAACGTTTTATCAGAATAATCATGACTATAATTAATTCTTTCTTCAAAAGTAACATAATCAAGATAAATCATACGAAGCAAATACCAATCTCCTGTTTTTGGATCACTCATAATTAAATGATCTCTTCCAGCTTCTTCCACGATGCCCTCATAAACTTTATCTCTCCATTCATTCGCATCTGGATAAGTAAAATAAGCTTTTACTTTTTTACCCTTATTTAATCTTAAAATGTTTTCAATATAACTTTGTTCCATAGGCAAAGATTCGATATAGCTATAATTACCTGGAGGACTTGTCATATTCGTATTATTATTTGTGGTATTTGTGGGAAATGTAGGATTTCCAAAAAAGTTACCATTCATTTGTCTTCTCACCTCAATCTAATATATGTCAAATAGATTTTATTTATGTTGACTTTTAATGAAAGAATCATTATGATTTTAATAGAGGTAGATTATGAAAGATATATTAATAGGTATAATAATTGTAATTGTAGCTTTCTTTATAATTGATTTTATTTATACAGAGAAAAATACTTGTTTAATTGATGAAAATAATTCATATTCTGAAGTAAAATGTGGAATTATAAAGAAGGAGTTAAATGTAGATATCGATTTATTTGGAAGGTATTGGTAGAGCACAAAGATAAGTGCTTTTTCTATTGACTTTTAAGGAAATTATCGATATTATTTTATTAGAAAGATAGGGTTCGTTATGGATATACCAAAAATATTAAAAAAAGTATTAGATAAAAATCGTATTCCCAGATTAGTTTTAATGATTCTAGGGACTTTTTTACTAGGATTAAATTACAATATGTTTTTAAAACCAAATGATTTAATTGTTGGAGGAACTACTAGTTTAGCAATTATCTTTAATGATTTATTTGGTTGGAATGATCAAGTATTTATTTATGTGACTGCTATTTTATTAATTGGTATCAGTTTTATTTTCTTAGGAAAAGACAAAACCATGAAAAGTATTTTTGGAAGTATTTTATATCCCGTAATGATTACTTTTACTGCACCTTTAGGAGAAATGCTTGCAAGCAAAGTTGTCTTTGAAGATATGATTACAACGGTAGTATTCACAAGTATTTTATATGGTGTAGCATATGGTATTGTCTATAAAATGGAATATACAACTGGTGGTAGTGATATCATCATGCAAATTGTTTGCAAATACATGCATATGCCAGAAGGACAAGCATCAATTTTAAGCAATGTCTTTATTATTTTATTTGGTGGTATTGTTTTTGGTATACCAAAAGTAATTTATGGAATCATTATTTTATATGTTTCCAGCGTCATTGTTGACAAAATGATTATCGGTATATCCGAAAGTAAAATGTTTATCATAAATAGTAACAAGATTGATGAAATTGAAAATGTCATTATAAACGAATTAAAGCTTGGTGTTACCAGAATAAAAGCAGAAGGTGGATATACCAGCAAAAAGCAAGACGTTTTACTATGTGTTGTTCCAAACCGAGATTATTACATGTTTAAACAAATAATATTAGAATTAGATAAAAATGCTTTCTTTATTATCAATGATTGCTACGATATTGAAGGTGGCACAACCAAGAAAAAAGAAAGAGGATTAAACAGTTTATACTAAGGGTGATTAAGTGAACATTTACAATTTAGAAAAAGAAGAAGTACTAAATAAATTAAATACTAGCAAAGAAGGCTTAACGGAAGAGGAAGTAGATGTCAGAAGAAAAAAAGATGGCCTAAATAAATTAAAAGAAGCTAAGAAAGAATCAAAGTTATTAAAATTTTTAAATCAATTTAAAAACTTGATGATTCTTGTTTTATTTCTAGCATCCATCATTTCTTTTGTAATTTCCTATATAAATAAAGAATCTTACATAGATAGTATCATCATCTTATTAATTGTTTTTATTAATGCAATTTTAGGTTACATAGAAGAAAGAAAAGCCGACCAAGCAATTGAATCATTAAAGAAAATGCAAACAACCAAAGTAAAAGTAAGAAGAAATGGTACGGTAAAATATTTAAATAGTGAGGAATTAGTAGTTGGAGATATTGTCTTATTAGAAGCAGGAGATAAAATTGCAGCGGATGCTCGTTTAATTGAAGTTCATTCATTAAAAGTAGATGAATCTTCCCTAACCGGAGAATCTGTTGCTGTTCTAAAAGAGGATCAGACTATTTTAACAGAAACTCCTCTTCATGATAGACGAAACATGGTATATGCTGGTACGAGTGTTGTTTACGGAAAAGGAATTTGTGTCGTAACGGCAATTGGTATGCAAACAGAAATTGGTCTTATTGCGGGAACTCTAAATACGAGCGAACAAGAATTAACACCACTTCAAAAAAGAATAAATGGAATAAGTAAAGTTTTAACCATTATTATTTCCATTGTCATTTTAATTATGTTCATCATTTGCATGATAAAAGATATGCCACTAACAGAAGCACTACTACTTGCTATATCTCTAGCGGTCGCTGCCATACCAGAAGGCTTACCTGCTGTTATCACAGTCATTTTATCATTAGGAATGAGTTCTTTAGCAAAGAAAAAAGCCATTGTACGAAAAATGACGAGTGTAGAAACTTTAGGAAGTACCGAAATAATTTGTACAGATAAAACCGGAACCATTACGGAAAATAAAATGACTTTAAAAGAAATTTATTTTAATGGAAAAACTTTTACAGAAGATAATGATATAAATGATGAGATGTTCTTATATAACTTAGCTCTTAATAATGATATTGAAAAAAATGAAGAGGGCTTAATTGGAGATCCGACCGAAATTGCCATAATGAAGTATTTAGAAAAATATACAGAACCATATAAAATAAAAGTGGAAAATCCTCGTATTGATGAAATCCCTTTTGATTCAAAAAGAAAGATGATGTCGGTCATCTGCAAGATAAAAGAAGATAAATATTTATTTACCAAAGGAAGTTTTGATTCTGTAATTAAGTGTTGTACTAAGATAGAAGAAAATGGGAAAATCATTCCTTTAACCAAAAAGAAAATAGCAGAATTAACCAAGATTGAAAAAGAAAAATCAGGGAAAGCCTTACGATTACTTGCTTTTGCCTATAAAAAAATAAAAGAAAATGTGCAAGAAGAAGAACTTATTTTCCAAGGATTTACTGGAGTAATAGACCCACCTCGAAAAGACGTAAAGGCCTCAATCGAATTATGTAAAAAAGCGCATATTAGACCAATTATGATTACAGGAGATTCTCTAAATACAGCGATTGCGATTGGAAGAGAAATAGGTATTTTAGAAAATAAGGAAGAAGCAATCACAGGAAGTGAGTTAGACAAACTAACAGAAAAAGAATTATACCAAAACATATATAAATATAAAGTTTATGCCAGGGTAAGTCCAATGAACAAATTGTCGATTGTAAAAGCCTGGAAGAAAAGGGGAAAAGTGGTAGCCATGACTGGTGATGGGGTAAATGATGCTCCTGCCATAAAAGCAAGTGATATTGGAATTGGTATGGGAATTACAGGAACCGAAGTAAGCAAAAGTGTTGCGGATATTATTTTAGTAGATGATTCATTTTCTACTATTGTCGCAGCCGTAAAAGAAGGAAGAAGAATTTTTGATAACATTCGAAACGTAATTACGTATCTTTTAATTGGCAATATTACCGAAATCATCACCGTTTTAATAGCTCTTATTTTTGGTTACACCATTTTTATTCCTATTCAAATTTTATTTATCAATTTAGTAACAGATTCCATCCCCGCGATTGCTCTAGCTTTTGAAGATGCATCTCAAGATATTATGAACCGAAAAGTAAGAAAAAAAGACTCATCCTTTTTCACACCATTTTTAATTAGCAAGTTATTAGTATCCTCTCTTCTTAAGAGTATTGCGATTTTATTTGTATATTTCTTAAATTTACATTTATCAGGGCCAGATACAGCAAGAACGTCTGCTTTTCTATGTTTAATGCTCTTAGAATTATGTTTTGCATACTCATGTAAAAATATTAAAGAACCAGTTATTGGCAAAAATATTTTTGATAATTCCAAACTAAATATTTGTATATTTATTATAGTATTAATTGGTATAATGATATTTATAACACCACTAAGAAGTATCTTTAATCTAGTACCAATTTCTTTAATGGAATTACTCTATTGTATTATGATTGTTATGGTAATGCTTTTGCTAGATGAATTATTAAAGGTGGTACTATCTAAAAAATTCAAAGATGAATAACACGTTTTGACGAAACTTTAAAAAAATGTTACCATTTTATAAAGTGAGTATTTACAGATAAACAAAAATATGATTATATTAAAAATGGAAGGAGTAAGAATATGGTAGCTTATTGTATTATAGAATATCCCGTAAAAACATTAGATAAAGCCTTTACTTATCAAATTCCTTCCCATTTAATAGATCGCTTAAAAGTGGGAATGAAAGTAATCGTTCCTTTTCAAAATCGTTCTGTTCATGGAATTGTTCTTCAAATAACGGACCATTATGATGGGACTTATGAATTAAAAGAAATAGAGAAAATAGAAGATGAGTTTCTGGTATTAAATGACGAATTATTAAGATTAGGAAAATTCATGCAAGATATAACTTTATGTAATTTAATCACAGCTTATCAAACGATGCTGCCAAGTGCCCTAAAAGTAAAAACGCAAGCCAGAGATTATAATGAATATGAAGAATGGATTTTATTAAATGTCGAAGAAGATATTGCTTTAGAATATATAAAGACTCATAAAAAAAGTCATAAAACAGAAATTTTAGAAAGATTATTACAAGAAAAAGAAGTAAATAAAAAAGAATTAAATGCATCAAGTTTAAGAGAATTAAAAAAATTAGATCTTGTAAAAGTAGAAAAGAAAATAAAAAACAAAAAAGAGGATAAAAAAATCACTCTTGATAACAAAATCTTAAATGATGAACAAAAGAATGCTTATGAAAAGATTAAAGCCTCTTTTAATGAAACCAAAACTTTTTTACTTTATGGCATAACCGGAAGTGGCAAAACCCTCATTTATCAAAATTTAATTAAAGAAGTTATAAAAAAAGGTAAAACAGCATTATTATTAGTTCCAGAAATTAGTCTAACTGAACAAATTATTAATATTTTTTATGAAAATTTTGGAAATGATGTAGCAATTTTACATAGTGGCCTATCAAACAAAGAGAAGTACGAAGAATATGTAAAAATCTTAAAAGGGGAAGTAAAAATTGTAATTGGCACTCGTAGTGCTGTTTTTGCACCCTTAACAAATATTGGCATCATTATTATTGATGAAGAACACAGCGATACATACAAACAAGATAATAATCCAAGATATCATACAAGAGACATTGCTTTAAAAAGAAGTGAGTATCACCATTGCCCATTAGTACTTGGTAGTGCAACGCCATCACTAGAATCAATGGCTCGTGCTAGAAAAGGGGTTTATGATTTAATTACTTTAAAGCATAGGGCAAACAACCTCCCTTTACCGGAAGTATGCATTGTTGATATGAAAGAAGAATTAAGCAAAAGAAACTTCGTAATTAGTGAACTTCTAGACGAAAAGATAAAAGAATGTTTAGAAAAAAAAGAACAAGTAATTTTACTTTTAAATAGAAGGGGATTTTCTACCTTTATCACTTGCAGCAACTGTGGTTTTACTTACAAATGTCCTCATTGTGAAATATCTCTAACTTATCATAAAAGCACCAATACTTTAAGATGTCATTATTGTGGCTATACTAAAATAAAAGATGATATTTGCCCATCTTGTCGTGAATTGGGCCTAAATTATATGGGAATGGGTACCGAAAAATTAGAAGAACTAATAAAAGAAAAATATGAACAAGCAAAAATCATTCGTATGGATGCGGATACCACAAGTAGAAAAGGAGCTCATGACAAAATTATTAAAGCTTTCAAAAACGAAGAATACAATATTTTAATTGGAACGCAAATGATTAGCAAAGGCTTAGACTTTCCTAAATGTACTTTAGTTGGCGTCATAAATGCCGATACTTCCCTAAACATTCCTGATTTTAGAAGTAGTGAGAAAACATTCAGCTTACTAAATCAAGCAGCAGGTAGAGCAGGTAGAAGTAGTGCTCCAGGATTTGTAATTATAGAAACTTTTAATCCAGATAATGAAACGATAAAAGCAGTAAAAAATCATGATTATGACACTTTTTATAAAGAAGAAATGAAAGTAAGAAAAATATTAAAATATCCACCATACTATTATTTAGCGAACATAAAAATAGGAAGTAAAGATTATAAGGAAGCAAAGAGGGAGGCAAGCAAAGTAAAAAGTTATTTAGAAAAAACTCTAGATTCTTCTTCTATTATTTTAGGACCATCAACAGCTTCTAACTTTAAAAGAAATAATATATACCGTTTTAGTATTACCATCAAGTATCGATTTGATCCAAATTTAATGAAATCTTTAAAAACATTAGATGAAATATATGGAACAAATAAAACCACTTTCTTAGAAATTGATATTAATCCTCTACGAATATAGTTTATTAAGCCCAAAAAATATGATATAATCAAAATAGATTAGGACGTGATAAAATGCAAGATTTATACAAACTAACCAAAGAACAAAATATATTTATTGCCAAAAGAAATATTGTCGATTATATTTGGAAAAGTGCTAATTTAGAAAATATTGCTGTAACTTATCCTGAAACACAAGTAATATTTGAAGGATATAGTGTTGAAGGATATAAAGTAGAAGAAATTACAGCGATTAATAATTTAAAAAGAGCTTGGAAATTTCTTTTAAATGATATCGATTTAGATTTAAATTTAGCATATATTTGTCAAATAAACAAAATAGTAGGAGAAGGTGTATTTTTAAATCCTGGAATTATTCGCTCTACTCCTGTTCAAATAGGAGGAACTACTTGGCAACCTACTGTTCCTATTGAAAGTCAAGTTAAAGAAGAATTAGAAGAAATCACCGGCGAATCTTATACTGAAAAGGCTTTAAATATGATGCTTTATTTAATGAGAAGACAACTATTCTTAGATGGAAATAAAAGAACCGCTATGTTAATTGCTAATAAAATTATGATAGAAAATGGATGTGGCATAATTAGTATTCCCATAGATAAACAAAAAGAATTTTTTGAATTATTAATCGAATATTATGAAACCAATAATAATGAAAAAATTAAAAATTATTTATACAAATATTGTATTGATGGCATGACTTTTTAAATAAATGAATAAAAATAAAACTTCTTTCCCATAAATAAAAGGAAAGGAGTTTTTGTTTTGGCTAGATATAAAGTAGATATAACCGGAATTAATACCAGTGAATTAAAAGTATTAAACAGTAGTGAAATGATTCATTTATTTGAAAGATATCGAGCAGGAGATTTGAGTGCGAAAGAAGAATTAATTAATGGAAATTTAAAATTAGTATTGAGTATTTTAAGAAGTTTTAACAAAGGAAACTACAACATGGATGATTTATTTCAAGTAGGAGTGATTGGCTTAATTAAAGCGATTGATAATTTTGATTTATCTTACAATTTAAAACTATCAACGTATGCAGTTCCTTTAATTCTTGGTGAAATAAAAAGATACATTCGAGATAACAATAGTATTCGTATTAGTAGAAGTATCAAAGATTTAGCTTACAGTATCTTAAAATACAAAGAATCTTATTTTAATGTTCATGGAAAAGAACCAACTAATAGTGAAATTGCGAAATCTTTAGGAGTAGAAGAATACAAAATTGCTCAAGCACTAGACAGTTTAAAAGAACCAATGAGTATTTTTGAACCGATTTATAATGATGGAGGGGATACCATTTATTTAATGGATCAGATTGCCGATAAAAAAGATTTAAATAGTGATAAAGATATGTTAATTTCTCTTAGAAGAGCCTTAAACAAAATAAAGGAAAGAGAAAGAGAAATTTTAATTGAAAGATATATTGTTGGCAAAACCCAAATGGAAATTGCAGAAGCTTTAAACATATCTCAAGCTCAAGTATCAAGAATCGAAAAAAGTGCCATTTTAAGTTTAAAAAGAATGATCAAATAATCTTTACTTTAGAAGAAAATAAGTATATAATATCTGTTAGGAGTTGATAAATTTGACAAGTAGTAATGTTGCCCTAAAAAGAATTGTAGCTTATATCATTGACTATATATTAATAACTTTAATAAGTTCGGCTTTAGTTTATATTACTTTCCTTAATCCTAGATATGATGAATATGTAGAAGCATCAAAAACCTATAATGAAATCGCTCAAAGTTATTACGACAGAGAAATTGATGCAAATGAGTTTTCTGCCCAAATTAGTGAAGTGAGCTATGAACTAAATAGCACAGGTTATGTGTATACGATTGGAAGTATCATAATTGTTTTTTTATATTATGGTGTCTTTGTTTATTTTACCAAAGGCCAAACTTTAGGAAAAAGAATTATGGGTATTAAAATTGTAAGCAATAAAGGACGTGAATTAAAACTTTACAATTATTTAATTAGAGCTTTTATTCTAAATGGAGTAATCCTAAATTTAGGAACCTTAATTGCTATTTGCTTTAAAGAAAGTACCTATTTAAAAATTTACAATGCTTTCTCTAACTTTGATATGATTTTAATGATTGTATTATTCTTAATGGTTTTATTCTACAAAGATGGAAGAGGATTACACGATATTCTAGCAGGTACAAAAGTAATTGATGTAAGAGATGAGAAAAATTTAGCAGTAAATGAAGAACAACCTGAAGAAAAGAAAGAAGAAGTAGAAGTAATTAAACCAAAGAAAAAGAGACAAACAACTAAAAGAAAAAATAATAAAGAGGATAAGTCTTAAAAAGGCTTATTTTTTTACATAAAATTTACACATATAATAAAATTCTACCTCTAGTATATATCTACTTTTAATTTATTTTATATAATAATGGCAAGAGGTGAGCAAGTTGAATCAAGAAAAAATAGGGAGTTTTATTAAAGAATGTCGTAAAAATAAAAATTTAACTCAAGAACAATTAGCTCAAAGATTGCAAGTAACAGATAAAGCAGTATCAAAATGGGAAAATGGACGCTGTTTGCCAGATGCTTCTTTATTTAGCAAATTATGTAATGAACTTGATATTACAATTAATGAATTATTAAGTGGCGAAAAGTTAAGTAAAAAAGATTATCAAGAAAAAACAGAAAAAATGACTTTAAATTTAATTGATAATATTCATAAAAGCAAAAGAAAATATATCAAAATAAGTATTCTAATAATATTAATATTTCTGTTCTTATTCATTTTAATAAATATCTTTTTGAATACGAAAATGAAAGTTCCATATGATTCCCGAATCATGGAATGCGAAATAAAAGAAAACAATTTAGTATTTAAAATAAAAGGGTTAAGTATTCTAACATCACATCATACTGTAGTAGAAAAAGAGGATGAAGAAATATATTTTGTAGAAACAGCTATACCCTTAAATCTTAAAAAAAGAAGTTATTTTGAATCCTATGATAGCATGGCCAAATTATTAGATGGTAAAGAAGAAAGCTTTGGGTATCAGCTTACCTTACCGGTAGAAAAGGACAAGAAAATAAAAGTTTACCACACAGATATCTCTCTTAAAAAAATTGAAAAATCCAATGAATCAGAATTAGAAGACATAATAAAAAAATCAAATTTAATGTGTGAAAGGAAATAATATGAAAAAAATAATGATAATAATAAGCATCATATTATCTTACCTACTTGGATTAATTGCTCTTTGTTACTATCTATATCTGGAATTAGCACCTAAAGTAGGTATGGATGAAATGGGTAGGATGATACTACTTTTTATAATTGCCATTTTTGGTTATCTAGGAAGTTTTCTTTTATCAAAGCATTTATTAACAAGAAAACCACTTAAAATTTATTTAATATTAATCTTTATTTTATATATAATGAGTTTATTATATCTAACTTTATTTGCTAGTGATTATGGAAGAAGCATCTACTCTTTCTTTATTTGGAATGAAGAAAGTTTAAATATTTATCTCAGTAAAATAAATATTATCCCATTTAAAACAATTATATTATATATAACAAGAATGGACAGAGTATCTTTCATAAATATTTTAGGAAACTTAATTGCTTTCGCTCCAATGGGCTTTTTCCTACCATTATTATTTAAAAAAACAAGAAACCTAAAAAATTTTCTTTTAACAATCTTAAGTATTATTTTATCTATAGAAATTGTACAATTAATTACACTATTAGGTTCTTTTGATATAGATGACTTAATACTAAATCTATTAGGCGCTTTTCTAATATATAAATTATACCAAATAAAAAAGATAAATCATTTCATAAATAAAATGTTTTTATTAGAAAATTAAAATATTAAGACATTAAAAGAATTTGCGTTTCTCCTTCAAATATAGTAATATAAAAAACACGAAAGAGGCGAAATTAGATGGAAGATGCTATAAGAGAGCTTTTAAATGGGAAGAATTTTGAACAGATATTAAGAGAATTTGAATTAGAAAGATATGAACTACTTGATATAATATGTACCAAATTATATATGTCTAAAGAAAAACCAACCCCTGAAGAAATAGAAGAATTAAAAAGAATTTATAAAAAAGAAGCAACATTATTTCAATTAACAAATGAAAAAGTAGTGTTTATTTCTGATACGCATATGGAAAGTGATTCTGAAAAGTTAAATTTAGTGAAAGGAGCATTTGAGTTTTGTCATGAAAACAACATTCATCATTTAATTCATGGTGGTGATATTGCAGATGGAACTTGTATGATAGATAATAATCCCAAAAATATAGAATTTGATGAAGTTCCTAAAGGTATAGCGGCCCTACAAGCTGAACACATTTTAGAAAAATATCCTTATGATCCGAATATTCAACAACGAATACTTGGTGGAAATCATGATGCTAGATATATCTTTTCAAAAGATAGAATTGATTTATTAAAGCTTCTCGCAAAAGAAAAAAAGATTTATCCTTTAGGTTATGATCAAGCCTTTTTCTCTATTTATAATCAGGTAGTTTCTTTAGAGCATTTTAGTAATCATAATTTCGCAATAGAACAAATATTAGAGTTAGTTCCTCATAGTTTAAAGATAAAAGGCCACTATCATATTGGTCAGTTTCTAGAAGAAAGCCTTTTTTTACCCGCTTTAAGTTATAGAATAGCTGAGTCCGAAGAAAAAAGGCTTCCTGGCTTTATCGTAATGCAAGCTAGTGAAACTGAAGATCGTGTTAATATAAAACTTGATAGATATTTCTATATAGAAGATACTTTATATCCACCAATGAATCCATACATTTTAACAAGAAAAAAGAAGTAATCACTTCTTATCATCATAAATATAAATTTCGGTAACTTTACCAAGTAAAGCTTTATTAAAATGTCTTTCTTTAATTTCTTCTGGAGCATCTTCTACTTTACCTTCATATAAAACTTCCGTATCATTTAATATAACTTTAATATCTAATTTTTTAAATTCATCAATTCTTCCATAAGTTTTCATCCAACTACCTCACTTACAAATCTATTTTATCACAAGTTCATGGGAATAGTAATAAAAACATTGATAGACAAAAGAAAAGTAACCCGTTTTGAGTTACTTTTTCTTGCCCAAGGGATCCCGTACTTAACATACGATTAGAACATTCGCATAAAATGCTTAATTCGATACACCTTAAAGGTCTTCTTCAAGTATTATATCATTTTTTTATAATTTTACAACCAATTCTTTTTCACTTTTATCATTTTTTTGATTTAGCTGTTTTAAGGTAGGATTATGTCCAAATAATTTAATCGGAAATTTAGAAATATAAGTTCTATAATATTGAGGTATTCTTCGTGATAAATCTTCATTTACACAATTATATTTTTTCCATACTAAGTTGGCCACATAATCTGCCATTTGGATATCCCGATTATCTTTCGAATCCAAATATTTCACATTTACTTCTAAATCCATAAGTTCAAACTCCCATTGTAAAAAAGTTTCTAAATCTTTTAAAGATTTTACCGCTGTATTTCGATTGTCGACTCTTAATTCAATCTGATTTGCCTTTAAGATGGGAATATTGCATTTAAATAAATAGTTGAGCAAATTTTTAACAAAAAAGTTATAAGCAACATTTTCAGAAGCACCAAATTTGGATAAGTTGTCCTTATCGATAACGATTGCAACCGGAATAACATCTAATAATCCATATAATTCATTTAAAAATAAAGCTTGTTGACCATCATTAATTTTCGAAGATTTAAGTTCTATTTTTTGGCTAATAGGAATATTTTTTCTTTTTTTGACAATTTCTTCAATTCTTTTATGGATAGAAGTAACTTTATGAAGTTCTCTTGTTATAAATCCTGCAATAACAAAATATCGCTCGTTTTTAAGATGCATTGCACCTGACTCATCTAGTACAATATATGTTTTCATAATCCTCCCATAATGTGATTTTTAGGATAGAAATTTAAGCAATCATAATTTTATTAAAAAACTAACATTTCTGTTAGCCTCTATTATCTCGAAATAAATGAGTTCGAGTGAATATCAAAATCTGGTGCTGAATGACTGAATTGAACAGTCCTCTGATGCTTACCATGCATCTGTTTTACCACTAAACTAAATCAGCATATCTAAATTATAACAAATATATAGTGTTCATGCAAGAACTATGTTATAATTTATGTGAAAGGTTGGATAATTATGAATGTACCAAAACATGTAGCAATTATTATGGACGGAAATGGCAGATGGGCCGAGAAAAGAGGGCTACCAAGAAGTAGTGGTCATTTAGAAGGAAGTAAGACATTAGAAAAACTAGCCATTCATGCTATGGACATGGGAGTAGAAGTATTAAGTGTTTATGCTTTTTCAACGGATAATTTTAAAAGAAGTGAAGAAGAAGTTAATTATTTAATGGATTTGTTTATTAAAATGTTTAAAACAAAATTTGATAAAATAAACAAAAGGGGAATTAAAGTTTTTATATCTGGCAGAAAAGTAAATTTGCGAAAGGATGTTTTAGAAGCAATCGAAAATATTGAAGAAAAAACAAAAGATAATACTGCAGGAATATTAAACATATGCTTAAACTATGGAGGCCAAGAAGAAATTATAGATGGTGCGATCAAACTAGCCAAAGATATTCAAAATGGTTTAGATGTAACGAACTTTAAAAGAGAAGATTTCTACAAATATTTATATCATTATCTTCCACCCATTGACTTATTAATCAGGACAGGTGGCGAGTTAAGAGTAAGTAACTTTATGCTTTATGAAATGAGTTACAGTGAATTTTATTTTACAAATACTTATTTCCCAGATTTTGATAAATCAGAATTTAATAAAGCTTTATTTATGTATGAAAATAGAGACCGTCGCTTTGGGGGCATAAATGATAAAAAAGGGAATTAACTTTTTAAATGAGCACCGACTACTTCTAATTATCCTAATTTTGCTATTGTTTATAATCATCTTTTTTGCCGTAAATATTTATCTTTTTTTTCACCATGAATTTACAGCTTTTAAATGTAGTGAAAACATAAATGAAGAAATCTGCTATTATAATGACTTAGAAATATTAGTAAATCCAGAATCTACTAAGATAGCCTTTTTTAAAAGATATGATGATGAAATAGAAGAGTTAAAAGAAAATTATAATTTAGAAGAATTTAATTATTACACAGCCTATTATTATTTAACCGCAGCTAGATTACAATACGAAACAAAATCGGAATACAAATTATTATTAGAATTTTTTGAAAGGTATGTTAATACTTATAATTTAGAAGATTTTTATTTTGATCACGTCTTATATTTTAATATGTTTTATCGGTACAAAATCAATTAATCTCTTTTCCTTTTCTATGATTTGTAGTATAATATTTTTAGTTTGTGATTGGAGGTAAGTCATGAAATTCAAAATAACACCAAAAGATGCTTTAATATTTGGCTTATACTGTATTTTATTATTGTATTTATGTGCGATTGCTGTTTTAAATTTCTCATCTTTTATCAATGAAGGTGAATTTTATGGTCTACTTCCATTTGAAGCTTTTACAAGTGATTATATAGTAATAACACTATTCATGTTTGCAATTGCTTTAATTTTAATTTTTACAAGTGTATCTTCTTATATTTTTAACAAAGAAAAAGGCAAAGGATTTGGTATTAAATTAGGAGAAAAGCAAGAAAGTGGATATGCTAGATGGGCTACGGAAAAAGAAATTAAAAATGATACCAATGTTGCCAAAGTAGATCCAAAAGCAGAAACCCTAAATGTAGCCGGAATTCCTTTAATCAATAATGGAAAAGAAATTTGGGTTGATAATGGCGAATATCATAATTTAGTAATTGGTTCGACTGGTTCTGGTAAAACACAAACAATCGTAAAGCCAATGGTAAACTTACTTGCTAAAAAAGGGGAATCCATGATTATCACGGACCCAAAAGGTGAAATTTATAAATATGCAGCATCTGCTCTAAAAGAACGTGGATATAAAATTATTGTTTTAAACTTTAGGGAACCTGCTCATGGAAATGCCTGGAACCCATTAACATTACCATATCGTTATTTTAAAGAAGGCAATACCGATAAATCAACAGAATTACTAGATGACGTTGCCCTAAATATTTTATATGATCAAACTAAGAAAAGTAGTGATAGTGATTTCTGGGAAAAATCAGCAGCAGATTATTTCTCTGGACTTGCTTTAGGTTTATTCTATGATGCCAAAGAAAAGGAAGTAAACTTAAATAGTATTAACTATATGTCAAGTGTTGGTGAAGAACGTTATGCAACAAGTAATTATATTAAAGAATATTTCAATTTAAAGGGACCAGAATCAAGTCCATATATCTTTGCATCTAATACGATTAATGCTCCAAATGAAACAAAAGGCGGTATTTTATCAACTTTTAGACAAAAAATCAGATTATTCTCATCAAGAGAATCTTTAAGTGAAATGTTAGCATATAGTGATTTTAATATGCAAGATATCGGAAGAGAAAAAACAGCGGTTTTCATGATTATCCATGATGAGAAAAAAACTTATCATAGCTTAATGACTATTTTTATTAAGCAATGTTATGAAACATTAATTGATGTAGCTCAAGAAAATGGTGGAAAATTACCATTTAGAACAAACTTTATTTTGGATGAGTTCGCCAACATGCCACCACTTAAAGATGTAGATTCCATGGTCAGTGCTGCTCGTTCTCGTGATATCAGATTTACCTTTATTATTCAAAACTTTGCTCAATTAAATGATGTTTATGGAAAAGAAGTAGCAGAAATTATCAAAGGAAACTGTGGTAACTTAGTATACTTAATTTCCACCGAACTAGCAGCCTTAGAAGAAATATCCAAGATGTGTGGAGAAGTAAAATCAAAAGAAAAAGACAAAACAGCTTCAACCCCACTTGTAACTGTATCTGATTTACAAAAATTAAAATTATTTCAAGCAATCATTATAAGACTTCGTATGAATCCATTTAAAACCAAATTAGAACCAGATTTTAAAATGGACTGGGGAATAAAAAGAGAAGAAGATCCATACCCAACAAGAGAAATTAAAAAGATTGAATTATTTGACTTAAAGAAATTTGTTACGGAAGAAAAAAGAAAACAAATGATGAACAACTTAGAAAATAACAATGCAACTCCAAATCCATTTAGTAGCAATTTTGGTAATCCATTTACAACAAGTGGTATGATGAATCCTTTTGCATCAACGCAAATGCCTCAATCAAATCCATCTACTGGATCTTCCTCTCCATTTAGTTCTAATCCAATGTTTAATAAACCAATGAGTAGTTTATCAGATATGGATATTGATCAAATGATGAAAGATATTGATAAAAGATTAAAAGAATTAGATGAAGAAGAGGAAAGACAAAAAGCACAAATGAGAGCTCAAACAAAAGAGGTAACACCAAAACCAGTAGAGCAACCTACGATGGTAGAGCAAATTCCTAAAAAACAAGAGGAACCAATTGAAGAATTATCTTCTTTAGAATCACAACCATCAAATGAAAATATGAATAGTTCTATAAATGAGGAAGATAAAAAGATAATTGAACCAAAACCAGAAACGCCATCTACTAATTATCAAAATAAACCAAAGATTAATGTAGATGCTGACAGCATTATTGTAAATGATAATGTGATTACGGATGATGAATTTTTTGATGACTTTTTTAATGATGAACCTTAATTAAAATAAAAATAAGGCAAAAGAACTAAGCCTTATTTTTTATATGTCATAAAATAAGGTGTGATTGTATATGAAAAGATTAAATATAAAAGACTATTATAAAAACATGGGAACTTTAATAGATATAGAACATCCCTTAGATTATGCTACATACCATCATCCTGATAGCATTAATATTCCCTATGAAAAATTAATGCTTAACTATAAAACTTTATTAGACAAAAACAAACGATATTTTATTGTTTGCAACAAAGGAACAAAATCAAGAAAAGCAGTAAGTATACTAGAATACTATGGCTATGATGTAACCCAAATGAGTTATGAATAATTGGTACTGTAAAGTATCAATTTTTTGTTGCATAATTATAACTTTCGTGGTATATTATAATTGTATTAGTACATATAATACAATTAAGGAGAGAGATTATGATTGAAATTAAAAATCTATCAAAAAGTTTTGATGGCAAAGAGTATGTCTTAGAAAACTTAAATTGTTGCATCAAAGATAATGCCATTTATGGTTTAGTAGGAGCAAATGGTGCCGGAAAATCAACATTACTCCGTCTAATTAACAGCATTTACAAAGCAGATGAAGGAACCATATTAATTGATAATGAAAATGCTTATGATAATGAATCATTAAAACA
>CALVQS010000015.1 GCA_944358165.1 uncultured Bacilli bacterium | reverse complement strand
ACTATTATAACAAAGAACAAGAATTTATAAAGATTTATTTTCATTGTCGTTTGTTTCTTAAAGACGAACACAGTGAGGCGGAAAGGAATGTTTAGAAAAATGGGAAAAATTATAAATGCCATTGAAATGTTAAACTATTTAAATACCGGAAATAAATATAGTGTTAAAGAACTTGCACAAAAATTAGGAATTACAGAAAGAATGGTAAGATATTATAAAATGGAGTTAGAACAAGCAGGAATCCAGATCGAAACATTTATGGGACCTAATGGTGGATATTATATATTAAATACCAAAAATCAATATAATCATTTTAACAAGTATGATATTCAAGTATTAGAAACTATAGATAAAATATTAAAAAAAATAGATTACGAGGACATTGAAAAATATGAAAAAATATTGAATAAAATAAAAACAGCAAGCGATATAGAAGAAGAAAAAAGCAAATATTTTTTACTAGGAACTGCGATTGATAAAACGGAATTGTACTTTAGCTTAAATGATGCAATTTTAAATAAAAAATCACTAACAATATTATATAGAAATTTAAATCATGAATGGCAAGAAAGAACAATACACCCATTGCAAATATTCGAATATAAAAGGAAGTTTTATGTAACTGCATATTGCGAATTAAGAGATGATATTAGACATTTTGAAATAGATAGAATAAAATTAAACAGTAAATAATATAGACACAATATTTCCTATATGTATGATATAATATATCAACAAGAGGTGATATTTTATGCAAGATAAAAAAACATTTATTGATTTTGATGGTGTAATTTTTGATACAGAAGAAAGAATTGTTCAAAAGAAAAAGCAAAATTCTGAAATGAGTTGGAATGAATTTTTTGAAACCGTAGACTGGTTTCAATTATTAGAAGAAGCAAATGTTATAAATAATGCTATTAGCTATATTTTAGAAAGTCAAAGAAGAAACAAAGAAATTGCTATTTTAACTAAAATTCACACTTTAATGGAAATGGAAGCCAAAGCTCGTGCATTAAGAAACAGAAATATTAGTATACCAATACTATTTGTACCACCTCACGTAAAAAAAAGTGATATTTATTTACCGTGCAATGGTGAGATTTTAATAGATGATAGCATTAAGAATTTGATAGATTGGCAGCAAAAGGGCGGTCAAGGAATTTATTTTAGTGAAAAAGAAATTTCTTCAAATTTTGAAACAATAAGAACCTTGCAAAGAATTTTATAGGAGACTTTTATGATAGATGAAGAATTAAGCCAAAATTACATGAAAGCATTGGAGCAAAAATTTAATGCAGTTTGCTTTGATATTGATGGCACTTTAACTGAAAAAGATTCAATTAAAATAGATCTACGTATTTTACCAAAGTTAGCATCTATTTTAAAGAATCATATTCCCATAGTTTTTATCACTGGACGAGGAGAAACCGGTTTAAAAAATTTAGTACAAGATATAGTAGAAATCCTAAAAAATAAATATAATGTTACTCAAAAAGAATTGCAAAAAATATATGCATTAGTTAATGATGGAGCAAGAATATTTATAACTAGTAATGGCAGTCAAGAATTATTTAATGTTAATAAATATATTTCATCAGAAGAATCATTAATTAATCTAGAAAAAATGGACGAAATAATCAAAAAAAAATTAAAAAGTCAAGGACTAGAAAAATATGTTCAAATCATTTATTCAAAAGACTCTAAAACAAATACTATTATTAATATACGTTTGATGTTTTTAACTAATGATCAGAGTATTAATGATCAAATAGTTAATATAATAAATGCCATCATAGATAATTTAAGCGGTTTAAATTTAACAATTGGGCTTTACAAAGGAAAAAAAGTTGCTCAAATTGGTACTACAACTAAAAATAAGGCTATTAAAGTGGCAGAAAAAATTATTGGAATACCCCAAAATTCTATGCTAAGAATAGGTGATTGTGGAGATAAAAGTGGAAATGATTATTCAATGCTTAACTGTAATCAAGGTTTCAGTGTAGGAACAACAAGTGGCGAAAATAACAAATGCTTTCCAATTATCGAAAACGGAAATATTTTAAAAGGTGTAGATGGAACTTTAAACTTATTAGAAAAAGTAAAATTATTACCTACCATTTGTTTAGAGCATGCTACGGAAAAGCGAATATACCAAAGCATATGCCAAAATTGAAAAACAACTGCAGCAAGGTAAGAATAGTAAGATTACATATTTTAATAATCTAATTAATGATAAATTTCTAACAGTAAATGGAATAAACGATTTATTTGATAATGCAAGTGGCAGTATTAAAATTCCTATGTATGATTGGATTTGTATACCAGAAGGAAATGCCTTAAAACAATTTTGGCAAACAAATAATAGCGCAAGCTTATGGTACTCGATGTTTGATAACGAAAATATATTATTAAGAGGATCTAAAGTTTACTACTATTTTTTAGCTCAAAGAATTCACAACGAAACTACACGAGAAGACATAACAACTAAAGAAATGGTATACGAATGGCTTCAAAATAATATAGA
Organism: uncultured Bacilli bacterium; assembly: GCA_944358165.1. Taxonomy (GTDB): domain Bacteria; phylum Bacillota_I; class Bacilli_A; order RF39; family UBA660; genus Caccenecus. The sequence continues at coordinate 15,714 of CALVQS010000015.1, read as the reverse complement.
GTTTTTTTCTAATGCTTTAGTAGCAATTAATAAAATCACAAATTTAAACGACATAAACAATATTAAAATGATATTAGGAATAATAGACAACGTTAGAAATTATCTTCTAATTTTGTTAAATCAAGAAATTATTAGTAACAGTGGAGAAAAAAATTTGTTATTAAATTTAAAATTTATAAATAAAAATAATTTATGTTATAAAATATATAGTATTTTGTTAGAAATAGAAAAATTAATGAAAGATATAGTATTTACAAGTGAATATAAAATTAACAGCATACTATTAAGTAGATTAATTCAAAAAGTAATGCTAACTACTAACGAATATGCGTTAGAATTTCAACAAAAAGAAGAAAAAGAAAATTACTCTAAGGATTTTAGGGCATATAGAGAAATAGATAATTTTGCTGAAAATTTTATTACATGTTATCTAATTTTACAGAAAAATATAAAAGAAAACAATATAGGTATATGTGGTATATGTTATGGTGGATTAGAGTTGCCAATTATAATGCAATCCTTAGATAATACCCTAAGTGATATTTCTATACTGAAGTTTAATCATAATGTATCAGGTTATGCAAAAAAGCAATCATTAGAATTACGATTTTTTGATATTTTTAAGAATGGGGGTATAGATGTAATTGGAATTGATAGAAAAAAAGATTATATTTTAATGGATGACAATTTATTAACTGGAAAAACAATGCAATTAGCATTAACAACATTTTATGATATAGGAATAGAAATTGAAAAAATTACAACTGTAAGATATCCAGGGGTTAATAGAATTAGTCAAATGTTTATGCCAAATCATGGAGCTATTGATTTCCGACAATTTTTTAATTTTATAGAAGGGTTATATTTTCCTAGCCCTTATAGTTGGAGAGATCCTTATAGCACAAGTCCTTATGAAGATTCCTTGGGTATTTTTGATTTAAATAGAAGAAAAATTTTAGAATGCTTAGTCAAAAATGGGGATTATTCTCAAAATAGTGAAGTAATTTATGTAAAAAGGAAGGTAAAAAATGAAAATAATTAGTATTGGTGATTTAGTTACAGATTTTTATTATAAAAACGGAAAATTAATAGGAGTAAATGGTGGAATGAGTTCTCATAATATTATTGCAAATATAAGCGCTTTTGGGTTAGAAACTGCTGTATACGGAGTATGTGGAAATGATAGTGCAGGGGAAATTGCTATAAAAGGTTTAGAAGACATTGGTGTAGATACTAAAAATATAAAAATATTAGAAAATTTAAATACACGATGCTTTCATGTGTCTTTTACAGATGAATTTGGCAAACAGAACTTTATCTCTAAAAAAAGATGCCCGCTTTGTAACGAAAAACATTGGTATGAAGATAGTAAAATTGATGCATCTGATATATTAAAGAAAATAAATGACGAAGACGTTTTAATTTTTGATAATTTAAATGAAAAAAATCAAATAATTATTAATGATAGTAAAAATAAAAAAATGTTAGATTTAGGTCAATATTTTGAACTGGAAAATTATAGCAATGAAGAAATAATAAAGAAAATAAAAGGGAAATTCACTTTAATCAATTTAAATGAACGAGTAGAAAATTATTTGAAAAAAAGATTTTCCATTAAAACAGAGGAAGAACTATATAAATTATTACAAGCAAAAATGATTATAATTACAAGAGGAAAAAAAGGGGCGGATTTTATTTATGAAAATAATAAAATAAATAAAAAATTAACAAATCCCGAAAAAGAAGTCGATCCAACTGGCTCAGGAGATGCTTTTTTTAGTGTATTTATTAGCGAATATATAAAAAATAATTATCAAATAGATAATGATTACATTAATAAAAGTTTTGAAAAAGCAACAAAATTAACTAAAAAAGTAGTAAAAAAGTTTGGAGCAAGGACTCATATAAATAATCTTTATAAAATTAAAAAGATTGGCACTACTTGCACTTGCCAAGAATTTGAGATTACTAAAAGAAAGCAAATCAAAAGATGTAATATTAATATTAATAATTTAGAAGCAAGAGTTATAAATGCTATAAAAAGTAATGCTTACGAGAAATTAGTAAAAATAGATTTCGAAAATTTAAATAACTGTTTATTTATAGGAACTGGTGGTTCTTTTGCAGGAGCTAAATTTTCAGAAAAATTAATAAATAATTTGTATGGAATAAATACTTCTAGTTTATATCCCCGTGATTTTTATTATCGAAACAAAAACTATGTTGATAAAGTATTTCTTTTTACTTACTCAGGAACTACAAATGATATCTTAATATCTGCAAGTGAAATAAAAAGAGAAAAAGTTTATATTATAACCAAAGGAGAACTTCAAAAAATAGTTACAAAAACAAAGCTTAATAAAAGCAATGTTTTATCATATAGAACAGGGACAAATAAAGGGAAAGAAAGAGGCTTTTTATCTTTTGAAGGTGCAATTAGTCCGGCAAGTATTTTTTTAAAATTATACTTTGAAAAAACAGGAAGAAATGATATAGAAGATTTTATTAAAAATTGCATGAATTATTGGAAAAATTATTTTTTAAAATACTTTAAAGAAAATAAAAAGGAATTATCAATTTTTTTATTAGCGGGAGGTACATTTAATATTTTTACAGGAGATTTCACAGAATCTGCAAGTAGTGATTTAGAAAGCAAGTTTATAGAGTCAGGAATTTATAATTGCATCATTCATGAAAAGAAAAACTTTTCACATGGTAGATTTATTAATTACGAACATTTAAGTCAAGCGAAAAATATTTACTTCAAACAAAATACTACCAGTCCGTATGAAAAAGAATTATTAGAGTATTTAAAAAATGGAAAAAATTTAATAATTGAAAGTAAATATGACGGAATATTATGTGAATATGATTTATTAATTGCTTCTCAATATTTAATATACTATATATCAAATTTCCTTAATATTGATATTTCGAAACCATCATATAGTGAAGATGCTATGAAAATATATTTTTATAAAGGAAAATTGTAAGTAAAAAATGTCGAAATTACTAGAATAAACAATCGTTATTCTAGTTTTTTATAAATTTAATATACTTTATTAGGAAGTGAAAGAATGTTTTTAAGTTTACTAAGTATTGTAAAGGATATGCTTTTATTTACAGGAAGCTATTCCAATCAAGTATTTCCAGAGCCGTTAAAACCAGAGGAAGAAGAAAAAATGATTACCAGAATGCTAAATGGAGATAAAGAAGCCAGAAATATTTTAATTGAACACAATCTAAGATTAGTAGCGCATATTGTCAAAAAATTTGATAATTCATCTTATGATACAGATGATTTAATTAGCATTGGAACCATTGGCCTAATCAAAGGAATTGATTCTTTTAAGAAGAGTAAGGCAACCAAAATTACAACCTATGCTGCGAGATGTATTGAAAACGAAATATTAATGCATTTTAGAAGCAACAAAAAAACAGCAAATACGGTAAGTCTAAATGATTGGGTTGGCTATGATAAAGATGGCAATGAAGTAAGTTTAATGGAAATTATCAAAGATGATTCAAAAGATATCGCAGATACCCTCCATTTAAAAGACAACATTCATTTATTAAAAAAATATTTCCATGTTTTAACTCCTCGTGAACAAGAAATATTAATTAAAAGATATGGCCTTTTAAATGAAGAAGAACACACGCAAAAAGAAATAGCTAAAGAACTAAAAATATCTCGAAGTTATGTATCAAGAATTGAAAAAAGAGCATTATCTAAAGTATTAAAAGAATTTATGAAAGTAAGTGGAGATTTATAAGAAAACTTGCTTTTTTTCTATATTTAAAGTAAAATAGGAATATAAGAAAAGAGGTTTATAATGACAAACAAAGAATTAGCAGATTTAATATTTCCAAATATTACCAAAACACCAGAAGATTATGAAAAAATATATCCAGAAAGAGATTTAAAAGAAGGAGCCAAAGTAGTACGTTTTGCTCCGTCTCCAACAGGATTCATGCATATTGGTAATATGATGAGTGCAACCATTAATTATTGTTTAGCAAAATCGAGTGGAGGAGTATTTTTCTTACGTAACGAAGATACGGATCAAGCAAGAAGTGTCGAAGGAGCCGTAGAATTTATCCATCATGTATTAAGCCATTATGGAATCTATCCAGATGAATACGAGTTTAATGGCGAAACAGTTGGAAATTATGGCCCATATATTCAAAGTGAAAGAATGGAGATTTATCATGCTTTTATAAAATATTTAATTAGTATTGGTAGAGCTTATCCATGTTTCTTAACAAGTGATGAATTAAATGAAATTAGAGAATATCAATCAAAGTCTAAGAAAAGAATTGGAATTTATGGAAGATATGCTAAATTTAGAGATGTATCCAATGATGAATTAGCAAGAAGAATAAAAAATGGTGAAAAATTTACAATTCGTTTTCGTTCGGAAGGGGATTTTAACAAAAAATTTATTTTTGAAGATTTAACCAAAGGAAAAATTGAAATGCCTGAAAATGACATTGATGTTCCAATCATGAAAAGTGAAAACTTACTTCCAACTTACCATTTTGCCCATGTGGTAGATGATCATTTAATGCGTACAACCCATGTCGTACGAGGTGAAGAATGGATGAGTAGCGTTCCACTTCATTATGATTTATTTAAAGCATTTGGTTATAAAATGCCAAAATACATTCATACATCTTTAATTCTCAAAAAAGATGGAGATACCATTCGTAAAATTTCCAAAAGAAAAGATCCAGAAGCTTTAATGTTTTATTATGAAGAAAAAGGATATCCTGTAAAAGCAGTAATTGATGCTGTATTAACGATAGCCAATTCCAATTTTGAAGAATGGCGGACCAATAATCCTGATAAACCATTCTATGAATTTCCATTTAGCCCTAAGAAAATGAGTTCAAGTGGAGCACTTTTTGATTTAGACAAGCTAGATAATATCTCAAAAAATTATATTTCTAAAATGAGTGCCGAAGAATTATATGAAGAATACTTAAATTGGGCTAAAAAATATGATGAACATGTATATAATTTAATTAGCAAATACAAAGATGAAACAACTGCTTTCTTAAATATTGAAAGACTTACCAAAAAGCCAAGAAAAGACTATGAAAATTATATTAGTATTTTCCCTAAAACCTGGTATATTTATGATGAAGAATGGGATAAAGAATTAAAATATGATTTTGTTAAAATTACGGATAAAGAAGAAATCAAACAAATTATGGAAGAATATTTAAACCATTATTATAACGAGAAAGATACAGAGGAAGTTTGGTTTAACAAAATAAAAGAACTATGTGATAAAATGGGTTATGCTTCCAACATGAAAGAATACAAAGAAAATCCTGAGCAATTTAAAGGAAATGTTGCCGATTTTACAACAGCCATGCGAGTTGTCTTAACAACTTCTAGTATGACACCAAATCTATATGATATTATGAATCTCCTAGGAAAAGAAAGAATGTTAAAGCGTCTTGATATTTTTATAAAAAAATATTAAAAAGTGTAAAAAAGCACTTTTTTCTTATGTTAGAAGAAACGAAAAAAATTATCAAAAACGCTTTAACAAACAATGATCGAAGAACAAACTATTTATCTGTTTATGCTTTTACGAATGAAAACATAAAAGATTATTTAAAAGGAGTAGAAGGGAATATTGCTCTTGCTATATGTAGTAGTGGCGACCAATATTTAAACTTAATTCATCAAAATTTTAATCATATTGATTTAATTGATACTAATCCTTTAACCGAGTATTATGCTTTAGGAATAAAAAAAGCCTTAATTTTAGGATTAACTTATGAAGAATACTTAAAAGCAATTAAGATTTTATTAAAAGATAATGATAACCTAGATTTAGAAAGGAAAATCCTAAATTATTTACTAAACTTTATGGAACCAAAATATAGATTATTTTGGCAAGAAATATTTGCTTACTATTTTTCTTTACAAAAACTTTATCAAAGAAAAATTACTTTATTACAAATTTTAACTCAAGATTATTATTTCGATTTAACAGAAATTAAATTCTTAAATACTTATCTTTGCAAAAAAGAAAATTATGATCTTGTAAGAAAAAATTTAAAAAGAACAATTCTAAGTTTTACTTTAGGTGATATTTTAAATTTTGATAGTGAGGAAAAATACGATTTAATTTTATGTTCTAATATCATGGAATATATTTATGATCCCAATTTAGATATAAAAAAATTGCATAAATTATTTGCTAATCTTCTTACTTTATTAAATAAAGATGGCTTAATTTACGCAAACTATATTTATGGCTTATACCAAGATCAAGAATTAAGAACTTTTCCAATAGGTGGTGCAAATATTACAGGAAGAGAACTACTAAAAGAAGAAATAAAATTAGTGCCAAGTGCTCATGGAGAAGATCAAAATGGAGTATTAATTCTGAGAAGAACTTGTAATTAAAACAAAATTATGTTAATATAGTAATATCTTTTAAAAAAGATATTATTGGTCTGTTGGTGAAGTGGTCAACACATTGCCCTCTCAAGGCAACATTCATGGGTTCAAATCCCATACAGATCACCATATTGCAAACAAAGCCTTACTCTTAGGCTTTTTTAATTTGGCTAAATTTGCAAAAAAGAATAAAATATGTTATGATATAGCGCAAAAAGGGGGATATTATCATGACTAATGCTTTAGAAGCAACGAAAGAAATGATAAAGACACAAGTAGATGTAGGTAAAATTTGCTTTCTTGGCATACCATTTAGCGAATATCAAAAAGTATATAGAAGTACCAATGAAAATATTCATGGATATATGTCAAAAATAGATTTTGCTGGCAAAGAAAAAGCTTTAAGTGTATTAGCAAGTGGCGATCACGTTTTAAATTTAATTTATCATGATATTTTAAAGGTTGATACATTTGACACAAATAAACTAACTGCTTATTATACTTTTGGTATTAAAATACCAGCAATTCTTGCTTTTGGCTATCAAGAGTTTTTAGAGTGGATGAGAAGGATAATTGATGAAGACTTAAGTTTAGAAGAATTAAATGAATTAATGAGGCCATTATTTCCTTTTATGGATAAAAACTGCTGCTATTATTGGAAACGTCTTTTAGATTATAACTATCAAATCCAAAAAGATAAGAAAAAAATATTAAATCTATTTCGTATGTTATTAATTAATATTAATGATGAATCATTAAGTATTGCTCAAAATACTTATTTACAAAGTGAAGAAGATTATAATAAAATGAAAGAAAATTTAAAAAAAGCACATATATCTTTTAAATGCTGTGAATGCCTACTTTTAGGAGAAGAAATGAAAGATAAATATGATTTTGTCTTTTTATCAAATATTGCCGATTACTTTTCTAAAAACTTTAATTATTTTTGGGAGTATGAAAAACTAAGAGAATTTGAAGAAAGTTTAAAACCAATTATGAATCATGATAGTCTAATTGCTCTAGCTTATTTAATCAAATATCATTCTTTATCAAATAATCAATATCGCACCTATCCAATATTATCAAGCAAAGTAACAAAAGAAGATTTAAAAGATGAATACATAATAACATTTCCTCATATTGAGCAAAATTATCGTGAAGAAAAGGTAGAAGATGGCTTAATCTTACAAAGAATATGCTAAATAGATGTAAACAAGAAGAGAAAAGAGTAGTTTTCTTTTCTTGTTTTTATTAAAATAATATTTAGAGTGATAAACATGAAAACAAAGATAATAAATTATAACCATATAAAAGAAGAAGAAATTAATGATAAAGTAATTCGCGTAAAAGCATTAATGCTAAATAGTAAAGAAGAAATATTACTTGCAGAAGCTTATACAACCATCCAATTTCCCGGAGGACACCTAGAAAAGGGAGAAACATTAAGCCATGGTTTAAAAAGAGAAATATTAGAAGAAACTGGAATTGTATTAAACAAGGAATATCAGCCTTTCTTCTGTTTGAAGTATTTTCTAAAAGACTATCCTGTAAAAGGGAATAATCGTAGTATTGAAATTTATTATTACTATATATTTACAGATGAAACTTATAATTTAGAAAATGTTCGTTTAGATGATCAAGAACGAGGAGGAGATTTTAATTTAACTTATATTCCTTTTAAAAAATTAAAAAAATATTTAAAGAATCATCCTGGTAATTTAGAAATCAATAAGATTGTAGCAAACGAAATATTACTCGCTGCAAAACATTTAAAGAAAATTGGCATAAAATGAGGTTATTATGGATACAAAAAAATTTAAAATGATTGATGAAGAATTTGATTGTGTAGTCTGTGGGCAGCATGTAAATCCCTTATCTTATACAGCAAGGGATCATTGCCCTAATTGTTTATGCAGTATTCATATTGATGATTATCCAGGAGATCGTTTATGTAAATGTTTTGGCATTTTAAGACCAATTGGAGTAGAAAAGGGAAAAAAGGATACTATGAAAATTGTGTATCGCTGTGATAAATGTGGAATGATTAAGAAAAACAAAATGGCAAATGATGATAATTATGATTTAATATTAAAGGTAATGAGTAATAAACTGTAAAGTGCTGAATAAAATAAAAGAAAATGATCAATCTTTTTGATATAATAAAAGGTACTTATGAAAGAGGCGATAAAATGGCTATATATTTAAAAAAAGAATTAGAAGTTGCCAAAAAGCTAAAAGATAAAGTAACATTTATTTCTAAAATAGATTCAACGAAACCCCATGTAAAGGTAGGAATATTAAATTTAATGCCAACTCTAGAAGATACGGAAAGACAATTAATTGAAGCATTAGATACCAAATTACTTCAAGTTGAACTCGAATTTATTTATTTAGACACGAAGAAAAAAGATGAAGAAAAAGAATCTTATTTAAAAAAGTATTATCGTTCTTTTAATGAGATAAAAAAAGAACACTTTGATGGCATGATTGTAACAGGAGCACCCCTAGAGCACATTAATTATCATGATATTGATTATATAGAAGAATTAAAAGAGTTTTTTAAATACACCAAAAAACAAGTTCATTCAACCTGCTTCTTATGTTGGGCCTCTCAATTTGGCCTTCAATATTTTTATGGAATCAACCGTTATTATTTAAAAGAAAAATTATCTGGATTATATGAACATTATATTGTAAAAGAAACGGATTTAGTAAAAGGATTTAACGATTACTTTTTAATTCCTCAATCAAGATATTGTAGTATTATAGAAGGGGAAGTATCAAAAAGAAAAGATCTTGTTTTAACCAGCAAATCAAATGAATCAGGAGTATATATTGTCGAAGCAAAAGATAAAAGTAAAGTCTTTTTAACAGGACATGCGGAATATGATTTATATACTTTAGATAAAGAATATCGAAGAGATATCAATAAAGGATTAAAAATTGATCCACCATGCAATTATTACAAAGATAATAATCCCGATAAAGAACCAATTTATTCATGGCATGCCACAGCAACCCTTCTATATCATAATTGGTTATATTACTATGTTTATCAAGATTAAGAAATATGTAAGATTTGTTTAAAGAAAAGAATTTTCCGACATCCAAGCTCAATGGTCTTTGAGTTTGGATTTATTTTTTTGATAGTAGCACGAATCTCTTTTATTTTTCCTTCTTCATAATAAGTAATAAAAATGAGATCTTTGCTGTAATAAGCATCCATAATTTTCTCGGTAAGAAGACTTACTTCTTCTGGAAATAAAACGGGTTTTTCTTGATGCTTTTCGCTTTCTTGTTCTCTTGCTATATCTTTAAGAGGAGTAACAGAAGAAAAGGGTTGCCATTTTACAAAACCACGATCAATCATGCATTATGACCTCCAATCTTTTTATTTCGCTCATGAATAGTAGAATCATTAAGAAGACTTGAAGCTTTTAATACAGCATTTTTCCCATACTTATCTTTAATATCTAATATTGCTTGATTCATTCGTTCTTGTTCTTGAATCTTTTCTACTTCATCAAAAATATTTAATTGCACACCAACTTTATCTTGAAGCCCAGCGCAAGAGATAGTAACTTTACGAATAGGCAAAGATTCATAAAATTTATCAAAAATCATAAGAGCATAATTTAAAATAACTTGTTCCGAGTCAGTAGGATTATTAAGCTTCACTTGATGAAAGAATCCACCACCTACATTTTTTGAATATCCAATACCAAGACCAACACAAAGACAAGTCTTATGATTTTTATGAAGACGAATACTAAGTACTTCGACCATTTCTCTGATAATAATTTTAATATTATTGCCATTATAATCTTTAAACAAAACTTGACTATGAGAATAAGACTTATCTTCACTTTTTTCAAATTCACCAATCCGGCTTAAATCAATTCCATTCGCATGATTCCATAATTCAAGTCCAATTACCCCAAATTTTTGTTTTAATTTATCTCGGTCAAAGTGGGCTAAATCATACATGGAATAAATACCGAGGCTATTTAAATTCTTTTCCATTCTAGGCCCAATCCCCCAAACTTTAGAAAGAGGGGAAATACTCCATAATTTCGTAGGAATATCATCATAATCCCATTTAGCAATAAAGTCTTTATTATGTTTTGCCTCAATATCCATACTAATCTTAGCTAAAAGCATATTAGGCCCAATTCCACATGTAGCATATAATCCCGTAGACTCCCGAACATCCCTTAAGATATCGGAGGCAAGTTCATAATCGCTTTTTTCATACATCTTTAAATAATCGGTTACATCTAAAAAGCATTCATCAATCGAATAAATATGCAAATCTTCTTTTGCAACATACTTTAAATAAACGGAAACAACCTCTTTAGATTTTGCCAAATAAAGACTCATTCTAGGGCTTGCAATCGTATACTTAATATTTTTAGGAATTTCATAAAGTCTTCCTCTAGATGGAACACCTTTTTCTTTTAAATAAGGACTAACAGCAAGTGTAATCGCACCATTTCCTTGATTCGGATTAGCAACAACCAAAGGATAAGTAAAAGGATTAACTCCTCGCTCTAAACATTCACAGCTAGCAAAAAAGCTTTTTAAATCAATACACAAAAAATGTCTATGTAAATAAACTTGCTCCATAACCAATCACCATAACTTAATTATAAGCAAACGTATGTATTAAATCAAGTGGTAAAAATTAACAAAAAGTATTATCAACTAAACTAAATTGTGTTATAGTAATGATGAGGTTTTTATTATGGATTTTGAAAAAATAAATTGGCATAAAGATTACAATAAGTTTATAGAATACTTAAAAAGTATGCGTGAAGAAAGCTATAAAGAATTTAGCGAAAAAATAACTTTTACGAAATATGAAATATTAGGAATAAGACTTCCTAAATTAAGAAGTATAGCAAAAGAAATTAAAAAGGGAGATTATAGGACTTTTTTAAATAGAAAAAAATCAACCTATTATGAAGAAGTAATGCTTCATTTATTAGTCTTAGCAAGTATCAAAGAAGTAGAAGAATGTATGCTTTATTTTGATGATGCAATAAACTTAATTGATAATTGGGCTCTATGTGATACCTTTTGTAATAGTTTAAAACTAGTAGCAAAAAACAAAGAATATTTCTTAAAAGTAATAGAAAAATTATTAAAAAATAAAGAAGTTTATCATATTAGAGTAGGGCTTATTTTACTATTATGCTATTATGTAGAAGAACCATATTTAGACTTTATAGTAAATGCTTTAGATAATATCCAAAGTGAAGAATACTACGTAAATATGGCCATGGCTTGGCTTGTATGTGAAATATTTATAAAGGAGGAAAGCTTTGGCTTATATTATTTAGAACATAATCACCTAAATAAATTTACCATAAATAAAAGTATCAGTAAGATAAGAGATAGTTATCGCGTATCAAAAGAAATGAAAGATTATATATTAAAATTCAAAAAATAAGAAAAGCTTGATTAAACCTCAAGCTTTTTACATACATCAATATATTCTATGTAATTAGATGATTCCTCAAGTTCAGGAATAGTTAATTTAACAGCACTATTACTCGTTCCGCAAGCAGGATAAACCGTATCAAATTCTTTTAGGGAAACATCCAAATAAACCAAAACACCATCTTTAATACCAAAAGGACAAACTCCACCAGCTGCATGACCAACTAGATCTAAAAGTTCATCACTAGGAATCATTTTGGCTTTAGTATGAAAAGTCTGTTTAAATTTACTATTATCAATTTTTTTATCTCCACTAGCAACGATTAAAATAGGCTTATCATCTACTAAAAATGCCATCGTCTTTGCAATCTGTGCATCCATGCAACCTAAAGCAAGAGCTGCATCTCGTACCGTTGCTGTACTTTCCTGAAATTCTATAATGTTTTGTTCTAAATGAAATTTTTTTAAATATTCTTTTGCCATATTTAAAGACATAAAAAACCTTCTTTCTTTTCTATTTATAACATAATTAAAATAAAAGTACAAGAAAATCTTATTTACTTAATTGACACTTTTTTTGTTAAATTTTTAAGAAAATGAAGTATAAAACTAGAATTTGTGGTAAAATGAATAGTAGAGAATGGAGGTAATGGTGCACTAAAAAAGTAAAAGTTAAAAATTAATGAATTTCGTCCAAATTTAGTTAAACATTATAGTTAAGTAAAGGAGAGTGAAAAAATGTTAAAAACAAAAGTTGGATATAGTGAAAACGTAGATGCTTATGCATCAGAAGAAGAAACTGCCAAAATAGCAAATGTAATTGAAAATCCTCAAGTTGGATTATTCTTTACAAGTTGCGTTCAAGATCAAGCAAAATTAATGGAAGGAGCAAAAAGTGTTTTAGGTGATGTTCCAATTATCGGATGTACTTCATCTGCTGCCCTTTGTACTCAAGATGGCTATTTAAATAAAGAAACTGGCTATTCTGGAATGATGTTATTTGGTGGAGACCTTGAAGTTGTAACTGCCGGATCTAAAAAGACCGAAGAAAGTGCAAGAGAAATAGGTAGACGTATTGCAAACGAAGCAATTAGCAAATTAAAAGGAAAAGACTTAGAACCTGATTTCTTCTTTATGAGTGCAAGTCCTGCCAACGAAGAAGAATACATGAAAGGAATTGAAGATGTAATCGGAAATATTCCAGTATTTGGAGGTTCTGCTGCTGATAATACAGTAGAAGGAAAATGGAGCATCTTAAATGATGGCGAATATTTTGCTGATGGTTGTGTACTTGCTGTATTCTATACAAATGGCAAGATGAAAAACCTATATACAGGTGCTTATCATGAAACAGAAAATGCTGGTATTATTACCAAAATAAGTGGTTCAAGAACTTTAGTAGAAATTGACCATGAACCAGCTTTAAAAAAATATGCTGAATGGACTGGCAAAGATGTAGATTCATTAATGGGTAATAATTTACTTACCGAAACAATTTGTGCGCCTTTAGGAGTAAAAGATCCAATTGGTAAAGTCATAGCAGTTCGTCACCCAATGTTTGGTAATGATGATTATTCTATGAATATTGGTGCAGACCTAGCATTAAACACGGCTGTAATCCAATTATCAAATACTCCAGAAGGAATTTTAAAAGCAAATGCTGAAACCATCGAAAAAGTAAATAAAATGATGGACGGTGAAATCGAAAGTTATTTCTTAGTTCACTGTGGTGGACGTAGACTTGGACTTGCTCTAGCAAGTATTGAAGATAAAATTTATCCAGAAGTTAAAAAAGCAATTCCAGATAAAGAATTCTTAATGGTATTTACCTTTGGTGAATATGGTGAAGGAGACCATTCATCGAATACTGTTGGAGGATTATCATTATCTTATACAGCCTTTGGAGAATAAGGGAGGAATAAAATATGAAAAGTTTAATTGGAAAAAATTGGCGTGATTCATCTGATGGCAAGGTTATTGAAGTATATAACCCTGCTACAAATGAACTAATTGATACCGTACCAAGCCTAACGAAAGAAGATGTAGAAGAAGCAATTGATTATGCGGATGCTCATCAAAAGGAATGGGAGAAAAAATCAGTCATTGAACGTTGCGAAGTATTATCAAGATTTGCTGATTTAGTAGAAGAAAACAAAGACGAATTAGCACTACTTTTATCAAAAGAAACAGGAAAACCAATCAAAGAAGCTTATAATGAAATTGCAAATATTGGAATAGGTGTTCCTGGATATGTAGAAAAAGTAAAACATGAATATGGAAATATTGTTTATCGTGGTACAGAAAAAGGACAAGAAAACACGATTCAATATACGATTCAACAACCTCTAGGTGTAGTAGTAGCTATTATCCCGTTTAATTTCCCAAGTGATATCTTTATCAATAAAGTACCACCAGCATTATTAATGGGAAATGCCGTTATTTTAAAACCAGCAAGTATTAATCCTCTTACTTTAACAAGATATGTAGAATTATTAGTAGAAGCTGGAGTTCCAGCCGGAATAATATCTGTAGTTCACGGAAGTGGCTCTGTTGTTGGAAAAGCTCTAACAAGTAGTAAGAAAGTAGATATGGTAAGCTTAACTGGTTCAACAGCTGCTGGTATTGATGCTGCGAAAAATTGCGCTGATCATTGTGCTCACAGTTCTCTAGAATTAGGTGGAAATGATGCTTTCATTTTATGCGCTGATGGAGATATGGATTTAGCTATTGAAGAAACTGTTTGGGGCAGACTTTATAATACTGGTCAAGTATGTTGTGCATCAAAAAGATTCTTAGTTGAAAATTCTGTTAAAGATGAATTTATCAGAAGAATGGCTGAAAAGATAAACTCTTTAAAACAAGGAAATCCTCAAGATATGAGAACTGATATTGGCTGCCTAGTAAGTGAAGATGCAGCGATTGAAGTAGAGCGTCAAGTAAATGAAACAATAGCATCCGGAGCAACTCTTGTTTGTGGTGGCAAACGAAATGGTGCATTCTATGAACCAACTATTCTAGATAACGTAACCCCAGATATGGATGTTGCTAAAGATATGGAAATCTTTGGCCCAGTAATTCCAGTAATTGGCTTTGATAATCTAGAAGATGCAATCAAAATAGCAAATGCTTCTATTTACGGTTTATCTGGATCAATCATTACCAAAGATATTAGCAAAGCAATAAAGGTTAGTGAAGAAATGGAATGTGGTGGATTTGTTATCAATGGTGCATCATTCTTCCGTTCATTTGAGCAACCATTTGGAGGCTGGAAATATTCCGGAATTGGTAATGAAGGAATTATGACAACTCTAAAAGAAATGTCAAGAACAAAAACTGTTATTTTAAAAAATATTACAAAATAAAGGAGGTTATTTATGTTTGACTATAAAGGCAAAATAGTAGTAGTATCAGGTGCTTCTTCTGGTTTAGGTAGACAAATGGCTCTAGGGTATGCGCATCAAGGTGCAACAGTTGTAATTACAGCAAGAAGATTAGAAAAACTAGAAGCTGTAGCCGAAGAAATACGTGCTCTAGGAGCAGAGGCTTACCCAATTCGTTGTGATGTAACGGATGTTGCTAGTGTAAATGCTGCGGCTAAAGAAGTTAAAGAAAAATTCGGAAAAGTAGATGTTTTAGTAAACTGCGCTGGTAGTGCCAAAAATGCTGGTGTCCTAGATATGACGGATGAAGATTGGGATTTTACAATCAAAACAGACATGACAAGCTTATTTTATGTAACTCGTGCATTTGCTAATATCATGAAAGAAAAGAACTATGGACGTATTATCAATATTGCCTCAATGTATGGAATGGTAGGTAATATGGCAATGGATACGGTTGCTTATCATACC
>CALVQS010000014.1 GCA_944358165.1 uncultured Bacilli bacterium | reverse complement strand
TTAATCACAACATAAATCACTCCAATCGTGGTTTATTTTTTATTATCAAAATATGCCATAACTTACTATACATTATAACACGTTAGGGAGAAAAAAACTACTAAATTAGATAGTAGTTAATTCTTTTTCGCATACATCTACTGCTTGTAAGCCTTTAGAAGTTTCAATTAATTTAAAGCTAACAACTGCCCCTTCTTTTAAAGTTTTGTAGCCATCTTTAATTATTGCTGAATAATGAACAAAGATATCTTCTAAATCTTCATACTCTATAAAGCCATAACCTTTTTCGTTATTAAACCACTTAACTTTACCGATCATATCACACCTCGCCTTCCTACCTCGTACTAAA
This sequence comes from uncultured Bacilli bacterium, assembly GCA_944358165.1. Lineage (GTDB taxonomy): Bacteria > Bacillota_I > Bacilli_A > RF39 > UBA660 > Caccenecus. The sequence goes on along the minus strand of CALVQS010000014.1, from coordinate 20,590 downwards.
CATACCACATCACTCAGCTTAAATTCAAGAAAAAACGTTCGACAAATTCCGCACTAGCTGCTACCCTTGAGTTATAAACCAATCCAAAGATACCATATTTATTTTCGAAATGAAATAAATAATTCTAAAAAGTTAAATTTTACGTTCTAAAAACTAAATTATTTATTCAAAAAAGCAAAAAATAAGTTTTAAAGCATTTCAAAAGTTACTTTGAGCAAACTATATTTAATCCTCAACAATAATAAGTTATACTTAAAATGCAGTGAGGTAGTAAAATATGAAAGAGAAATTTATTAATTCATCTTTAGCATTTATTATGAAGTATCAAGAATGTGATGATTTAAAAATTAAACGTCTCAAATACGGATTGGAAGGAATATATAGTTTAATAATAAAAACTAGTGTTGTAATTCTAATATCTCTAATACTTAATACAATTAAAGAAACATTACTACTCATCTTATTTTATGCTGGAATTAGAACATTTAGTTTTGGCTGGCATGCTAAAACCAGTATAGGATGCTGGATAACCACATTATCACTTTATAATGGATTACCCCTATTAATAAAATATATAAATATACCATCAATACTAGAATATATTATTTTGGGTGTATCTACTATATCAATTATATTATGGGCACCAGCTGATACACCAAAAAGACCTTTAATTAGAAAAAAGCAAAGAATAAAAGCTAAAATATTATCAATATTTATAGTTATATTATATATATTAATTTTTACATTAACAAATATCACCATAATAAAAGACACAATAATAATTGCTTTAACAATGCAAACTATATTTATCAATCCTATAACTTACAAAATTACAAAAACACAATTTAATAATTATAAATATTATAAAAAGAAGATTGAATAGCGGTTTAAATTTTATTTATATATAGATTTAAACAAATTTAGAAGTAAAGGAGGTAGAAAAAATGTTAGAAATGTTAGCAGGATTACTAAGCGGAGTTGCAACTGCATCAGTTGGAGACGCTCGAACTGTATGGTTTGTTTGGGATGAACCTGAATGCCCAGAAGATTTATTATAACAAAAAGGCCACCAATGCAATTGGTGGTTTTTAATCTATATGTCATTCATTAAACTTTTTCTTTGCAAAAATTTTAACAGTAAACAAATTATTAATAACCTTAACATTCATTTGTGCTTCTTTATTTCTCAAAGCAGAAAATAACCCTAACCCATGTTTGCTACCTTTTGTTGAATAATTTAAATTGCCAATATTATCTATATTCAAATCACTACCAAAAGTATTTTTAATTTCTATAGCAACCTCGGTTTCAGTAGAATAAAGATTAATAATCAAAAGCTTTTCTCTACTACCTAAACTTGATTCAATTGCATTATCAAGAGCAATTACCATTTTTTCAACAAAAACATTATAACGCCTAGGCATTAGTACGTCAAAAATATCAAAATCAATTTTATTATCAATTTTGACATTTAACAATTTTAAATACGGATAGAGCTTTTGATATATTATTCCATTTAATCCATATGGAATATTTTGAATATGACTTGTAAAATCTAAATTATTATTAAAAGAATAAATTAAATCATCAATTAATTGTCTAGATTTTTGATTAGAAACTGATTTAATTGATAGCAATTTAGCCATAAGATTATGTTTAAAAATACCATTCTCAACTTCCATAGAAATATAAAATTCATTATTTTCTTTTAAAGTATTAATAAATATTTTACTTTCTATATCACTTAATTTACTCTTAATTAAAAGGAAAAAATGAAAAGTTATAAGAATAATGATAAACGCCAATAAAACACCAACTGATAAATTTTCAACATTCATGGCTAAAATAATACTGAATATTAGAAGAAAAATAGCAAAAGAAATTATGGAAAAATCAAGATAATTAATTTTTCTATATACATCAAACAAATAAGAAACAAACCTACTTAAAAAAGAGCAATTTCCAAACAAAACAAACATTAAAAATACTAAAATAGTTGGAAATATTTGGAAAATATCACTATTTACCACATCAAAGCCAAAAAGAGAATACAATAAAGAAATAACAAGCATTGAAATTATATCTAAGCACATACCAATTAACCAAATTATTATAATATAAAAAAACAAATTTCGAAAAGAAAAAGGTTTTAAAGTATAAAACAAAAAAGGAATGTATACAAAGTACGAGAAAGAGCTATAGAAATTCAATTGATAAAATCTTAACAATGTAGCAAAAACAACTCCAGATAAAAATATAAAAACAATCCGAAAATTAATTTTAAAAGTACCCTTTACTATTTTTAAATATAAATAAGCAATTCCTAATGTAGATAAAAAGCATGTAAAAAACCAAATCAGAAACCTACTCATTTTCCATCAACTTCTTATTCATCTTAGATAATAAGTATACCTTCTCCCCATTATCCAAAACAAAATAGCCTTCTTTATAGTTTTTCTCTTCTACATGATCTTTGTTTACAATGCAAGACCGATGACACTGAACAAATCTCTTATCTAATAAATCCATCACTTCTTTAATTGTCATTGTAATTTTATATTTATTAGTTGGTGTTACAATCACTAACTTTCTTTCTTCAGTATCTCTTGTAATATACAAAATGGCACGATAAAACAGATTTAATTCGACATTATTTGCATTATACTTAAACATCTTGTTATCAAAATTTCTTTTTAATATAGCTCTAATATCTTTTTTAAATCTCCGATCAAAATCATGAAATTTCTCAATAAAGCTAAAAACAGCATACACATTTCGATAAGCACTTTCAAACATCTTATCATGATTTGTAATAAAGATAATTTCACTAACCCAATCTACTTCCCGAATAAGCTTAGCAATTGTAATACCGCTAATCTTATTAGCAAGTTGAATATCAAGAATATAAACTTTATGTTCATCTACATTTTGAATTTCTTTCTTTAATTCATCGGTTATTTTGGAAAATTTAAGAATTTTAGCATCATCAGTAACTTCATGAATTAAAGTACACACATGTTCAATTTCTTTAGAATCATCATCTACAACTATAAATTTCACCATAATTACCTCTCCACACCAGATAAAAAGCATGTTTACCTCATGCTAGTTTACTAAAAGTAATTATATTATAAAATGAACTTCTTGTCAAAAAAAATATGATGTTAGGCACCATATTTTTTTACTTTCAGCAAACTTTGCGTAATATAATCTTGATAATGATCAATATAATAAATTTTTATTTTATCAGAATGAATAGAAGGAATGTTCTTATTTGTTCCAAAGAGAATAACATATTTGTGATAATAAACAGCAAAAAACTCAATTAGTTTTGGCAAATCTTTAAAATAATTTAAATCCAAGAGTACTGGTTTATCCAAATAAAACACAATGTAATCTTTAAATATTCCAATATAATCATAATCTTCATCAAAATAATCTCGAATATCCAAAAAGATTGTTTTAATAAATCCTAAATCCGCAAAAATACTTTCTAAATAATACAAGTCACTAGGCTGAAAATAAACATTTTTCACTACATAGATTTTATCACCAAAAAGTTTACTACGAATCCTCTCTTTTTTTAATATTGCCAAGAAACTTTCCATAAATTTAGTCCGATCTACAACCATTCCCTGATAAACACTTTCTAACTTCTTTTTAATAACTTTTTTATTATAAATAATTTCGATCGTATCATCACAAAAATAAACTACCAACTCTTTCACCAAAATCACCTACTCATAAAGAAAAAGCCACTTTAAAAAAGTGTAAGATTTTCTAATTTAAAGTTGTAATATCCATACTATAAAATTCTTCAGGATTAAGAAGTGTGCCATTATAATAAACTTCAAAAAGTAAATTAGAAGAAGAATCGGTAATATTATTTTCTCCAGAAACCCCAATTAAATCTCCTTGATTTAAAACTTCACCAACTTTTACATTTACCTCACCCAAACTATAATAAATGGTTCTTAAATTAGGATTATGTTCAATCTCAACCACATTTCCTAAAATATCATCTTCTTTAATATTTAAAACCGTACCTTCTAATACTGCTACACAATCGAATACTTCTGGAGCTTGATACAACACACCAGTATTTTTCATATAAGTATTTTCAAAATAAATCAAAGATTTTTCTTGTTCTTCACTACTTGCATCTTCATCATAAAAGTAGGTTGCAATCGTAACATCCGAACTAGTATAAGGCCGAACAATTCCTTCTGTTTCCTCTACTTCCTCTAATACAGGTGTACTTACATCTTTTAATACATTAACAGAATAAAGATAATTAGGATTAACCTGCATCAAACTACTAACCAAACTAACTGCTCCAAAAATAACAATAAGCACAATTACATAAAGTGTTGGTAATACATACCCTCTTAATTTTCTATGTTTCACTTAAATCACCTTTCTTACTATTAAGGTGAACAAGTTTTTTCATTTTATACTACAAATTAACAATTTCGGTATCTTGATAATAATGAGCTAAAATATCTTGATAAGTGCTTCCGTTACTTGCCATTCCTTGAGCTCCATATTGACTCATACCAACTCCATGACCAAATCCAAGTGTAAGAATCTCTACATTTTCTCCATTTAATGTAATCGTAAAATCAGTAGATTTTAAATTGAGTTTTTGAAAAACTTCAATTCCCGTAAAAGTTACCCCATTAATACGCACACTTCGAACATAATGATTATCAGCTCTTACAACTTCATCAATAACAAAAGAATCACAGGAAACTCCAAGTTTTGAACAAAAAGTGTTTTTATCTAAAGTATACACGGACGAATAAGACTGATAATTTTTATCCCAACTAGAAGGAACACTTACTAAATAATCTTTATCTTCATTAAAAACAGTTAAAGCATCATCCGTATATCCATTAGAGATTGCAAAATAATAAGTAGATGCTACATTTCCCTGATAAGTTAAAATTTTCCCTTCAGTTGCTAGAACCGCCTCTTTTACTCGGTTATAATAATATTCATAATCACTACCCCATTTTTCCTGCATATCCTCTTTGGTTAAATAAACTTGATCATTAATTGTAGCACTAAGAACATAATCACTTACCGTACTCATTTTATACATAGCAAAAGTTCTAGAAGCAACTGCTTGAGCTTTTAATGCTTCCATCGAAAAAGACGCAGGCATTTCTCCAGCAACAACACCAATTACGTATTCTTCCAAATACATAGTAAAAGCATCGGTTTTATCAGTATTCATACTAAGAGAAACCGTAATAGCCTCTTCTTCTTCCTCTTCCAAAGTTGGTACTTCTACACTAATTTTTTTAGTATCAAAGACACTTACCACATCATCTTCTAAATCACTTGATGTAAAAATAGCAATAGGCACTAATATTATTACTACTAAAATAAGTATTCTATTCATAAGCCTCTCCTTTTATCTAATTATATGAAGTGAATGATTCAATTATTTATACAAAATTGCACGAAAAAGATTGTAAATAATCCCCATTATAAGATATAATAATAGAGGATAAAGAGGGATTCATATGAAACAACTATTAAGAAAAATGTACATAGATAATAAACGAGTAATACTAAGATGTGATTTTAATGTACCGATGGTAGGAACAAACATCACAGATGAAAGTAAAATCATCAAAAGTCTAGAAACAATCAATTATTTATTAAGCAAAAACTGTAAAATTATTATATTAAGTCATTTAGGAAGAGTAAAAACAGAAGAAGATAAGAAAAAATATTCATTATTACCAATTAAAAACACCTTAGAGCGTTTATTAAACCAAGAAATCAAATTTGCAAGTGATATTTTATCAGAAGAAACCAAAAACATAGCTTTAAATCTTCAAAGTAAAGAAATCTTATTATTAGAAAACACTCGTTTCCTAGATGTTCCTAACAAGTTAGAAAGCTCATTAAACGAAGAAGTAGCAAAATACATTGCCTCTTTTGGTGAAGTATTTGTTTTTGATGCTTTTGCCGTAGCTCACCGCAACCACACAACAGTCGTCGGAATCCCGAAATACATACCAAGTTGTCTAGGCTTTCTAGCAGAAAAAGAAATAAATATGTTAAACAAAATTGTTATGAATCCAGCAAGGCCTTTTACCGTAATTATGGGTGGAGCAAAAGTAGATGATAAATTAAAAATAATTAGTTCCTTACTTCCAAAATGTGACCATTTATTAGTAAGTGGGGGAATTGCGAATTCTTTTTTAAGTGCACTTGGTCTAAATGTTGGTGCATCTCTAAAAACAGATAACCCAGAAATTATCAAAGAACTAAAAAAATTAATGCTATCATACAAAGAAAAATTTGCTTTCCCACTAGATGCTGTTGTAACGACAACTTATAGTGACACTCCATCAATTAAAAACATCAACAAAATTGATACCAACGATGTTATAAAAGACATTGGAACGAAAACCGTAAATAAATACACTCAGATAATTAAGGAATCAAGCACCATTTTTATGAATGGAACAATGGGAATCTATGAAGAAAAAGAGTTTGCCAATGGAACCATTTTAATATTAAATGCCTTAAAAGAGAAAAAGGAAAACGTTGTAATTGGTGGTGGTGATGCTGTTGGAGCAACCAACACTTTAGGATTTAAAAATGAATTTCCAAACATATCAAGTGGAGGAGGAGCAACACTAGATTACATTGCAAATGGCACTTTACCAGGAATTGATGGAATAGAAGAGGAAGATGAAATTGAAGTACTTGATTTGTAATTTAAAAGCAAATAAAACATATGCAGAAATGCTAGAATACAAGGATGCTTTAAACAAAATAAATACGGAAAATATCAATTTAATTTTAGCTCCAACTTCCATTTATTTACCTTTATTTAAAGATAGTAAAGTACTTTTAAGTGTTCAAGACATTGCTTTAAATGAAAATTTAAACTTAACAGGGGATATCTCTATTTTTCAATTAAAAAGTTTAGATGTAAAATATGCCATCATAGGCCATTTTGAAAGAAGAAAATATTACAAAGAATCGGAATTTGAAATACTTGCCAAAATAAAAGATGCCCTAGAAAATGGATTGAAAGTAATTTACTGTATTGGTGAATCTTCAGAAGAACGAGAAAGACGAGTAGAATATCAAGTTTTGGAGCGACAAATAGCAAGAGTTTTAAACAAATTATCTAATGAAGAGATAAAAAACATAATCATTGCCTATGAACCAACAGATTTAATTGGAAAAACTTCCACATACGATTTTTTAAAGATTAGATCCATGATTATTTTTATCAAAAAATTAATAAAAGATTATTACGGAGTAAATTTAGATGTTGTATTTGGAGGATCAGTATGTCCCCAAAATCTAAATGATTTAATAAAGCTAAAAGAACTAGATGGTTTTATCGTTTGTACAGGAGTTTTAAAGCCTGAAAATCTAGACGAAATAACTCGAAAAATGGCAACTTAGTAACAGTTGTTATTTTTTTCGACATCAATCGACAAAACTTTACATAAATAGACAAAAGATTTACTAGTATATTGTCAAGTATTGTGCTATAATGATCTTGCGTGTAGTAAATAATAACTAATTGAAGGAGAACAAAAAATGGAAAACGTAACACGAGTTTTAGTAGTAGATGACAATGAAACAATCACTACTAAAATCCAAAAACAATTTAGTAGTCACGCAGTAATCAAAGTAGTAAAAGTAATTAACAATGGTGCGGATGCCTTAGATTACATCATAAACCATAAAAACGAATATGATATTATTTGTATGGATATCATATTACCAGAAGTAGATGGCCTAACCATCTTAGAGAAAATGAAACAAGAAAACATCAAGAAAAAAGTAATTGTGCTAACAAGTTACAAAAAGGAATACACAATTAACATGACCAACCAATATGGAGTTAGCTATTATATGTTAAAACCTTTTAGTATGCTAGCCCTAGAAACAAGAATTATTGAACTTGCTAAAAGAGAAAACTTGAAAGCTGTGGAACTAAATGAAACAGAAAGAGAACTACATGTAGCAATTAGTAAAATACTACACCAGTTAGGAATACCATCTCACATCAAAGGCTATAACTACATTCGAGAAAGTGTATTCTTATTCTACAAAAATAGTGATAGTTATGGTGGAATAACCAAAGAAATATATCCTGAAGTAGCACTTCGTTTCTCAACAACGGCATCACGTGTAGAAAGAGCAATAAGACATGCGATTGAAGTTAGTTGGAATCGTGGAGACTATGATTTAATGGAAGAATTATTTGGAAACAGTGTTGCTTTTGATAAAGCAAAGCCAACAAATTCTGAGTTTATCGCCTCAATCGCTGATAGATTACGTTACGATAAGAAATTATTACAAGTATAAAAGGAATGTCGAATTCCTTTTTTTACATATAAAGATATAAAATTTTATGCAAGATTTATGTAAGTTATCTTATATCTTTTCTCTTTATATTTTAAGGAAAATTTGTTTTTTTTACAAAATTATGATATGATTAGGAAGAAAAAGGTGAAAATATGCGAAAAATATTAACAGTTGTTTTAGACGGTTTTGGTTATAGAGAAGAAGAATATGGCAATGCTATTAAAATGGCTGATACTAAAAATTTTGATAAATTATGGAATATTTATCCCCATACAACTTTATATGCATCAGAAGAATATGTTGGTTTAAACGAAGGGGAATTTGGTAATAGTGAAATAGGGCATATGACAATCGGAGCAGGAAGAAAAATCATGCAACATGGCCCAAGAATTACTGAATTTTTAAAAAATATCAATAAAGATAATTTATTATTTGATGAATTTTTAAAAGAGGCAAAAGAAAAAACTGTTCATATCATTGGTTTGTATAGTGACGGAAAAGTCCACTCAAACCTAGAGCATTTCCTAAAAATGTATGAAATATTAAAAGAAAATGATGCTAAAAAAATAAACTTTCATTTAATAACAGACGGCAGAGACACCAAAGTAAATGCAGCGATCAACTTTGTAAAAGATTTAGAAGAAAAAATAGCAAACGATCCTACAACATATATTGCCAGTGTTTGTGGAAGATATTATGCAATGGACCGAGATACCAACTATGATCGAACTAAAATTTATTATGACCTATTAACAAAAGGAATCGGTATAAAAGCCAAAAGTGCCACTGACGGAATCCTAAGTTTATACAAAAAAAATCAAACTGACGAATTTCTATATCCATTAATTATCAATCCTAAAGAAACCATTAAAGATGGCGACATCATTCTTTGGATGAATTTTAGAAGTGATAGAGGAAAACAAATTATCTCGGCATTTACTAAAGAAAACTTTGAAGAATTTCCAACTTATAAATATGAAGATTTAAAAGTATATTCATTCTTTCCATTAGATAAAGACATAAAAGTAAATAACTTCCTAGAAGATATCAATGTTAAAAATCCATTAGGAATTTATTTAAGCACATTAGGTCTAACACAAGCGCGTATTGCTGAAACCGAAAAATATGCTCATGTAACTTACTTTTTTGACGGTATGTACAACGGAAAAATTGATAAATGTGAAAAAATATTAGTACCATCACCAAAAGTTGAAACCTATGATTTAGCACCAGAAATGAGTGCGATTGAAGTTACCAAAAAAGCCATTCAAAAAATGGAAAAAGATACAGATTTTATCTTTATGAATTTTGCTAACCCAGATATGGTAGGTCACACAGGAAATTTAGAAGCAACTATGAAAGCCGTAACAACAGTAGATGTTTGTTTAGAAAGATTATACGAAGTAGCAAATGATAATTTCTACACAATGATTATTCTTGCAGATCATGGAAATGCCGACATTATGCTTGATGAATTTGGTAATCCTGTGACAACTCATACAACAAGTAAAGTTCCATTTATCATTACAGATCAAAATGTAGAACTTAAAAAAAGTGGAGACCTAACTAATGTAGCTCCAACCATATTAGAATACATGGATATAGCTGTTCCAGAAGAAATGGCTGATACTCCATCTTTACTAATTAAAAAATAATTTTAAAGAAGTGCTAATCAAAAATTAGCATTTTTATTTTTAAAAATAATTTAGCTATAGCAAATTATAATTAAATAAATTGAGATTTTTTCGCAAAAATTAAAAAAATAAGTTTACTTTTTTTAATTTTTAGATATAATATTAATGAAGGAGGGAAAATATGTTAATTGAATTTAGTGTAAAAAATTTTTTATCTTTTAAAGAAAAAGTAACATTATCAATGGAAAAAGGAACAGGTAATGAAAACAAAGAAAATATCATAACAGCCAACATTACCAATCTACTAAAAACTGCAGCTATATATGGAGCAAATGCATCTGGTAAGTCAAACATATTAAAGGCTTTTACATGTGCTATCTTAATGATTAGAAATTCTAGTATAATGCCTATCGAAGGTAAATGGAATATTATAAAACCATTCTTGTTTGATGAAGAAAGTAAAACAAAGCCAAGTGAATTTGAATTTATTTTTATAGAAAACAATGTAAAATACAGATATTTTTTTAGCGCAGATGAAAACAAAATATATGATGAAATATTAGATGCTTACTATTCTCAAAAGCCAACAAATATCTTCAAAAGATCAAATACAAATCATTACGAATTTAGCAATGATAAAAATAAATTAGAATCTTTAGCTGCTAATAATACCGAAAACAAATTATTTTTATCGACAGCTACAATTTGGAACTATGATAAAACTAAAGATGCTTTTCTATGGTTTGCTAAAAGAGTAGACACCTATAATTCCTTTGATAAAATAAAAGATTCCGATTTAATTAGTTACAGTAATGGGGATGAAAACCTAAAAGAATTTACTTTAAATCTACTTAAACAAGCAGATATTCTAATTAAAGATATATCTGTAAGTTACAACGAAAAAGAAATAGATAATACTTTAATAGATCCATTTATTCCTGAAATATTTAAAAGTAAAGAAAAATTCAAAGCGAAAAATGTTAAAATTGAAGTAAAACATGAAGTATTGACCAAAAATAACAAAAAACAAATCTATACATTAAATTTTAATGATGAATCTTCCGGAACAAAAGTATTATTTGCCCTTGCACCATTTTTAAAAAGAGCATTTGAAAACACAAAAATAATTATTGTAGATGAACTAGAAAAAAGCCTACATCCAACTTTAGTAGAATTTATCATAAAACTATTCAACAACAAAAATATTAACAAAGTAAACAGTCAATTAATATTTACAACTCATGCTACAAATTTATTAAATCTTGAATTATTAAGAAGAGACCAAATATGGTTTACCGAAAAAAATCCAGACACAGGAATCTCTGATTTATACCCACTTGACTCATTTTCTGTAAGAAAAGACGAAAATATACAAAAAGGATATATAAATGGTCGATATGGAGCTATTCCATTTATAAAAGATATTGATTTATGGCCAGAAAACAATTAGAAAAGAAAAAGAAGAAGCCTTTAATAGTTATATCATCAGAAGGTGGAAAAAAATCATCAGAGTACTATTATTTTCGAAATTTTGCAAATAGAAATTTAAGAATACAATTTTCTACCGGAAATAATACAGATCCAAGAGGAATGTTAAACGATTTACTAACATACATAAATAATGAAGACATTAAATCAGAAGATAATTGCCGAATATTCTTAGTATTAGATACTGACCTAGATAAAAAAAGAATAAATCAAATCAAAGAAATCAAAGAAGAATGTGCTAAAAACAACATAGAAATAATAACATCTGCCCCAACTTTTGAAATATGGTATCTTATGCATTACCGAGATAATAAATTAAAATTTCAAACAAGCAAAGAAGTAAAAAAAGAATTACAAATAATAAATGGAATCTACAAAGAAAATATGAATTTATACGAAACAATAAAAAATGAAACCAACAAAGCAAAAACAATAGCGCAAACAATAGAACAAAGAATTATAAAAAATAAGGAAGATTTATTAACATCAAATCCTCATACTAGCATATATAAAATTATAAATGTAATTAATGAATTAAATAATAAAAAGTAGTGTTGATAATTTAATTGCTATCAACACTATTTATTTGCAATAAATTTACAACATAAAATGTTAGTAACCAAATAATTACTAACATTTTTTATTCTTCCACTTCTTCTTTAGTAACATATTCCACATCAAGCATAGATTCTGTTCCTTTAACAAAATAGAATAGGGTAGCTTTTGAAGCATCACTAGTAGGTTTTCCACTTACAGCATCCAGTACCACTCCAACTACAGATTCCGGTATTTCATACCAATGTTCTTCCGTATCACCTAAAATATCCTCTACAGTATCTGCCCAAATATTTTTAGAAATATAAGAATCATTAGCATTAAGCGCACTATTATCATCCATACCAACCCAAGTAACCATAACTAGATCTGGATTATAACCTGCAATCCAAAAATCAGTATCAGTAGTACCCGTTTTTATCGCGTATTTCCGAGATAATTTAGAAGCAATAGTTAAAGCAGTTGGATAGGCATAATCACGAAAAACACTATTAGAAGTACCAGTAAGCATTTCTGTCAAAATATAAGTATAATTCGTATTTAAAACTAATTCTTGATAATCATCTTTTTCGTATAAAACATTTCCCTCACTATCTTCTACTTTCCTTATAAAACCAATATCTTGCTTATAACCACCAGTAGCTAAAGTAGTATACCCACGAGCAAGATCTAACACAGACATCTCTCCAGTACCTAACGCAAGAGAAGGAACTGCACTAAGCTCTGCTTCAATTCCCACTTTACTTGCAGTTTCTACTAATTTCTCTGCTCCCAAAAACATATTTGTCTTAACTGCATAAACATTATCCGATACGGCAATTGCCTCTGCCATTGTAATTTCTTTATTGGCATAAACAGAACCGTAATTTTTCGGAGAATAAGTATCTCCATTACTTAAAGTAAAAGTAGTAAACTGACTATTAAAAGTAGAAGCTGAAGTCATGCCTTCTTCTAAAGCCCCATAATACAAGAACGGTTTCATGGCACTTCCCACCTGTCTTTTTGCTTGAGTAGCTCGGTTATACTGACTTTTTGCATAGGAAACTCCACCTGATAAAGCAATAACTCCACCAGTTTTCGGATCGATTACAACACTAGCAGACTGCAAATCACGATCGGATAAATAAGTCAAAATATTTTCTTCCAAATCCTTTTGAGCATCCATATCCAAATAAGTATAAATTTTAATACCACCATTTTGAATCAGTTCTTCTGGAATGGTTCCAATTTCTCGAAGTTCTTCTAAAACAGCATCTTGATAATACATAAGCATATCTAAATTCTCTTCACTAGATTTTCCATAAATCTCTAGTTTTTCTTGAAATAAAGAATCCAGTTCTTCCTCTGTTAAATATCCATTATCAACCATAGACTGTCCAACAATTTTTGCTCTTTCGATCGATAAATCGTAATTGGCAACGGGATTATAATTTTCTGGACTATTAGGAATACCTGCTAAAATTAAAGCTTCTTCCAAAGTTAAATCAAGTGGTTCTTTATTAAAATAATACCGACTAGCATTCCCAATTCCAAAGTTTCCTTGACCATAATTAATCGTATTTAAATATCCTTCTAAGATTTCATCTTTCGTATAATGCACCTCTAACTCCAAAGTAAGAAAAGCCTCTTCAATTTTTCTAGACCAAGTAGTAGAAAAATCCAAAAAAATATTTTTAACATATTGTTGAGAAATAGTAGATGCTCCTTGAGTAATCTTACCATTTTTAATATTCAAATACATAGCTTTCAAAATTCTTAAATAATCAAACCCATGATGATGATAAAAATTTTTATCTTCCACACTAATAACCGCATTAATTAAATTATAATTTATATCTTCCAAACTCACCCATTCTCTAGTACTAGAACCTTGATAAACCAGTTCATCATTCGTATCATAAATATAATATTGTCCTGCTGTTCTAAGTTCTAATTTAGGACTTAAATAGGCATAAGTATACAAACCAATAATCACAATAACAAACGAAACAAAGAGAAATAGTCCCATTTTAAGAAAGAATCTTAAAACACGCATACACCTCACCCATTATTTAATATGGATAAAAGAAAAAACATTATAAGCAAATTTGACAAAAAAGCCAATTTTTGATAGGATTAAAACAGAAAAGAGTGTAAATTATGAATATTGATGAAAAACTTACCTACTTTAACTTAAATCCATCTTATACAGAAGAAGAATTAGAAAGTGCTTATGAAAAGAAATTAAGAGAATTACAAGCAAATTATGAACTTTTAAAAAGAAACTTAAAACCTGAGAATACCAAAGAATTCCAAGAAACATGGCAAGAAAAGTACAAAGAAATCGTGTGGAATATTATTTCCTCTGAAAATATTGACGAAGAAAAAGCAAAAATGTTATTTGCACTACTCTTAGACATTAAAAAGAAAATAAATGAAAAAGAATTAGACTCAGATTTACTAATCTATTTGAACAACTTAAAATATGATGGAAGTATGGAAGATTTAAAGCTTCTTTACGATATATCAAACAATCAAATTCCAACAGATCAACCCACTAGAAAATAAAATCTAGTGGTTTTATTGTGTTTTTCTAATTTTTTTAGTATAATGAACAAGTAATTGGTGATATAAATGAAAAAGAATTTAATCCTGAATACCTATCTAAACGACCAACTTTTATTTAAAGAAAATCTAATAGGTAGCCTAGAAAATGATATTTTAAAATATACAAATGAAAATGATACTTTTGAAATTAATTTGAAAGAAGAAACATTTTTAAAAGAAAACTTAGAAAGTATATTTGAAATAAAAAAAGAAATGGCTTTAATAACTTTAAAAGAAGTAAATAAAACATTTGAAATCAACTTACATAAATACATTTTTACAAACAAAGAAAACAAAATAATAATTGAATATCACCTAGAAAGCAATGAACCAATCAAAATTGAGATAGAAATGAGTGAAGAAGATGCATAAAATTGAAGCTTTAGAAGAAAAAATAAAAAAAGAAATGAAAGAAATTGGTTATGAGTTAGACAATATTACTCTAAACCCATCAAATCGTCCTGATTTAGGAGATTATCAATACAATGGTGCCATGATGCTTGCAAAAACTTATCATGAAAGTCCATTTGATATTGCTACAAAAATTGTCCAAAAAATAAAAGATTTTCCCGAATTTAAAAGTATTAATGTAGCTCACCCAGGATTTATCAACATCACTTTAAGTGATTCTTTTCTAATCGAATTTGCGAATGATTCCCTAAAAGATATCACGAAAAACTACAATCTAGGCATAAACAAAACCATTTTCTTAGATTATGGAGGCCCAAATGTTGCCAAAGTACTTCATGTTGGCCATTTAAGAAGTGCAAATATTGGCCAAGCCCTAAACAATTTATGTAAAAAAGTAGGAGCAAAAACCATCAGTGACATTCACTTAGGTGACTGGGGTAGACCAATGGGTATGGTCATTCTTGAAATCAAAACAAGATATCCAGATTTAGCTTACTTCAAAGAAGATTACAATGGTGAAGAAGTAGATTTTAATTTAACGAACGAAGACTTAATAGAGCTTTATCCAACTGCTACAAAAAAAGCAAAAGAAAACGAAGAAATCATGAATGAAGCAAGGGATATCAACTTAAAGCTACAACAAAAACACAAAGGTTATTACAGCTTATGGAAAAAAATAGTCGAAGTAAGCCTAAAAGAAGTAAAGGAAATATACAAAGATTTAAACGTTGATTTTGATTTATGGGAAGGTGAATCAGATAATTTTGAATACATAAACGATTTATTTGATTATCTTTATGGACAAAACATAATTAAAGAAAGTGACGGAGCAAAAGTAATTGAAGTAAAAGAGGATACAGACAAAAAAGAAATGCCTCCGTTAATTCTCATAAAAAGCAATCAAGCCGTATCTTATGAAGCAACCGATCTTGCTGCAATCTGGGAAAGAGTGCATAAATTTAACTTAGATGAAATATGGTATATTGTAGACAAAAGACAAGATCTACATTTCACCCAAGTTTTTCGAGCAGCCAAAAAAAGTGGAATTGTAAAAGATAACACCAAACTAATCTTTAATGGCTTTGGTACCATAAACGGACCAGACGGAAAACCATTTAAAACGAGAGATGGTGGAGTAATGCCTCTAAAAACGTTACTTGACAATGTAACAGAAGTATGTGAGGCAAGACTAATGGAAAATATTACCGAAAACCGAAGAGATATTGCCAGAATGATTGCTGTTGCAGCCATCAAATATGCAGACCTACTTCCATTTAGAACAACGGATTACAACTTTGACATTGAAAAATTTACAGACTTAAATGGTAAAACAGGAACTTATCTCTTATATTCTTGTGTAAGAATGAATTCTTTACTAAAAAAAGCAAAAGAAGCAAATTTAGATTATGATTTAATAAAAGTTTTATCAACGGAAAATGAACGTAAAATTTTAATTACGATGTTAGACTTAAAACGTATCATAAAAAGAAGCTTTGAAAACTATTCATTAAATGAAATATGTGAATATTTATATAAAATAACCAATTTATACAACAATTTTTATGCTGAAAACAAGGTTTTAACGGAAGAAAATAAAGAAAAACAAGCATCTTGGTTAAGCCTTACAAAACTAATTTTCGACAACAACAAATATTTACTTGACATATTAGGTATAAATATCCCTGAAAAAATGTAAATTAAGAATTGACAAATAATACATTCCATATTACAATTACAAAGACTTATGTAACAGATGTATTTTTAAGTCATATAATGTTTACGAATGAAGGAGATTAGTATGAAACTAAGTGATATACCAAAAGAAGAATTAGAAACCATGAATTATGATGATATTGCCTACATCATATTAAACGAAGAAAAAAAGAAAATGAAGATTAACGAACTCTTCAAAAAAGTATGTGATGCACTAGAATTACCAGAAAGAGCATTTGAAGAAAAAATTGCGGACTTCTTTGAACTTTTAACAACTGACAAACGCTTTATTATGTTAGAAGATGGTTACTGGGATTTAAAAGAATTTCACAATCCAAAGGTAGTCGTTGATGATGAAGACGATGAAGATGAAGCACTCATAAATGAAGCAGAAGAAGAAAAAGAAGACGATTTAATGGAAGATGAAAATGAAGAAGACATCTTCTATGACACAGATACAGATGATGACTTACCAGATGATGATTTAGAAGACTTAGTAGTAATTGATGTCGATGAAGAAGAAGCAAACAGTTAATGTTTGTTTTTCTCTTTATTTATTGATATAATAGGAAACGAAAGGAAAGATACTCATGTTTGAAAGATTAGACGCAATAGAACAAAAATATAACGAATTACAAAAAGAATTAATGAATCCAGAGGTAATGAACGATTACAATAAAGTAAAAACATTATCTAAGGAAGCAAGTGATTTAGAAGAAACCGTAAAAAAATACCATGAATATAAAAACACTTTAGAAGAAATGGAAGATGCCAAAGTTCTAATGAAAGATGAAGAATTAAAAGATATGGCTTCTCTAGAACTAGAAAACTTAAAAGAAAAACTAGAAAAAATTAAAAAAGAACTAGAGATATTATTAGTACCAAAAGATGAATTTGATGGTAAAAATATTATCATGGAAATAAGAGGAGCAGCAGGAGGCGATGAGGCAAACATTTTCGCTGGTGACCTTTATCGTATGTATTCTCACTATGCTGAAAAAAATGGTTGGAGAATTGAAGAAATCCATGCTGTCGAAGGAACTAGTGGTGGTTTTTCTCAAATAGAAGTAATGATTAAAGGCGAAGATGTTTACAAAAAGCTAAAATACGAAAGTGGTTCTCACCGTGTTCAAAGAGTACCTGTAACGGAAACACAAGGTAGAGTTCATACCTCAACGGCAACCGTTTTAGTTATGCCTGAAGTAGAAACATCAAATATTGATATTAAAGAAAGTGATATAAAAATGGATGTCTATCATTCTAGTGGAGCTGGAGGTCAATCGGTTAATACTGCTAACTCTGCCGTAAGATTAACACATATTCCGACAGGAGTAGTAGTTACTTGCCAAACAGAACGTAGTCAACTTCGAAATCGAGACCGCGCTATGGAATTATTAAAAATCAAAATTCAAGATGAAATAAGACAAAAAGAAGAACAAGCACTTGGTACAGAAAGAAAAAATAAGATTGGTACAGGAGATAGAAGTGAAAAAATAAGAACATACAACTATCCTCAAAACCGTGTAACCGACCATCGAATCAATTTTTCTACCATGACTCTAGACCGTGTTATGGATGGCGAATTAGATCCAATTATTGAAGCTTTACAAACAGAAGATTTAAGACTAAAACTAGCTGGTGAATCTTTTGAATAAAATAGGAGTCTCTGAATTAGAAGCTTTAAAAAAATATTATAATGGACCACTAGAAAAAGCAGAAAAACTTTTAAAAGAAAATTATCCAATTCAATATTTAATAGGCCATGTCGACTTTTATAATTGCAAGATTTATGTAAATGAAAGTGTTTTAATTCCAAGATTTGAAACAGAATATCTAGTAGAACAAACCATACATTTATTAAAGATGAAAAAGATATATAATGGAATTGATTTATGTACTGGTAGTGGTGCCATAGCAATAGCTCTAAGTAAAAATTTAGATATTAAAATGGATGCCTGTGATATCAGTAAATCTGCTTTAAAAGTTGCTAAAAAAAATGCTTTAGAAAACAAAGTAAAAATAAATTTTTTAGAGAAAGACATTTTAAAAGACACAATAAACCAAAAATATGATTTTATCATATCAAACCCACCCTATGTAAAACCAGATGAATATGTAGGAGAAGAAACAAAATATGAACCCAGCATAGCATTATTCGCTGATGAAACAGGATTATTATTTTACAAAAGAATTTTAGAACTATCCAAAAACATATTAAATCCTCATGGTACAATCATATTTGAAATTGGTGATACTCTAGGAGAAGGCATAAAAAAAATTGCTCTAGATATCTATCCTAAAGCAACCATAACAATCAAAAAAGATTATAACAACTTTAATCGCTTTATGTTCATTGAAACATAAAGTTTTTTATTTCTTCTTTCTTTTCCTTTTCAAAACATCTTGTGGACCATTTCTAATAATTTCCATCCATTTAAGCATAGTAGATGCTCTAAGCACCATTCTAGCTTTTACAACCAAACTCTTATTACTATGATCAACACTTTCCATAACAAAAATCATGTCCTCACCACTAGGATATATCATAAATCTTCCGTGAGCCAAAGCATTACGAATATGTTTAAAAATACTTAATACTAAATTAGAATTACTATTAACATAAACAGCAATTCTCTCTTGATCACGATATTGAGCAAAATTTTCATCTAAATGAGCTTGATGACAAGCATTTTCCATATCATCTAATCTTTCAACCATAAATAAGTTATGATTTAAAGTTAAATTAGCAACATAAAGAAGCTGTTCTCTTAAATCACCAATATTCCAAACATTAGATGGCCAACCATATTCACTAACACCAATACCTCGATAACTAATTCCTTCCTGTATTGTATTAACAACATAAAAAGGTAAAATTTCTTTTAAAACTTCTAATTCCTGTTTTGTAAATTCTTTTTTATTTAGCCAATCTGGAAAATCATCTACTCTTAACGAACTCATAAAAAGCACTTCCTTTAAGTGCCAATTATTTTATAAAAATAGATTTGATTTGTCAAGTTTAACTATTGAATAAAATCTAAAACAAAGTTTGTAAGTAAATAACTTAATGCAAAGCTAAGAGTTAAAACAAGCAATTTTGCTTCAATCACTTTACCTCTTTTCATGAACTTTTCAAAGTTTACACCATTAAAGATAAAAATAGCAAGCAAAGTAAAGAAGACATATAAATAAATTTCAATCCCCATTAATGATCATCCTCATACATACGAATAGCTTGTACTCTTTTTAAATGTCTTTCTTCACATGGAGCTTTAGTCGTAATAAAAGTATCAATCATTTCTTTTACCAAGTTAAAATCGGTTGTAACTTCACTACCAATAGCCATAACATTAGCTCCATTATGATTTTTACCTTTAAAAGCATCATCAACACTAACTGCTCGAACACAACGAATTCCTTTTACTTTATTCGCTGCAATACTCATACCAACACCAGACCCACATATCAAAATACCTAAAGAGCCTTTATGATCACGCACTAATTCACCTAATTGAAAGGCAAACACAGGATAATCATCATATGGACTATTAGGTAAGCCAATATCTTCTACATCAAGTTCATTTTCTTTTAAATACTTAATAACTTTTTCTTTTAAATCTATTCCTCTATGGTCACATCCAATATAGATTTTCAAAATATATCACCCACTTAATTGTAGCAAAAATCTTTAAAAAAAGAAACAAAATCTCTTAAAGTAGACTATAACTTTACTAATCTATTCCAAAATCATTTGCTTATCCCAACAAATTATGATAAAATGTATAGTAAGTTATGGCATATTTTGATAATAAAAAATAAACCACGATTGGAGTGATTTATGTTGTGAT
>CALVQS010000013.1 GCA_944358165.1 uncultured Bacilli bacterium | reverse complement strand
TGTTTTAATACCATTTAAGATGACATAGATCTAAAACCTCAAATTTGTTTTAGATAAAAGTCATAGAGAAACCCTTTCATCTTAAATAGTATTGGTTTATGTCTTTTATATTATATAACAAATTCATCCAAGTTGTCATCAATAATTATCTTTTTTTCATATTTTTGAGTGATTCCATATGTTTTGTTATCAATTAATAAGATTGATAATTTATTGTAAATTGCATATTTGTAAAGTTCTTGCAATTCATCTATTGTAAGATATTGTTTAATGTTTACTAGTATTAGTAAATTATAAATATTTAATTCTTTAAAAATATCAATTAAAGTAAAAATATTTTTAAGAAGATTTTTCTCAACTTTAATTTTCGGATTCATTAATTTAATTATATTTTCTATATTTATATCTTCATTTATTTCTAATGGGATATCAATATCATTTAAAGATAATGCAAAAGATTTATAAAGTTTTTGATAATCTTTTAAAAGTTTATTATAATTTTCTTCATTAATGTTTTCTTTTATATATTTATTTATAGCATTTAAAATCTTTTTATCATTTATATTTAGATTAAAATAATCAGTTACCAATTTAAAATCAATTTTATCCATTAATAATAATTCATCTTCGTTTAAAATATCTTCATTATAATTATTTAAAAGATATATAAAACGGTAAAAATAATCTTTATTTTCTATTTCAATACATCTAATATATTCATTACTTATTTCTATTAAGTTTTCGATAAATGATACTCTAAACTTCATAATACAATTAATCTATCCTCACTATTTATTATTTTAGTTGTTGGTTCACCAATAATATATTCTATTTTAGCATATTGACGTTCTGTAATCGTTAATAACTGAATGATACCTTTTTTAGGGGCATTCTTTTTAATTCTTTCATATAAAAGATTGCTTTGTTCAGAGTTTAAAATTAATTTTGAATAAACTGATTCTTGAAGCATAATGAATCCTTCATTTAATAAATATTTTCTAAATAATTGATATGCCCTTTTATCTTTTGAATAAACATTCGGCAAATCAAAAAATACTATTGTTCTCATAATTCTATCCCTCATAAACATACTCCTGATAATTTTTTCCTTCACTAATATTTTCTAAGTTGGTTTTTACATATTTTTTTATAATGTCTTTTAAAGTATATTGTTTTGTTTTATATTTAAAAGTTTTATTAAATAAATTAATAATATCTAATTTATAATCAAGATCGAATACTCTTTCTTTATTAAAATATACAAAATAATCAATGATTGGACGGAATGGTTCCATTAAATCACAAGTCAAATTAAAATCGTTATATTCATTTTTATGATGAATTCCTAATTGCGTTAAATAGCCATTAGAAATAACTTCTTTGTTAATGGTAGATAAAAGGATAGCATAACCATAATTTAATGCAGCATTAATATCATCTAAGGCATTTCTCGTAAATTTTTTTCCAAAAAGAGAATTAAAATACACTTTTGCAGCATGACCCTCACGATTTGTTTTATCTCCATCTTTTACTTCCGAAATATAACTTTCTAATAATGAATAATTTGAAGATTTTATTTTTTTTAAAAGATAGGATTGATTTTTTAGTTTATTTATTATAATTTGTTTCCAAAATTCGTCTTTTTCTTTTTTAGTCCATTTTATTTGTTTCGAAATAGTTTTACTTGAATTGTAACTAGAGTATAAACTTTTTAGTTCACCATATGGGTTATGTTTTTCGTCACAGAAGATAATGTTTATTTTATAATCGCTAAGTTCTTTTAAAAGATATGAAGAAATAGATACAGAGATTGAATCAATAATCAACGTATCTATTTCGCTTAAATGGACATAGTGTTCTTCAATGTCTTTCTTGATTACTAAAAATCTATTTTTATAATTTAATCGGGCTTTATTTGCAATTACTACTGTTCTAAAACTCATATTTACTATACCATAATCCTGTTGTTGATTGTGTAATAATTGTTGCATGATCAGTAATCCTGCCATTTTTTTTGCCAAATGCTATAGAGGCATTTAAAAATTTTAAATTAGCACATGCACTATTAAATTTTAATAATTTTAGCATTTCAATTATTGCTTTTTCTTTTTCCTCACAAGTTAAGTCCTTTTTAAACATTTGTTTCATTTCATCTAATAAATTTTGATAAAGCACATATTCTTTTTCTACTTTTTCAAGAATGTACTGCAAGACTTCTTCTAAATCTTTTTCATATTGATTATTTTCCACCAAATCAACTTTATTTTTAAATAATCTAACTAAGGTCTTTTTCCATCTTTTCATGTGTTCTTTATCAATTTGAAATTCCTTAGCATTACATACTTCTACTTTGTCGGTTGCTCCGACTAATGAACATAATGCTCCATTCCAATTTAATATAGTATTGAATGGAATCTTATCTTTTACTATTTCAGCTTCTTCTGCATCCAATAAATTTTTTACATAATTAATTTTAATACTTTTATCTGTTTTGGCTTGAACATCAATATAAATTGGTATGCCTACTAATCTCTGTTCATTTTTGCCTTTTTTGGTATATTTTATTACAGCTGCATAAGCAGGTTTTATACTAGTATATGATCCGTATTGTTCGGTTGGCATATTTTCTTTTAAAGGAACTCCGCTTTCACCCTTTTTGTTTTTTGTCTGTTGCCAAAGTTCTCCTGTTTTAAATTCTACTTTTTTGCTAACTAAAATGTCATTTTGATACAATGTGTTTTCAATTGTTTGATTAAATTTATCAACATCAAATAGTAATTCTCCAGTTTCATCATCACAAAATAATTCAATAAAATCATCTTTATGTACTAAACTATTAATGACATAACCTGCATTTAATTCTTCATACTTCTTTTCTTGATACAATTTAAAGCTTTTTCCTTTCAAATATTCATAGCTGATATTTTCTTTTAATAAAGGACGATATTCACCTAGGGCTGCTGCAAGATAGGCATCATGAGCATGATGGTAATCATTTAATTCTCTAAATTTGTAAAGTTCAAATTTTTCGCGATAGTTTGAAGATAAATTAGCTGGAATATAATAAACTTCTGTATCTTGAAACATATTTTGAATAATATTAGCAACATGTTTACAAATTTGTCTTGTCTCTACTAATTGTCTATTTATAAAGCCTTCGATAGTTTCATCACTAAACGAACTACGAATTAGATTATTGAATTTTTTAGTTGATAATAGTCCTATTTTCTTTAGATGATCCCACCAACTAATCATACTTTGCGTTCTATAACTTTCTGGTAAAACAAAGCTTGCTCTTTTATGTTGATTTTCTTCTCTTGTTACAAGAGCTAAATTATCAATTGAATTGTCTTTTATTAGTGTTCTTGGAATAATGTGATCAACTTCATATTTTTCTAATTCATTTATGTCTAATGGTGTTTTAGAATAAAGGCTTTTTCCTTCTTGAAGAAAATATAAGAATAGTTTTTGATTATAGCTTTCAATTTTCTCTATTTGACCTAGTTCTTTTTTTAACTTGCTATAATCTTTTTTTTCGTCCTTAATTCCTTCATAGGCTTTTTCGATAATCTTTTTTCTATCTATCGTTCTTTTCTTTTCTCCTTCTTCTCTTGCCATTTCAAGGGTTATTCTTTTTGGAGCATAACCTATATATTCTACAATTTCTTTTACTACTTTTAATGCTTGGTAAATTCCTCTTTTGTTTTTTGGAGATGTTGCAAGTTCATCTACAATTTCATATTTTAATGTGTGATTCATGTTTTTTGCATTAATTTTATTAATTTCTTCTTCAAAATTATATTTTTTGTCGGTAATAATTTGCATAAAATTAGATCTTGTTGATTCCATCAAATCCATAATGCTTTCGAGTTTATTTGTTTTAGGATTTTGATAATAAATTCCCGTTAATAATTTTTTGGATAAATTACTCCATCCTTTATATTTTAATTTACAAATTTTCTTTATTTTTTCTTCATTTAATAATGGATATTCTTTTTCTACTTTTCTTTTTAAAACTTTTTTATCTTCAAATATAGTAATATATTCGATAATTTTTTCGGCATCATCCATTTTATAATTAGTATCTTTAAAAATTCCATCCTCACCAAAGAAATCAATATAAGAAAACATGTTGTTGGCAAATTTATTATCAGCTGAATAACCAGTTATTGTTAAGTTATTATACATTGTAAATTCACCAGTGCTTAATAAATATTCTTTGAATCTTTTATCTGTTACTGTTTCTTTACTTGCTAAAAATAGTTCATTAAATATTTTTTTGATCATTTCTATAGACAGATGTAAGCCTTTGTTTCCTTCTCCAACCTTAATTTGTTTTAATTCGTTTAGTACTTTAAATTTTGAATATAAAATAGAATTTGTTGGCATTGACGGTTCATTTAATAAGTAAGTACACGTTCCAAGCATTCTTTTAATAAATTTTTCAGCAGATGATTCTAGATCAACAACTTCATTAAAATTGTATGGTGTAATTTTTACATTATCAACTTTTCTTACCATCCAACTATTTTTATTTTCTTCGTTTTTATTAGATGTTGTATTATTTAATGGACCAACAAAATAAGGAATTCTAAACTCTAAAATTTTTACTAGTTTATAAGTGCCATCATCCGTTTTATTTTTTAAAAAAGGGTAATACGTACTTTGTTTTTCAATTATTTTTTCTAATTCTTCTTTATTAAGCTGGTATGGATATTTACCATTATCTACATCTGTAATCCTAGGCATAAATTCGCCTTTGTCTATTCTTTCAATTAGCCTATTTTTATCTTCAAAATCAAGTTTTTCTAAATCCTTTAATATTATTTTAGTAAAGTCTTCATATGTTAAATTATTAGTTACATATTTTTTGTAACTGCAATCATCCTTTTTAAACATTTCATTATATAGCATTTTATTAGATTTATAAACTTTTTTTAGTTCTACTAAATCTTTGTGGTGTATATTATAATTGTCAACCATAACATATGATAGATTTTGTTCTTTTTTACCTTTAAATATATTTTTTAAAAAGATTGCATTATAAACATTTTTTATACTTTCTAAAAAGTCTATTACATCTGGCATTTCTTTTTCAATTTTGTCTAAATTATCTTCATAATCGCTTCCTTTAAAACTTATTTTTATTTCTTCTTCGGTTTCAATATCAAACAATTTATTTAAGCTTGCTTTATCACCTAATAAAAGTTTTATTAATTCTGCGACTGATTTCTTAGGTAATATAAGTGATAAGTCTTTTGTTAATTCTACTTTTTTGTCATTTTTTGTTTCTAAAAAGAAGTCTTCTTCTAGTTTTTTAATATCTAGTTCTAAATTATCTTCTGATTTAACAATTGATGTATTTTTTAATTCGTCTAACATACTTTTTAGGTTTTCATTAATATTTATACTTGAAGTATTAAAGTTACTTCCTTCATATAAAAAGTTACCTCTATATTTTATTATATGGTGTATCGCTAGATATACTAATCTTATATCCATTTTTTCATCCGTTGTTATCAATTTGTGTCTTAAATGATAAATTGTTGGATAAAGTTTGTTATATTCTTTTATTTTTTCTTTTTCTTCTTTGCTTAATTTTATTGTTTTATTTAAATCATCTGTTTCTATATAAGCTGATTCTTTTAGCTTTTGAAAAAAGTTTGGATCTACTTTATTAATCTCTTCTTTAAATTCTTCTTGTAATAATTTTATTCTAGCTCTTCTACGATCATATCTTCTTCTTGTACCTCTTGCAAGTCTTCTTGCTTCAGCAGTTTCAGCTTCATCAAAAAGTCGCACTCCCCACAATTTTTGATTTCCTTTCCTTAATACTTTATAATTTTTGCAGTCTATTGCTGCCCAACCTACACTACTGGTTCCAATATCTAAGCCAATACTGTATTCTTTTTTTTGATTTTCCATTGACATTCCTCCACTTCTTATGTTATTATTAAATTGTCTTAATACCATTTTAAGATGACATAGAGAGTTAAAATAAAGGTTTTACCCTAAATGCTCATTATGTGTGATTGCTGCTTAGGCAGCATTTTTTATTATACAATTTAACAACTTTTCTATATAGTATCATGAAAATTAAATAATTTGAATAGTATTTTTAATTTTTTTCTATTTTTATAAAAATTGTCTCTTTTTTCTTTAAATTGTAAAGTTATCTATTATTTTTATAATATTATTCTAAAATAGTGTAAGAAAATGTTACGTAAATGTTACGTAACAAATAAGTAAATTAAAAAAACTTCGTAAATACGAAGTAATTTTTATAATGGGGCGAGATAAGGGAGTCGAACCCTTGCATAACAGAGCCACAATCTGCCGTGTTAACCACTTCACCAATCCCGCCATTTACCTAGTCCCGCCATTAGAACATTATTAGAATATCAAACTTTTTAGAAAAAATCAACTCTTTTGTGCATTTATTTACTTATTTTACTCATAATATTATAGATGGATTATGAAAAATACAAGTATTTGGTTAAATAATAAAGATTTTTCTTGTCAAAAGTTGAATCAAGATATGGAAGTTGATGTTTTAATCGTTGGTGGTGGAATCGCTGGTTTATCAACTCTTTTTGAACTTAAAGATTCTAATTTAAAAACTATTTTGGTTGAGAAAAATTTATGTGGCCATGGAGTTACTAGTAGGAGTACTGCTAAAGTTACCTTTTTGCAAAATCAGATTGTAAATATTTTAAAGAATAGTAGCCAAAATGCAAGTTTGTATCTAGCTTCTCAAATAGATGCAATAAAAAGAATTAAAGAAATTATTGTTAAACATCATATCGATTGTGATTTTAAAGAAGTTTCTTCCTATCTTTTTACTAATAAAAAAGAAAATGTTGGTAAGATTGAAGATATTTATCAATTTTTAAACAGCAATCAAATTTCTGTAGAAAAGACAAAATTAAAAGAACTTGATAATATTCTTGCCTCGAAAGTAGATCATACTTATATCTTTCATCCTTTAAAATATATTTGTTATCTTAAAAATAATATGAAAAATAGAATATATGAAAACAGCAAAGTAGATAAAATTGATAAGATTGATGGATTTTATTTTACTACCGTAAATCAACATATTATTAAGAGCAAATTCATAGTTCTAGCAACTCATTATCCTTATTTTCTAATGCCTTTTTTTCTTCCTCTTAAAAGTCATGTTGAAACTTCTTTTATTGGAGCGAAAGAAGTTGAAAATACTCATGAGATTAGTGCCATTAATATTGACAAACCATGTGAATCAATTCGTTATTATCAAGATAAAAATAAAAATTATGTCATCTATTTATATCAATCTTTGGCAACTTGCAATGTAGGAAATATAAAGGAAAAATTTGATGCTTTAAATTATAATAAGGACTTTCAATATTTATGGAGTAATAAAGATGTTATTACAAATGATTATCTTCCTTATATTGGAAGTGTAGATCAAGATGGTACTTTTTTAGTAGCAACAGGATTTAATACTTGGGGAATGACTAATGGGTGTCTTTCTGGCATGGTTCTAGCTGATCTCATCTTAAAGAAAAAGAATCCTTATATTGAATTATTTTCTTTAAATCGTTCTATAAATTTAAATCAAGTTTTGCGATTTCCTATTGATGCCTGCTGTAATATAAAAGCTTTTTTAGTTAGTACTAAAAATAATGTTAATAACAGGCAAGTTATCTACAAAAAAATAGATGGGGAAAAAGTTGCTATTTATAAAGATGAAGATGGGGAGCATATTGTACTCAATAAATGTCCTCATATGAAATGTGGACTCGTGTTTAATCCAGTCGAAAAAACATGGGACTGCTTATGTCATGGCTCTCGTTTTACAATCGATGGAGATTGTATTGAAGGACCTAGTAATTTTGATATCCGTTTTAAATATTAATCTTCTATTTCACAAAAATATTTTTGAGATTCAATGGCTTTCTTTAATTCTTTTGATTTGTTATTTTTAATAATTACATAAGCATTTTTATTATCATCGATAAGTGATGATATTTTTTTATTTTCTAAAAGCTGATCTAGAACTTCAATAGGGCATTCTAAAATTTTTACTGTTCTTATTTTGATCATATGAAGATATTTTGTCCAATTAAGTAATTCTTCTAAAATATTTTTAGGTATATCAATACATGATGTTAATAAATAATCAATGATTTCGTTGGGATCAATTCCTAAATCTAGAGCTTTGGCAAAACCTTTGAAATCCATTTTATAAATTGTTTCTTGAGTATTTTTTCTTTCTAATTCAAAAAAGCGTTCAAAATACAATTCATATTCCATTCTTTTTCCACCCTTATTAACAATTATTTGATGGTCTTTAGTAACACTTAAAGGAATTTCTTTTTCTTCCTCTGTTTCTTCTTCCTTTTTTAAACCTAATATAATAGCACCAAAATCATTTAATTTAATGTATTCTGTATTTACATATATTTTATCGAAATCGGTGTAATGATAAGCTAGGGTAACATCAATTATTCCTAATACAGCTAGATAATCCATTAAAATACTATCTACTACTTGTAAATCAAATGTTTCAAAACTTGCATTATAGTACCAATTTTCATAATCACTACGACACTCTACATCTCCAACATATTTTCTTAAAAAGTATACATCTTTAATTCGAATCATATAAAATAAATCATAGGTAGATATCCATTTATTAATTGGCATTAGTTTAATATAATTTATAATGTATTCACGTACTTCTTTTAAGAAAACAGTCTTGTTTTCAATAAGAAACGTATAATTAATAGGTCTTTCTAATTCACATATTTCATCATACTTACTATTTAAATAACCCTCAAATAACATCTTGGCTTTTTCTACTTTATTTAATTTGATATATTCTTTGTAATTTGGACCTAACACCAAATATCCTGTTTTTACTATAATCACTTTAGAAGCTTTTAATAATCCAACAATTCCGTTAAATACAATAGTATCATCTGATGTTCTAATTTCATATTCATTTCCCTTACGATTATAATCATTTATAGGATATTCTTTTATAAATTTTAAATATCCTGATTTCGTGACATATTCATTTTTTTCCGTTACTTTTACTTTGTTTTTGTTTACAAACATAACGAAATTATCAAATTTATCAATACAATCATCTTCATTAATAATGTTGTAGTAGTCATCTGCATTTAAATCATCAATTGTATTTGTAAATTCTACTTTTACTGGGGGAACTAATTTTAGTAAAGTTTCTTTGAACTCTTCAGGAATGTAACCAAAAATACTATATTTTAGCGTATCATCATTTTTACGATAAGAATAACGATCATATTTAATGTTGTATTTTTGTCTTAAAACATCAAGTTCTTCTTCGATTGGATAAAAGTTTTCTTTTACTAATAAATCGGTATATTCTAACTCATACCCTCTTAAACTCTTATAATATTCTTCTAACCAACCTGGTTGTTCATAAAATTTTATGATTTTATTTAAAATCTCCTCTTTCCGTGTAGGGGGAGTAAATCCTAATTTTCGACAATGTGTTTTTAAATCTTCTGCCGTAAATTTTCTATTTAAAATTTCCTTTAAATAATCCATATCTATTTCACCTCACTATAAGTATATAAATTTATTTTTAAAATCGCAATCGTTTTATTGTGTTTTTGAAAAATTTTGATATAATTTTATTAAGTGCTAGTAAAGGCTTGTGTTTTTGCTAGCTTTTTTATTAGGAGGATTTATCTATGATTATTTTTTCGTGTTTAAAAAAAGAATTTACTCAATATGTACAAAAAGGAGTTATTAGTAATCAGGTTTATGATGCTTTTAAAGAAAAAATGGGTAAAAAAACAAAATTAAATCAAATTAAAGCTTGGGCTCATAGCCTTCCACAGATGGCACCATTATTAGATGATTTACCAGAAAATGTTGGTATTGCTGTGGAATTTAATATTCCTCTTACTAGTAAGAGAGTTGATTTTATTGTAAGTGGTTATAATAAGGAACATAAACCTGTTTTACTTTTATTTGAATTAAAACAGTGGCAAAATGCAAGTGATGTTCAAAATCAGGATGCGATT
This sequence comes from uncultured Bacilli bacterium, assembly GCA_944358165.1. GTDB lineage: Bacteria > Bacillota_I > Bacilli_A > RF39 > UBA660 > Caccenecus. Next base: position 12,041 of record CALVQS010000013.1, on the reverse strand, counting down.
GTTGTAACTTCTTTTTTGGGAAAAACACAAAAATCTTTGCATCCTTCCTATCAGGCTAGCTGTTATGCTGAACTCCTTTCAAATTATAATGAATTTGTCGAAAAAGCACAAGTAGAGGTCATTCCTCTGGTTTATTTACATAATTATGATCTTTCTTTTCATGATGATTTATTTTTAAATAAGTTTCGAAAATATTATAGTAAAGCTCCTATTTATGGTAAAAAAGAAGCTTTGCAACTTAAAGAATTTATAAAAGAATCTATTATGTATGGTGATGATGGTACAATCATTAAAAGTATTGATGAAGCTAAGACAAAGCCAAATAAAAAGTTGTTAGATGCAATCTTTGAAATGATTCAAAATAAAAAAGAATATACTTTACTTGATGAACAAAAAGTAAGTGCGGAAGCGATAAAAAAAGATGCAAAGGAAGCTTTTCTTGCTAATCAAAAACGAGTTGTTATCGTAAAAGGTGGTCCTGGTACCGGTAAGTCGGTTTTAGCAATTCATCTTTTGGGAGAATTATTAAAATTAGGTTTTATGGGAGCTTATGTTTCTAAAAATATGGCACCTAGAAAAGTATATAAAAATAGCTTGGTTCATCATAATGAGGTTAGCATTCATGAGTTGTTTAAAAGTTCTGGTTATTTTTTCTTTGACCGAGAAAATAAATATGATTTTTTGCTGGTTGATGAGGCTCACCGGTTACAAGAAAAATCTGGTATTCATAATAACATTGGCGAAAATCAAATTAAAGAAATCATACATGCTTCTAAACTTTCGGTTTTTTTTGTTGATGAACAGCAAATGATTACATTAAAAGATATTGGCACGATTGCAAATATTAAGTATTTTGCTAAATTTTTTCATGCTCCTATTATGGAACTAGAATTAAAAAGTCAATTTCGCTGTAATGGAAGTGATTCTTATTTGGATTTTATTGATCATTTTCTATATAATAAAAGAGGTGCTGTTCATTTTCATTTCGATTTTCAAGTTATGGATTCGCCAGCTAAGCTTCGAGATTTGATTCAAGAAAAAAAAACCCATAATAATGCTCGATTAGTCGCGGGATTTTGTTGGCCTAGAAATGGCAAAAATGCGGATAATCAAAATTATATGGATATTAAAATTGGAGATTTTGAATCTAGTTGGAATTTAAAACATGGTGAACCTTTTGCTACAAGAGAAAATGCTATTTATGAAGTTGGATGTGTTCATAATGTTCAAGGCTTAGAATTTGATTATATTGGAGTTATTATTGGCCCTGATTTAAAATATGAAAATGGTAAAGTACTTACGGATTATAAAAAACGAGCTAGTACTGAGAAATCCTTGTATGGATTGTATGTTTTGATGAAACAGGATAAAGAGTATTATGAGAAATTAGCAGACACTATCATTCGCAATACATATCGTGTGCTTTTAACTAGAGGTCTTAAAGGTTGTTATGTTTATGCTTGTGATGAAGCTTTGCAAAACCATCTTAAAAGAATAGTAGAAAACAGAAAGATTTTATTATAACCTTTCTGTTTTTATGTTGTTTCATTTAAATCTACATTTTCTTCTTTTATCATATCAGCAAATTCTACTTTGAAACGCTCAATTTCCTTTTTCCTTGCATCATCATAAATATTTTTAGCATTGCAAATTGCTTTGTAAAAATGTTTTAGGGTTACTACCTTTTTGTTGTCATATAAAGCATAAGTAAACGCATTGGAAACAATCGTCAAACAAATATCTGGATAACGAGATGCAATTTCATAAACTCTTTTGTATTCGTCTGTCATATCAACAATAAAACGCATCAGTTTTTCTTTGACAAAGTCTGTGTATTCACATTTTACTCCGGTTGTTTTTTCAATTTTTGGTAATGTTCCCATTAATATTTGAACTGTTGTATCTTTGTCTGTTTCTAAAACTTCGATTTTCCCAAATCTTCTTAAGAATGCTCGATCTCTTAAAATGTAATGTTCATATTCTTCGGTTGTAGTTGCACCAATCATTTTAATTGTACCACGATCTAGACCAGCTTTTAACATATTAGCAAAATCCATGCCTCCATCTTTATTTACTAATAAATGAGTTTCATCAATAAATATAATCGTATCTGGTTTGTTTGCTAATTCTCTTACTAATAAATCAATTCTGTTTTCTGATTCTCCATTATTCATGGTACTACCTAATAAACTTGAAATATTTATTTTAATAATTTGATAGTTTAATAAAACATCTGGTACATAACCTTTAATAATTCGGTAAGCTAGACCTTCGACAATAGCCGTTTTACCAATTCCTGGTTTACCTACTAAAAGAGCACTTTTTTCAGGGGTTAAAAGAGTTAATATTAATTGTTTTATTTCACTATCTCTACCTATGGCAGGATCTGTTATATATTCTTTTTCAGTTAAGTTTTCACCGTAACGCTCTAACATACTTATTTCTTCCATAAATTTTTCCACCTATTCTATTTTTATTATAGCATTTTTTATTTAAAATAAAAAGCAAATCCTCAAAGATTTACTTTAATTCTTTTAACCATAAACCATGAAGATTACAATACGCATAAGCAGATGCTACGGTTTCTCCTTCTATTAATGAGAAGTTTGCTATAGGTTCTTCTCCTGGTTTTAGATTTACTCTTTTTATACCTTTGTTTGTTTCTAGGTAAATCCACTCTATATAATGTTCTGGCTCCATTGGGTGTAAGACTTCACCAACTGTTACTTTTACCATATGGTCATTTACTTCTACTACCGGAATATGTTTTTCTGTTGCTGCTTCTGTAGTATTCGCAGTAAGTTCTGTCATATCAGTTCCACAACAAATTGGTGTTACCCCAGAATCATTAATCATTTCAATTAAATTGCCACATCTACGACATAATAAAAATTTTCTTTTCATTTTCTTTACCTCCAATATTAGAATAGCAAAATCTTAGCATAATTTCTACCTTAATTTTAATAGTTTACACATTTTTTCAGCTAGTAATTTTTAATGTATTTATATTCTTATCGTTTTGTGATAAACTAATAGATGATAGGATGGTATAAATGAAATTAAAACTTTTAATTGGTTGTTTTGCAGTTGTTTGTTTTTTGCTTTTGTATAGTATGGCTTGCTATCACTTGCTAAATAAAAAAATAGAAGATGCTACGAGAAATTCTATTTCAAATTATTTTCGTTATCATGAACCTGATGTGGATAACTATAAATATATTAAAGCTGTAAGTAATCAAAAAAATCATTTTCAGGTTTTTGTAGAAGCTTGTGAAAAATACTATACTTTTAACTATGAAATTGAAAATAACCATTATGAACTTGTAAATGTGGTAGCAGATGTGCCTAGTTATATAAATTAATAACTTACACTTTATTTGCTATTTTTTCATGGGCTTTAAAAGTTTTTGATAATTCTTTATATATTTTAACAATTCTTACTAATATTTCTTTGTTATCAATTTCTAAATCATTGCATGCGATTAAAGTTGCTAAACCATTTGCATATAACCATACGTTCATAAATAGATTTTTTGCTTCTTCAAAACTTAAACTATGTTTGTTTACAAGGTTAATAATGGTGGATTGGTTCCATTTTTCGTTTAAAACATCATCAATACTTTTCCATTTTAAATTGTTTGATAAAAACATACATTTAAAATAATTTTTATGCATTTCGGCAAATTCGACATATGCTACACATACTGTGATTAAGGCATTTTTGTTGTCTACTCTTTTCATGATAAATTCGTCATATTCTTTTTTGATAATTTCATTTACATCTTCTTTTAGTTCATCTAAACTTTTATAAATACGATAAATTGGTTTGGTGGAAATACCTGACCTTGTTGCTAAATCCCTGGCATTAATACTTTCTATTCCGTTTTCTTCCACCATTTTAATTGCATGTTTTAATAATGTTTTTTTGTCTATAATACTTTTTCCAGCCATTTTCACCACCCTTTTCTACATTGGTAACTTTCGTTATCATTATAATATTTTATACGTTTTTTGTCAAATTAAAACAAATACTAAAAAAGTACTTGTCTAATCTTTTTTTATTTTAATAACAAATTGGTATACGTCGCTTAAATCCGTTTCTTCTAAAGAAATGTTAAAGCCTTTATTTTGAAGATTATCTTTTGCCTCACGGATTGTGTTAATTGCTGTTTTTAAATCAATACCTAATTTTGCTTCTTGTTTTTCTTCATAATCCGGATCTAAAGTATCAATTAAATCTACTGGATCAAATACTTCATCATTGTCATTTGTGTTTAGACTTGGATTGGTTCCTAAGTTCGGACTAAAGCTTGGTTTAGGTGTTGGTGCAACCTCTACTGTTTCTTCTTTCGGAGTTGGAGAAACTTCCTCTTTCTTTTCTAAAGGTTTTTCTTCATTTGTTTTTGGAAGTTCAATATTCATCGCAGGTGTCTTCAAAACTGGTTCTTCCATATTCATATTGACTTTTTCGTTTTCTAGGAAGTTAAAGAAATTGCCTTTTGAATCGTTTCTTGCTTGTTCTACTGGTATTACATCCGGATTAAACATCTTTTCTCGTTCAATTTCTCTTAGTTTACGAGCAATATCACTTTCTTCGTTTATACTTGGTATTTCTGTTGCTTCTTTTCGGATAGCATCAATATCAATGTTTTTTACTAGTGGTACATCCGTATCGTCATCATTTTCTTCTTTTGGCGCATCAGTTAATTTCTTTAATTCGTTATCTAATTCGCGAACGGTCATTCTTTCGTTAATAATACGATGTAACCATTTTCTTTGTTCTTCATGACTTGGTAAAACAAGAAGACTTCTAGCATGACGTTCACTTATTTGATTGTTCATTAATGCTTGTTGTACTTCTTCATCTAAGTTTAAAAGACGTAGTTTATTAGCAATGGCACTTTGAGATAAGCCCATTTTCTTTGCTAGTTCAGCTTGAGTTAAGTAACCTTTATCTAGTAAGTTTTTATAGCTCCTAGCTTCCTCTATGGCTGATAAATCTCTTCTTTGAACATTTTCGACAATTGCTACTTCAGCACTTTTGTTATCATCAATGTTGGCAATTACGGCTGGGACTTTGGTAAGGCCTGCCATTTGCGCAGCTTTGTATCTTCTTTCACCAGCAATAATTTCATATTTATCTTCTACACGTCTTAATACTAATGGTTGGATAATACCATGTTGTTTTATCGAATTTGCTAACTCCTCTAATCCACGGTCGTCAAATTGTAATCGTGGTTGAAAACGATTGGGAATTATTTCATCAATTGGTATTTGTAAAATATTTTGCTCTAAATTCACTTTAATCAGCCCCATTTGCTTACATTTAATTTTATCATTTTTTCTATGCTTTTTCAATGTTTTATCATTATTTTTAGTTTAAACTATTAAAAAGACTAGTATTATTTAAGTTCGGAAAGTATTTGGTAATTTCTTCTTTTAAATAAGAACCTTTTTTGTAAAGGTTTGGATAATCATTTACGATACTATCAGAATCACAAGCACAGATATTTTCAAATACACGAGCCCGATCTTCGGTTTCATAAGTATGAGAATAATAATCAATAAAATAAACATTTTCTTTGTTTTCTTCTAAAATCGTGTAATTATTTGTGCTGCTAGATGTATATGAATTGTCATAACTAAAACCTATGGGATTTAGGGAAGTCCAATTGCTAAAAGGATAAATTCCTTTGTTGTTTAAGTTAAACTCTAAGTTGTGAAGTAGTTCATGACATAATAATTCTTCAAGGTTTGACTGATTTAAATCGATCGCAATCATGTACTTTCCTTGATACGTTAGGGAATATGCTGCAGGATTTGATACTTGTGTTTCATAATCGCTTGGTGTTAGTGTTCCTGTTAAATAAAGATTTAGGCCATCAAAACCTTGATCATAAAAACTATCAAAAAACTCTTTGTCATATTTGCTTAATATTTTTTCTATTTTGGTTAAAGATTCTAATATTAATTCATTGTTATTTAAAACTTCTGCACTAAAATCTGGGAATTTAATTACTGCATCTTCTTTGATGTTCACATTTACATTGTAAGTATCTTTTATTTCAGCGATTTTATCGTCGATTTTTTTCGTTAATTCATCTTTATATTCTGTTAAATCTATTTTGGGTAAGTTTAAATTTTTTAAATCTAATACGTAAAAATTAAATTCATCTTGTAATACATAAATATATAAATAATCTTCATCTGTTTTTAGAGTTGCAATCGGATTATCACTTGACATGATTGTAGAATCTAACTCTTGCATAGTTTTTTCATCAAGATTTTCTATCCATAATTTATTTTCAATTAAATCATATAAGTATAAATTTTTGTTATCATTACTTAGAGTGCCTGTGTAAAAATAATTTTTTTGAAGATCATTATCATAAGTATATTCTAAATCATTTTTTAAATCATAAACTTTTATATTTTCTTCATCATAAAAGACAAAACCATTTTCATATTTGAAATAGTTTAATTCCTCTATTTTAGTTAAAATATCTTCGTTTACATCATAAAGATATTTGGCACCTTCCTCATCAATAAAAAGAATGTAGGTGTTATCACTTGTTAAAAATGAGTTTTCATAATATAAAGTTAAATCTGTTTTTATTTTGCGATATGGTTCTAAGTTGTTGTTAATGATTAAACTTAAATTATTGTTTTCTAATAAAATGTAAATATCTTTGTATGGTAAATAAGTGTTTTCGGTATTATCCACTAAAGAAGAATAGCTAAAAATTTCTTCAAAATTATAGTTATATACGGTAAATGTATTTGAATTTATACATTCGATATTTTCTTCGGTTAAATTGCAATAACTGTTTACGTTTTCTTTTCCCTTTTCTTCTGTTACTTCGTTTACGTAGATATCTAATTTTTTTAGTTTGTAGTTATATATGCCATTATTTTCATCTATAACATCCATCAAAAGATAGTATACTTCACTATTTTTTACTATTATACCATTTACTGTTTGATTTTCTGTTTCTAAATCATATCTGTATAAAGCTTCACTAACTTGTGTGCCATTTAAAACGTTTTCTTTTTCTATGTGATTTTTTGTAGTTTGGACACGCAAAAAGAAAAGCAAAGAAATCAGTGCAATAATACTCATTAATAAAGCGATATTCTTTTTCACAGGCAACACCCTTTATTATAAATATAATAACACGAATTTGCTTTTATGTCTATTTTTTCAAAATTTGCTTTTCACTATTTTGTCATAACTTCTAGGATATATTTGGTTTGTTTCTTTTTCTTTTTCAATTACAATTAAAGTGCGATTGCTTTCTTCGATTGGAAGTTTAAAGGTAATGATTTCTTTTATTTTACTGTCTAATTTCTTTAATATTCCTGTGCTTTCCATTATTTCTTGTTCATAGCTTGATTTCATAGCAATTAGTTTTCCATTTACCTTTAAATAAGGAATCGATAATTCAGATAAAATGCGAAGATGAGAAACTGCTCTTGATGTTACTATATCAAAATATTCACGATATGTATCTTTTAGGTTTTCAGCTCGAGAGTTTAGGCAATAAATATTTTTTAAATCTAATTCTTTTATCACTTCTTCTAGAAACATAATTTTTTTATGATTGGAATCTAGGAGAGTTATTTCTAAGTTTGGATAAAATATTTTTAATACTAAACCTGGAAATCCTGCTCCAGTACCAATATCTAGCACTTTTATATTTTTTGTTAAATCTACTGCTTTTGCTAAAGTAAGAGAATCATAAAAATGTTTTAGATAAATATCTTCTTTCGTTTTTATAGCGGTTAAATTAAATTTCTTGTTGTATTCTATTAGTAAATCACAGTATCTTTCTAAATCTTTTAATTCTTTTTCTGTGGGTTTGATTTTTAATTTTGTTAATTCTTCTATAAACTCTTCTATACTCATTTGGACTCCTTATTTATCATATTTTTTCTTTAAATAAACGGTAAGTATGGCAATATCAGATGGGTTTACACCACTAATACGTGTTGCTTGACCAATAGAAATAGGTCTAATACTCTTTAATTTTTGCCTTGCTTCACTTGCTAAATTTAAAATATCATCATAATCAATGTCTTTAGGAATTTGTTTTTCTTCTAATTTTTTCATTTTTTCTGCTTCTTTATAGACTTTAGCAATGTATCCTTCATATTTTACTTCAATTTCTACTTCTTCTAATATTTCCTTCTTATAATCTAGGGGTATTAATTCTTTTAGTGTTTCCATATTCATTTCTGGTCTTTTTAAAAGCATATACAAACTTGTACTATAAGTTGGGATTTCTAATCCTTTTTTTGTAAATATTTCTTTTGTTTCTTCATTTAATTTTAAATTATTGTTTCGAAGAATGTTTTTTACTTCGTTTATTTGAGCTTCTTTTTCTTTTAATAGGCGATATCGTTCTTCATCAATGGTATGATGGTTATATCCGATTTCTCTTAATCTTAAATCAGCATTATCATGGCGCAATATTAAACGGAATTCTGCTCTAGAAGTAAGCATACGATATGGTTCTTTCGTTCCTTTGGTTACTAAATCATCAATTAATACACCAATATAAGCTTCATCTCTATGTAAAATTAGTGGTTCTAAATCTTTTAATTTATGATGAGCATTAATTCCGGCGATTAGTCCTTGGGCTGCTGCTTCTTCATATCCAGATGTTCCGTTTATTTGACCGGCAGTAAAAAGATTTTCTATTATTTTGTTCTCTAAGCTTGGTTTCATTTCTAATGGATTTAGGGCATCATACTCTATTGCATAAGCATATTTTGTTATGATGGCATTTTCTAAGCCACTTAGAGAATGAACCATTTGTTCTTGAATATCTCTAGGCATAGATGTTGAAAATCCTTGTAAATACCATTCGTCATAATAAATACTTTCTGGTTCTAAAAATAATTGATGACGTTCTTTGTCTTTGAATCTTACAATTTTATCTTCAATCGATGGACAATATCTTGGACCTATTCCCGTTACATAACCACCATACATAGCAGATTTCTCCAAATTGTTGTTTATAATTTCGTGAGTTTTCGCATTGGTATATAATAAATAGCATTTTTGTTGTTCATTTATTTTATAAAATGGAGGATTATCAAAACTAAACGTATAATATTCATTATCTCCACATTCTTCTTCCATTTTACTAAAATCAATCGAATCTTTTTTTATTCTTGGTGGAGTTCCAGTTTTTAATCTTTGTACATCTAAGCCTAATTTTTTTAAATTATCACTTAAATTGTTGCTTCTTTCTTCACCATGAGGGCCTCCTGGAGTATTTTCACTACCAATTAAAATGTTTGCTTTTAAATAAGTTCCTGTGGTAAGAATTACAGCTTTGCTACTTATTTTCTTGCCACTATTTAAAATAACTCCTTCAACTTTGTTATTATTCACAATTAAGTCTTCTACCATTCCTTCTATGATTTCTAAATTTGGAGTGTTGTATAAATGCTCTAACATAACTTTGGGATAAGTTACTTTATCGGCTTGAGCTCGTAGACTACGGACGGCTGGACCTTTTCCATTATTAAGCATTTTAATTTGGAAGTGAGTACGATCTGCTACTTTACCCATAATTCCACCTAAAGCATCTATTTCTCTTACGATAATGCCTTTGGCTGTTCCACCAATGGATGGATTACATGGCATATCAGCAATATTCTTTTTGTTTGCTGTTACTAAAGCTGTTTTTAAGCCTAGAACTCCAGCAATATGGGCTGCTTCACAACCTGCATGTCCTCCTCCTACTACTATTAAATCATACATTTTTATTCCCTTACTTTCCTAAACAGAACTCACTAAATAAAGTATCTAGTAGTTCCTCCGCATAAGATTCACCTGTTATTTCTCCTAGTAAATCCCATGCTTTTTTAATATCAATGGCAATCATGTCGACAGGTAGTAATTTGTTTACATTATTTAGAGCATTATTAATAGATTCTAATGATTCCTTAATTAGCCCTATTTCTCTAGCACTTGATACTACGTCTAAATTGCTACTTTCTATTTGTTCTAAATCAAATAATTCGACAATTTTATTTTTTAAATCATCTAATCCATCTAAAGAAACTGTATTTCCAAATACAACTTCTTTTTCGTCTAATTTCAATTTTGTTGGTAAATCATTTTTGTTTACAAATATAATATGGGTTTTGTCTTTTATTTTCAATAATAAATCTTTATCTTCTTCGGTTAATTCTTCATTATTATTTAAAACAAGTATTACTAAATCTGATTCTGTAATCATTTCTAAAGATTTGTCTACCCCTATTTTTTCAACTAAGTCTTCGGTTTTACGAATTCCGGCTGTATCAATAAATTTTAGGGCAATTCCTTTTATTTCAATTTCTCCTTCGACAATATCTCTAGTTGTACCAGCAATATCCGTAACAATCGCTTTGTTCTTGTTTAATAAAGCATTTAAAATACTACTTTTGCCAACGTTTGGCCTTCCGATAATTGCTACTTTTATACCATTTTCGATAATAGTACCAATCTTTGATTCTTCTAATAAATTTTCTAATTCTCCTTTTATTTCCTTTAATTTTGGTGGAAGATTTTCAAGAGTTATTTCTAAAGCATCTTCATATTCTGGAAAATCTATATTTACTTCAATATTTGCTAATAATTCGACAATAATTTGTCTTACATTTCTTATTTTAGCAGATACTTTACCACTTAAAGTATTTAAAGCTAATTTTCGCTCTAAATCGGTATGAGATTTGATTAAACTGTTTACTGCCTCGGCTTGTGATAAGTCAATTCTTCCATTTAAAAAAGCTCTTTTGGTAAATTCTCCTTTGTCAGCTAGACGAATTCCGTTTGCTATTAAAATTTCTAATACTTTTTTGGTGGTTGCAATTCCTCCATGAGAATTGATTTCAACAATGTCTTCTTTCGTATAAGTTTTTGGTGCTTTTAAAACTGTTACCAAGACTTCATCAATTATTTCATTGTCACTTACGATATGACCATAATGAATTGTGTGGCTTTCTACTTCTAAAAGATTTTTCCCATCAAAAATTTTAGCAACTTTGCTAATTGCTTCATCTCCACTAACTCTGATAATAGATATTGCTCCAACTCCTAAAGCAGTTGATATAGCACATATTGTATCATTCATAAAAAGTCACTCCTTTTAAGCGACTTTATTATAGCATTATTTAATTTATTTTACAAATTTTTCTGCAAATTATTATCTTTGTCTTTCTTCTTTGTCTTCCCTATTGTTATGATATATTTGAGATACTATATCTTGAAATACTTGTTCTTTGTTAGAATAAGCTGGATCTATTTCATGATCTAGTTCATATTTACTAAATTCAGGGTTAAATCTGGAAATCAGACGATATTCCCCGTTTCCTGTTAATTCTTTTACAATTAAAGCATCCTCTAAAATATAAAGAATTATATATTCTGGTATCGGTTTTGTACAATAAACTTTTTTACCATTTCTTATTATTTCTGTACCAGCAGGTATAACTAATTTTTTTCCTAAATAACTTGCATAATTTAAAAAAGATTCTAAAGTTATAAATTTTTCTTTAATTTCATCAAAGCTACTGTATTCTTCAAATATTTTTTGATTATGGTTGTACATAAATATCCTATTATTTGTTATAAATAATATCCAAAAGTTTTCATCAATTTTAATATTATTTTTTTCTTCTAATAATTCAGGGTGTATAAACTTAATGAAAGCTAGTTCTTCAGGAGTTGCTGGTCTGGGATTATTTATATCTCCAGTAACTATTTTTATGTTATATTTTATTCCTTTTTTTACAAAAACGGTTCCGTTAATCCACATAATTATCCTCCTTTTTTGGTAATTATTATATTCTTTTTTTAAATTTTGTCAAATTCTTATTGAAAGTACTAAGATATTACTTTATTATTTTTTATAAATAAAAAAATCCTCGAAAACATATAGCTTCCGAGGAAAAAAGAAAACTGTAAATTAACGTTTTGAGAATTGTGGAGCACGACGAGCTTTTTTAAGTCCGTATTTCTTACGTTCTTTTACTCTAGCATCTCT
>CALVQS010000012.1 GCA_944358165.1 uncultured Bacilli bacterium | reverse complement strand
TTAATCACAACATAAATCACTCCAATCGTGGTTTATTTTTTATTATCAAAATATGCCATAACTTACTATACATTATACACGAAAAAAGGTAAAATGTAAAATTTCACCTATTTCAATTTTTCTGTTAATATTTCTTTCGTTATAACTGGATTTGCTTTGCCTCTTGTTTCTTTCATTACTTGGCCGACAAAGTAATCAAAGAGATTGGTTCTACCATTTTTGTATTCTTCAATTTGAGATGGATTGTTGGCTAGAATTTTATCAATTATTTTTGTTAATCCTTCTTTATCATTTATTTGAGCATTATCTTTGCTGATATAGTCTTTTATTTCTTTTTCTTCTTCAATTACTTTGGCAAATATTTCTTTTGCTTGTTTGGAACTAATGGTTCCTTTGTTTGTCTCATCAATTAAATCCTTTAATCTTTTTGGAGTTAAATATAAATCATTTATTTTCATGCCCGTTTTATTGATGTAGCCAAGAATTTGAGTTGTAATCCAGTTTGAAGCACTTTTAGCATCAATTCCTAGATTCAAGCATTCTTCAAAATAATCGGATACTTCTTTTTCTTTAATTAATACTTCCGCATCATAACTACTTAAACCATAATTTTCGGTATAATCTTGTTTTCTTTCTAAGTGTAATCTTGGGATGGATGATTTAATTTCGTCTAACCATTCTTTGCTAAGTTTAAATTTAGGTATGTTTGGTTCAACAAAGTACTTATAATCTATGGCATCTACTTTACTACGCATATGAATGGTTGCAAGAGTCTCTTCATCCCATCTTCTGGTTTCTTGTTCGACCTCACTATATCTTCCTTCTTCTTTTAACTTTGTTTGCCTTTTTATTTCATAATTGATAGTACCTGCTACCCCACCGATTGAGTTTACGTTTTTGGTTTCTACTTTTGTTCCTAATTCGTTAGCATCTTCATCTGCGATAGAAACATTTACATCACAACGAATTTGGCCTTTTTTTGTATCCGCATCGGATATCCCTAAATAACGATATATTCTTATCATATGTTCTAGGAAAGCTACAGCTTCTTCGGCAGTATGAAAGCATGGCTCAGTAACTAATTCTAAAAGTGGTACACCTGACCTGTTATAATCAATATTGGATGTATCAAAAAAGTGATCAAGACTAGCTGAGTCTTCTTCTAAATGAACATCATGAATGTACACTGGAAATAATTTACCATTTACTTCAATTTCTATTTTTCCGTTTACTCCAACTGGATCTGTCATTTGCGTTATTTGATAGCCTTTTGGTAAATCAGGATAATAATAATTTTTACGATCAAAATAAATGTATTCTGGTTGTTTACAATGAAGTGCTATACTTACTTTTAAGGCATCTGCAACACATTTTTTATTTACAACAGGAAGTGTTCCTGGAAAAGCCATATCTAATGGCGCAATATTGCTGTTTGGAGTTTCACTATAAGAGTTTTTGGCACTTGAAAATACTTTAGAATTACTTTTTAATTCACAATGCATTTCTAAACCAATGGTTGCTATTTGCTTTTTCAATTATTTTACCTCCTTTGCTATTTGTCCTTTATATGGCATTTTACTTTCTAGAGTATAAGCAATATTTAAAACTGATTCATCTTCATAACAATTTCCGGTAATATTAATCCCTACTGGTAGGCCACTTACAAATCCGTTTGGAATGGTAATTGATGGGAAACCGCCAAAGTTTCCTATTTGTAAATGTTCTTCTAACACATTGGTGCTTGCATCAATTACATCCTTATCTTCATTAAATTTTTTAGCAGGTCCACTTGATACTGGTAAAATTAAGGCATCATACTCTTTAAATAAAGATTTCATTTTATCAACGATTAATCTTCGAACACGGCAGGCATTTTTAAAATATCTTTCTTGATTTTCTTTTTGTAAAACATAGGAACCTATTACAAATCTTCTTTTGATTAATGGAGAAAAGCCTTTGGTACGGTGATCTTTCATCATTTCAAAAACATTTTTCTTATCACTTCTTGGGCCAAAGATTATTCCGGTTAAATTTGACATATTACTGGTTGCTTCGGCACAAGAGATAACAACATAAACAGAGGCAATGGCATTTAATAAATTTTGATCAATGCTTACTTCTTCTACTTCTGCTCCTTCTTCTTTTAATAAATCTAGGGTTTTATAGAAATTATTTAAGTGTTCTTGTAATTCTTCACTTGCATTTGGATAATTCTTTAAATCACATATTTCTTTAATATAAAATAGTTTTTTCCCTTTGATATTTCCTGTTAAAGATTCACGTAAATGAATATTGCTTGAATCCCAACTTGTCATATCCTGTTCATCGATTCCTTTCATGATGTCTGTTACGATGGCAGCATCTTCAACACTACGAGTTAAAACACCACAATGATCTAGACTACTTGCAAAAGGAAATAGGCCATATCTTGATAACATTCCATAAGTTGGTTTGTATCCGACAATACCACAGAAAGCTGCAGGTTTACGGATGGAATCACCAGTGTCACTTCCAAGAGCAAAAGGATAAACACCACTTGCTACAGCACCTGCAGAACCGGCAGAAGAACCTGCACACATTCTTTTCTTATCCCATGGATTTAATACTGGTCCTGTATGACAAGTTGTTCCAGTTCCACCCATTCCAAATTCATCTAAAGCTGTTTTACCCGCCATAATGGCTCCAGCATCCAATAATTTTTGAACAACTGTTGCTGTAAAAAATGGAACATAATTTTTTAAAGTATTGGAAGAACCAGTAGATAATACATCTTTGGTAGAATAGTTATCTTTGACACCAAAAGGTATTCCAGATACTAGACTATCTGTTATTTCTGATGGTTTGGCATCATCACAAATGGTTACAAAAGCATTGTATTCTTCTTCTACTTCATGAGATTTTTTTAAAGATTCTTTTACGAGTTCTTCACTCGTTATTTTCCCTTCTTTTAATAAATCATGAAGTTCTATGATTCCTTTATTCATTAGTCCACCACCTTTGGTACTTCAATTTCTCTTCCATCCGTTGCTCCGGCATTTCTTAAGGCATCTTCGATTGGAATTGATTCTCCTGCAATATCTTCTCGCAAAGTAAATTCGAAATCATCTAAAGCATGAGTCATTGGTTCTATTTTTTCAATGTTTGGTATTTTGTTGATGGCATCAATGCTTTTATCAATGGCTTCAAATTCATCTAAAACCATTTTATTTTCTTCATCGGTTAGACCAATTAATAATTTTTCAGCATATTCATCCACCATTTCTTTGGTAAATTTACTCATTTGGTTTCTCCCTTTCTATGTCATCTAGAATTTCCTCTAGTCTTATCTTAAATTCTTTAATCGTTTGGTTGTTATCAATGTAATAATCGGCATAAGCGATTGGTCCTGCTTTGGCAATATTTTCGATTTCTGAAATATCTCTTTTGATTGCTTCTTCTTTTGTAAAGGGGCGAATAGGACGTAAAGACAATCTTTCATATCTGGTACTACGGTCAACAGTGATGGCAATCGAAGTTAGTTGGTCTTGAAATTCTTCTTTTAAAATCTTTAATTCATCCCAGGAATAAAGGCCATCTAAAACGACATCATAAGTGTCTGCTAGTTCTTTTATTTTGGGAAGTAAAACGATTGCATAAGCTCCCATTCCGAGTTCACTTCTTAGTTTTTCACGCATATATTTTTCGTTTTCGGGAGTATCTTCTAGATTTTCTTCTTTTAATTTTTCTAAAGTCACTCCTCCAAAGTATACTTTTTTAAAACTTTTTTGCTCTAAGAGATCGCAGGCAACTGATTTACCAGAACCACACATTCCTACAATCGCAATAATTTTCTTCATTTTGACCTCCTAAAATTCACAGTTTTTTGGTGTTCTTGGATATGGGATTACATCACGAATATTATCTACCCCTGTTAGATAGATTAGCAAACGTTCAAAGCCCATTCCAAAGCCTGAGTGAATGCATCCACCATATTTTCTTAAATTTAAATACCAATCCATACCTGTACTATCCATATTTAACTCTTTCATTCTAGAAACTAATTTGTCATAGTCTTCTTCTCTTTGGCTACCACCCATTAATTCACCAGCTCCGGGAACTTCTAGGTCGACAGCAGCGACTGTTTTGCCATCCGGATTTTGCTTCATATAAAAAGCTTTAATGTCTTTTGGCCAGTTTTTGATAAATACCGGGCCATTAAAATATTCTGTGATATACTTTTCATGTTCTTTTGCTATATCTTCTCCATATTCTGGTGAGAATTCCCATTTCACATCTGCCTTCTTTAAAATAGTAATGGCATCGGTATGATCGATACGAGTAAATTTGCTATTTACTAAACGTTCTAGTTTTTCTTTTAAACCTTTTTCTACAAAGCGATCAAAGAATTCAATTTCTTTTGGAGCATGTTCTAAAACATATTTGACAATATATTTTAACATGTCTTCCATAATATCCATGTCCCCTTCTAAATCACAGAATGCTATTTCTGGTTCAATCATCCAAAATTCAGAAGCATGAGTTTTGGTATTGGAGTTTTCAGCACGGAAAGTTGGACCAAAGGTGTAGGTTTTTTTGAAAGCAAGCGCAAAGGTTTCTGCTTCTAATTGACCACTTACGGTTAAATTGGTCATTTTTCCAAAGAAATCTTTGCTATAATCGACCTCACCCTTTAGCTTATCTATTGGCAGTGTTGTTACTTGGAACATTTCTCCAGCACCTTCACAATCACTAGCCGTAATTAATGGAGCATGAAAATAGACATATCCACGATCTTGGAAATATTTGTGAATGGCAAAAGCTGCAATACTTCTTACTCGAAAAACTGCTTGAAATAGATTGGTTCTAGGTCTTAAATAAGCTTGTTCTCTTAAAAATTCTCTTGTGTGTCTTTTAGGTTGAATTGGATAATCTTCTGGACAAGCTCCTAATAATTTGATTTTCGTGGCATGCATTTCATATGCTTGCGAACCTGTGGATGCAACAATCGTTCCTTCGGCTTCGATTGCACTTCCTACAAGTAGACTTTCAATTTCTTCAAAATTTTCTAATGTGTTATCATAAACGATTTGTAAATGTTCAAAATCGGTACCATCTGAAAAATCAATGAAGCCAAATGTTTTTTGATCCCGATGATTTCTAATCCAGCCATTTACTTTAACCACTTTTCCGACATATTCTTCTATATTTTTAAATAAATCTCTTAAATCCATAATGATCCTCCTAATCTCTTATTTTAATGTGTAATTCTCTTAATTGACGTTCTTCTAATTCATTTGGACTACCCATTAGTAAATCCATACCACTTACATTTGGTGGGAATACTTGTACTTCTCTTAAGTTTTCTTCATCTGTTAAAAGCATGATGATTCGGTCAATGCCAGGTGCCATTCCGGCATGAGGAGGTGCTCCAAATTGGAAGGCTGTATATAAAGAGCGGAATTTGTTTTTAATCGTTTCTTCGTTGTATCCAGCAAGATCAAATGCTTTTTTCATAATTTCGATATCATGATTTCGTACGGCTCCACTAGCCATTTCATTTCCGTTACAAACAAAGTCGTATTGATTTGCTACAATATCACCAGGATTTTCCTTTTCTAAAGCTTCTAAACCACCTTTTGGCATACTAAATGGATTATGCCCAAAATCCCATTTTTCATCTTCTTCATTCCATTCATACATTGGAAAATCATTGATGATACAAAATTCAAAGACATTTTGATCAATTAATTCTAATTCTTCACCAAGTTTCGTCCTTAAAATACCACAGATTTTGGCAACGTCTTTTGCTCCAGCAATTATAAATAAAACGTTTCCAGCTTCTAAGTTTAATTTTTCTTTTAAGTTCTTAATTTCTTCTTCACTTAAGAATTTGGTAATTGTTGATTTTAAGCTTGAGTCTTCTTCTACTTTAATGTAAGCTAGACCTTCCGCACCTTTTTCTTTCATGTATTCTTCTAATTTTTTATACCAAGAGTTTGACTTGTCGATTTTTTGCACTTTGATTCCACGAACACATTTTCCTTTAAAACCATTAAAAGTTGTATCTTTAAAAATCTCGGTAAGTTCCACAATTTCTAAGGGATTTCTTAAATCTGGCTTATCAGATCCATACTTTAGCATTGCTTCTTTATAAGGAATGCGTCTAAATGGTTTTGGAGATACTTTCTTTTGAGAAAATTTGGTAAATAATTCATAAAAGACGGTTTCACCAACAGCATAGACATCTTCTTCGGTTGCAAAACTCATTTCAAAATCTAGTTGATAGAATTCTAAAGTACGATCTCTCCTACAGTCTTCATCACGGAAGCATGGAGCAATTTGAAAATAACGGTTAAACCCTGATACCATTAAAAGTTGCTTGTAAATTTGGGGAGCTTGAGGTAGGGCATAAAATTTCCCTTTATAATTTCTAGATGGAATGACAAAGTCTCTTGCTCCTTCAGGACTAGATGCAGTAATAATTGGTGTTGTAATCTCTGTAAAATCAAGGCCTTTCATAATCTTTCTGATTTCATCAATTACTTTGGTACGGAATAAAATTTTATCGTGAACTAGTGGATTTCTTAAATCTAGATAACGATATTTTAAACGCGTTTCTTCATTTGCTTCCTTGCTACGATTGATTTCAAAAGGTAAAACGTTCGCACATTTTCCTAAAACTGTAATCTCATCTAAAAGAATTTCAATCTCTCCTGTTTTCATGTTTGGGTTGATATCTTTTTCTCTTAATCTTACGATACCAGTAAGAGTTACTGCTGATTCTCTGGTTAATCCTTCTAGTTTTTCTATTTCTTCACTAATTACTTGAACTAAACCGGTTTCATCACGAATGGTTAAGAAACATAAACTTCCTAAGTTTCGAATAGAATTAATCCATCCAGCAATTCTTACGGTTTTTCCAGCATCTTCCTTGGTAATTTCTCCACAGTATTTGTTTCTATAAATATTTTCCATCTTAATCCTCCTATAAATTACTGATTATATAATCTAGTATTTCATTTTCATCTACTTTGGTTTCTTCTTTGGTTAAATAATCTTCAACCGTAATTAAACCTTTTTTTAAATCTTCACTATTTAATTTAATTACCATTCTTGCATTTAAAGCGCTTGCTTCTTCTAGTTGCTCATCTAGACTCCTATTTTGATAATCCATTTCGGTTATAATTTCACTCCAACGTAAATCTTGAATTAAACGTATCGCTGTTAGAGTTTCTTCTAAAGTTGTAGAAGTGATGTAAACATCAATGCTTTTCGTTTCTTTGAAGTTTGCTACTTCTTCTAATACATTTCTCAAGTTTTCTTTATTTATGCTAAAAGAAGTAATGTTTTTCTTTATGTCTTTCATGCCACTTCCAATTACTTGCGCTTGCTTTTCTATCGTGCTTATTAACTCGAAAGTAAGAGATGTATCATTTTCTTTTATATCATTATTTACTTCATAATCAATATCTAGATAATCTAAGTAATCTAGTAAACTATTATCGCTTGTATTTATTTTTACCGTTAGGTTTGGTACAGCCATTTCTTCTAAAATACGATAAGACATTGAAATTATTTCAGCATCAATTAGACTTGTTTTAAAGCCTAGAGCAAATGCACCAATTTCTTCTTTTTTTATATAATAAAACTTGGCTTTTGCTAATTCTTTTTCTTTGTAAATTCTTTCTCCTTCTTCTAAAACATTTTTGTCTGTTTTTATGAATTCATAATTGTAATATTCACAAGCTGTTTCAAATACTCTTGTGATATATTGCACTTCTTTTGCCTTTAGGCCATAAATTGTTTCCATAAATCCCTCCTTAAAATAAAAAAACTTAGTAACATAAGGACGAGTTTGTATGATACCCTGATATCAATATTGATACACTTTAATCATGTTAATATTGATACCCTGAAGTCATATCCTAGACCCGCGGTGCCACCTTATTTTACTAAGTACCCTTGAACTTTTATCGCAACATTTCTGCGTTTTCTAAATTATGAAAGCTGTCTTTCTAATTATTACACTTTAGGCATTCTCAGCATACTAGCCCTCTCTTTTAAGTGAAACCTAATTATACTTGGTCTTTCTTTAGAAAAATATTCATA
The DNA here is from genome assembly GCA_944358165.1 of uncultured Bacilli bacterium. GTDB lineage: Bacteria > Bacillota_I > Bacilli_A > RF39 > UBA660 > Caccenecus. The sequence continues at coordinate 14,986 of CALVQS010000012.1, read as the reverse complement.
TAATTTATTTTATTATATTTTTTCTTGTTCGTCAAGTCTTTTTAACGACGTGAACGAGAACGTATAGCTTTTTTTACAAATAATTTTTCATAATCTAAAGTTTCTTTTAACTCTTCTTCATATTCAATGATTTCTCTGTTTGCTAAAGCAAATAAAGACGCTTTCATTAAATTTTCTTCCTGCATTATTTTTTCATAGATTGCTTTATAAATTTTAGAAGATAAGACATTTTGTAAAATAACATTCTCAGCTTCTTCTTCTTTTTCATCTTTGTCTAGGCCAGGTGTTAATTTGTTTAAAAATTCAAAAATATTTAAGCCAATATTTTTAATTAATTCATTTTGCTCTATTTCATTTGTTGAATCATCAAATTCAAAACTTTTTATTGTACCAAAAGAGTCTATGATTACTCCGTAATTACTCGTAATTCTTAAATAAGTACAATAAAAGAAATTAATAAAATCTTGATCTAAATTTGATAATGAAGCATAATCTTTTATATTAAAGCAAAACTTGTTTAAGTTCTTTTTACTTAAATCTTCGGTTTTACTTAATCTTTTTTTGCTCCATAATTTGGCACATCTACTTACTAATTCTGTTAAGTATCCTTCACCTAAACCTAAATTTAAATACTTATTGTAAAACAATATTAACCCATCTTCATAACTCGCAGGAACTACATTTTTTTTCATTTTTTTCCTCCGTTTCTTTTCCCTTTTTTAAGGGTAAAATAGATTATATCAAAATTTTAGAGGAATGTAAATATTTTTCGATTTAAATTTGGCTAGTTTTGCTTCAAATTATGATTGTTGTGTTTTAGCTTTCTAATAAAATGGTAATTGGCCCATCATTTGTTATTTTCACTGTCATTTCTGCACCAAAAACGCCAGGTTTAGTTGTGGTATAACTGTTTAATTCTTTGTTAAATTCTTCATATAGCTTAATTGCTTCTTCGCCATTTAAGGCTTCAATGTATGAAGGACGATTTCCTTTTTTGGTGTTGGCATATAGTGTAAATTGGCTAATTGATAAGATTTCGCCACCTACATCTAATATAGATTTATTCATTACACCTTCTTCATCATCAAAGATTCTTAAATTAACTACTTTTTTAGCAAGCTTTTTTAAATCTTCAAAAGTGTCTTTTTGGGTAAAACCTACTAATAAGACCAGACCTTTTTCAATTTCATTTACTAATTTTTCATTTACTGATACACTACTTTTTTTACTTCTTTGAACTAATACTCTCATACTCTTTCCCTACTTACCTCTCCTACAAAAGAAAGCATTTCTAAATCTAGAATGATTTTTTCAACTTCTTCTTTGTTTTTTACTTTGATTGTTACTTCATATATATAACGGTTCGTGAATTCTTTGGCTTTAAAAGAATCAATATGAACATTTCTCTTTGTAAAAGTAGCAATGATATCGGATAAATAATTTTTGTTATTATCGGTTTCAATAAATAAATCTGTTAAATAAGTAGATTCACTTTTATCATTCCATTTTACTTCGATTGTTCTCTCTTGTTTATCTATAATGTTTGGACAATTCTTTTTGTGAACCGTGATTCCTTGACCTTTGGTGATAAAACCAATGATTTCATCCCCTTTTACTGGTTTACAACATTTGGCGAGATTTACTAAAATATCTCCAATTCCAGCGACAATAATATCGTTTTTATAGTTTCCTTCTACTTTGGATTCTTTATTTACTTTTTCAATTAAAGCATCTTCGACATTTGCTTTTGCTTCACTCGTTAAATTAATAATAAAGCCTGCAGTATATCTTAATGTTCCGATTGATAAATAAATATCATCTAAGTCTTTTAGTTTTAAATCTTTTAATATCTTTTTAACGTTTTCTTCACTCATGATTTCACTAAAAGATAACTTTCTTTTGCGAAGTTCTTTTTCTAAAATATCTTTTCCTTTTTCAATCATGAAAGTTCGCTCTTGCTTGCTGAAATAAGATTTGATTTTGTTTTTGGCTTGGTTGGTTTTTACGAAGTTTAACCAATCTTTGTTTGGAGTGCTGTTTGGATTGGTCTTAATTTTGATGATATCATTGTTTTCCAATTTGTGATTTAAAGGAACAATGGTATCGTTGACAATCGCACCAACTGTTTTATCTCCTACATCAGAATGGATTCGGTAGGCAAAATCAATTGGAGTAGCTCCTCGTGGAAGTTCGACAACGTCTCCTTTTGGTGTAAATACATAAATCATTTCTGCTAGCATATCGCTTGTTACATCTTTGGCAAACGCAAGATCATCTACTTCTTCATGAGTTTCAATTAAGTTACGGAACATCTCTAGTTTTTGTTCCATAATATTTTGAACTTTTTTCGTTCCATGCTCTTTATAAGACCAGTGGGAAGCCATACCTTTTTCAGCAAATTCATCCATTTCATAAGTCCGAAATTGTACTTCAAATAAATGACCATCTACGCCAAAAACCGTGGTATGTAAGCTTTGATACATGTTTGCTTTCGGCATAGCAATATAATCTTTGAAACGATTTGGGATTGGTCTATATTTCGCATGAACAAGTCCTACAGCTAGATAACAATCACTTACGGTTTCGAGAATTACCCTTAAAGCTAGAATGTCATAAATTTCATTCCATTTTTTACCGTTTGATAATTTGTTATAAATACTATGAACGCTTTTTACACGACCTTTGATTTTAAATTTTAAACCTTGTTCTGTTAGTATTTCCGTAATACTTTCTTGCATTTCTTCTAAAGACGAATTTAATTCTTTCTTGGTTTCACTTAGCTTTTCTAAAATATCGTTGTAAACATCTGGTTTCGTGTAATATAAACATAAATCTTCTAGTTCACTTTTGATTGAATTTATTCCTAGACGGTGGGCAATCGGTATTAAAACAGCCATGGTTTCATAAGCTTTTTGCTTTTGCTTTTTCGGATTAATCGCATAATTGGTTCGCATATTATGAAGACGATCTGCTAATTTTATAAATAAAACCCGTACATCTGTTGCTAAACCTACTAAAACTTTTCTTAAATAGATCGCACTTGATTCGGAATCGTCTACTAATTCAAGTTTGTTAATCTTGGTAATGGAATCGACAATCGTTGCAACGGTACTGCCAAACTTTTCTTCAATTTCACTTAGAGCTGTTTCACCATTATTCATAACTTCGTGGAGGAGTGCTCCAATAATCGTGGTGGCATCTACATTTAAGCTGTTCGCTATTTGGGCAACGTGAAGAGGATGAGTTATAAAATCCTCGCCTGTTAATCGCTTCATGCCCTTGTGTTTTTCTTTAGCAAAGTTATATGCTTCTTTTATCTTTAATAACTCATCGGTATCTTTGATATTTTCTTTTATTTCATCATAAACACTTTCAAAAGTTATCGCATCTTCTTCTTGTTTCAATTTAAATCTCTCCCTTGTTTACATCTCTTCGATAATTTTTTAATTCACTTTTGACATAACTATCTAGTTCTTTCTCTTCAATATTAAAAATATCATTTACCATATCTCCTAAATCTAGAGAACTAGAAGTAGTCCATTTATAATTTTTTAAATAATTCCAAATGTCTTCTTCATAAATATAATTCATTCCTTTTTTATGTAGTTCTCTTGCTTTACTTTTTAGAGCTGGTAAGATTCGCTCATAAAGTTCTGTTAGATTTTTAAATTTAATTTCATTATTCATGTTTGTCACCTACTAAATAAAATTTCGTTTCATATATTTAATTATATACTAAAACATAAAATTTTAAAAGGGGGACCTTATGAAGAATAAATTTTTACAAGCTACTTTTATTTTAATGATTGGTGGACTCGTGACAAAACTCTTGGGGTTTGCTATTCGCATTATTTATACAAGAATGGTGGGAAGTGATGCGATTAATCTTTATTCTCTTGTTATGCCTACCTATTCTCTTCTTCTTACGATTGCTACTTTGTCACTTCCTGTTGTTATATCTAAATTAATTAGTGAACATAAGACAAAAAGTTTAAAAATCCTTTCTAGCGCTACCATTATTACACTTAGTTTAAATCTTGTTGTTATTTTTATTATCTATTTTAGTAAAGATTTTATTGCTTCTTTTCTTTTACATGATGAAAGAACTAGTACTTTACTTATGGCTATGGCACTCACATTCCCTTTTGTTTCGATCTCTAGTATTTTAAAAGGATATTTTTATGGAAAACAAAAAATGGCTCCGCATACTATTTCTAATATTATTGAACAGATCGTAAGAATCATTTTAATCTTTTTAGTCATTCCTACTTTAGTAAATAAAGGGATTGTATATTCGGTTATGGGACTTATTTTAATTAGTATTGTCTCTGAGGTTGCCTCCATTCTTACCTTCTTAGTTTTCCTACCTAAAAAGTTTAAAATTACTAAAGAAGATTTAAAACCAGATCTTAAAACAACCAAAGAAATTTTAAGTATTTCTATTCCAACGGTATCTGGAAGATTAGTGGGTAATATTGGTTTTTTCTTTGAACCAATAATTTTAACAAATATTTTACTTTTTGCTGGATATTCTATGGATTTTATTTTGAATGAATATGGGGCTTATAATGCTTATACGATTTCTCTTTTATCTATGCCCTCTTTTTTTATTGCAGCGATCTCTTCTAGTTTGCTTCCCGAAATATCTAGATTCTTTTATCATAAAAACTATGTTATGGTAAAAAGAAGACTTAAGCAAGCGATTATTTTATCCTTTCTTGTTGGTGGTGTTTTTTCAGGTTTTATTTATCTTTTCAGAGAACCATTGCTACTTACTTTATATAATACTACTAAGGGATGTGAATATATTGAAATACTTGCGCCATTCTTCGTTCTCTTTTATTTGGAAGGACCACTTCAAAGTGTGTTACAAGCGATTGGAAAAGCAAAAACTACCATGTTTATTACAATGGTAGCGGTTATTGTTAAATTAAGTACGATGGCTATTTTATCAATGTGTCATATTGGTATGTATTCTTTAGTTATAGCAGAAATAATTGATATTTTTATTATTGTTATTTTATGTATAAGAGCAATAAGAAAAGAGTTGTATTAGGAAATAGCATAATTATAAATACAATTCCATCATTAACAAATAATAATTTATTTTAAAGTCATCTCTTTTTATATTTAAAGCGTCATAAAAATTTTCTATATATTCTTTACCATAGTTTCTTAAAATGGATTTTTCACAAATAGCCAAATCAAACCATTTGTCGGCAATTCCACTTTCTCCTACATCAATTAAACCAGTCAATTTATCTTTAAAAGCAAATATATTCGGTAGACTAGTATCCCCGTGTGAAAAAACGAATTCCTCTTGAAAACGATTATTCTTCAAATACTCAAGTAAATTCTGTGCTGTTCCAAATTTTTTCCTAGTTTCTGCACTTAAGGATAAATCATTTACTAATCCTTTATTTATATTATCTTCAATTAGAGATAATTTATATTCATTTGAAACATTAAATGGACAATCTGATATATCTATAGAAAATATATTTTGAAAAGCAACTTTTAAAACTAGCATAGCATTATCAGGATTATTTATATAATATTGATCACATAACATTTTCCCAGGCATTTCTTCGGTAATTAAATAATCATTACCATATTCTTGAATATACTCAATTACCTTAGGTACTGGTAATTTACCTTCTAGCCACTTTAGCTTTTCATATTCTCGAAGCAACTTACCATTTTTCATAATTTTTAAGTAAAAAGTTCTACCATCCTTTTTTATTTTTACCACTTGTGAATCAGAACATCCAATGCTTATCTCTTTTAATTCTGCATCATTTATGATTTTTTCTATTCTAATTGGCAATGGATATTTAAATTTCATCTTACTTTACCACCTTTAATAATTGCTTTCGAAATAATTTTATCATAATATGTAATTATTTCATATAAAAACTTTATTATGAGATATCATAAGTATATTAAAATATACAAAAAACAGATAAATTATCAACTTTTAACTTTGACATATTAATCAGTTTTTATTTTAACATTTATATATATTTTTATCTGTTTTTCTTCTAAAACTTATTCACCGGATGTATTTATAGTATTTTTTCTTAAGGTTTCACCTAGTTTTTTTGAGATTTGTTTGTTAATCAGGATGCAACTCTGTATGGATCATCAGTTGTCCCTGATCCAGTTATAGTGACATCTGCCTTTAAATTGATTACAGGACGAATACCATGGTCGCTAGTCACCTGTCTGGTGCCGAGCTGACCATCCGGCCACATATAGAACACAGAAGCAGTTATAGCTAAAGCCGGAGACATCGTCCAATAATTTTGACCAATATATAGGTAGAAGCTACCATTTGGTTTTCCTGCAAATCCTCCTGCTACGACTACTTCATCGGCTGTTATTAGTCCTACTGGATAGGTCAATTTATGATTTCCTTTACTACTTCCGCTTGTTGTAAATAAATCATTTGATTGACTACATTTTAATGTTGGTGTCTGCGAAGAAGTTCTTAAACTACCACTAGTGGTATAATATCTTGAAAATGGTGCGTAAGCTGTAGTATTGCTTCCATATCCTCTTTTTGTATCGTCTGTCCAGAATGTTTCGCTTGATGTTGCTATCCTTCGATCATTACAAAATCCTGCTTCTTTACTTACATATCCATCATAACCTTTATCTAATATGTTCTTTTTATACCAATTATCTAATACATCTTTAATTGTACTATTATTATTATTGGCATGCGTTGATGAATAACTACTTGCTTCTATACTCCCATACATATATCCTACATAGGCATTATCCCGATGCGAACTATTATATTCACTTGTATTACTTAATTGAGCTTCTGGTCCTGTTGCATTTGCACTATCTCCCTGATAAATCATTCGAATGCTTTCATCTCCATTGATCCTTATAATTCTCCACCAGTATCCTGCAAATTCTACCCAGTTATCATCTACTACTCCTGCATATGCATAACTTGTTCCCCAATCATCTGCTACGCTATAAACTATTCCTGTGGTATTATCTGTTAAAACTCCTGTAATGGTTCCACTTCTCTCGTCAGATATTGTTTTATTAGCAATAATTGATTCTACTGTTAATGTTTTTTCATCAAAATAAAGGTAACATTTTGAACCTTTTTGTAAGTTAGCAAATGTATGATTACCATCTATGGTTGACAATTTAACATTATTATCTTTTTCACCATTTATTTCACAATAACTTTTTTCTTCATTTATAACATATCCACTTGATGGCATTTGTTCTATTTCTATATATTCACCACCATCTTCTTTTTGATACATAGCAACCATTTTAAAATCATATGGTATATAATTAATAGTTCCGTTAGCTAAAGGAATGCTTTGGGTTACTCGGTATTTTGCTCTTGTGAAATTTAATATAATTGCACTTATTAGGAGTACTGCTACTACTCCTATTATAATGTTTCTTTTTAAATGACTTCTTTTTAATGTTTCGAAATTCATAATAACACCCTTTCGTGAAGTATCACTTCATTTACTTATTTATAAATAGTTGATACGCTTATTACGTGTATCTTAATATTATTTTACGCGTATTACGGATATATGTCAATACTCTTTTTGCGAATATTGTAAAATTTGATTGGTGAAGATTATGGAAAGATTGAGAGATATTAGAGAAGACAAAGATTTAAAGCAATCTGATCTTGCTCAACTATTAAATGTGAGTCAACAGACCTATTCTAGATACGAAAATGATGAAATTAGTATTGATAAAGATAGCTTAATTAAATTAGCCAAGTATTATAATACAAGTGTAGATTATCTCTTAGAATTAACCGATGAAAGAAACCCTTATCCACGAAAAAAGCCATAACATTACTTATGACTTTTTCTTTTACCCTATTATTTTATTATGAATTGTTTTAATAAAATTGTTGTTTTGGGTTGTTAAACATTTTATTTTACGATTGCTTAACTTTACCTCTATTTTTATGACATTTTCAATTTCTTCATTTTTACCATCAAATGTTAATATTAAGTTTGGTGATGTAGGAATTAATTCAATTACTCTTTTGCTTGAAAGAATAATTGAATTATCTAAATTATGATATCTTGCATTTTTTAAAGGAGCGATTGGAGTTAGAGATAATGCTTGTATCTCTTTATCGATAATACTTCCTCCTAAACTCATATTATAGGCAGTACTTCCAACATTGGTACTGATAAGTATGCCATCTCCAACAAATTCTTCTAGAAGCACGTTATCTATTTTTATATCTGTTTCTAAAGCTTTTAAATTCTTGTTTCTTATTACAACTTCATTTAATGCAAAATAACTTATCGTTTTATATTTGGTTGTGACGATGATTTCTTCTAAAGACTTAGTATCTTCTATTAAAATATTGTTTGCTAAATCTTGAATAAATTTCTCGTAATCATCTGTTGTTAATTCTTGTAAGAATCCAAGATTCCCTGTATTAATTCCAACATAATATAAGACTTCTTTAAAATTCGTTTCATTTACCATTTTTAAGAAAGTTCCATCTCCACCTATGGAAATGGCTAAATCATAATTTTCTTGAACTAGTTTGAAATCATTTTTATTTAGTTCTTCTATTACTTTTCTTTCTACTTCTGTCGTCTTATTTGTACTATTTCTAAATATTTTTACTTTTTCTATTTTCATATACTTCTCCTTATCCTGTGATACTTGCCATTTCTTTTTTGGCTTTAATTGTTTTATTTTCAATACTTACTCTTTCTACAACAAATAACATAATTACAACATTAATTGTGAATGATCCACCATAACTTAAGAATGGAAGTGGTACACCAGTTAGAGGAATTAACGCTAAAATACCTAACAAGTTAATTAAAATATGGAACAACAAATAAAGGAATACACCATAAGCTAGGATACTTAATCTTAAATTTTCGGCACTTCTCGCTATTTTTAGAATTCGCCATAGCATAATCATATAGCCGACAATTAATAAAATACCTACAATTAATCCTAGTTCTTCTACAATAATTGGGAAAATAAAGTCCGTATGACTCTCTGGTAAATATAAATATTTTTGACTACTGTTTCCAAGCCCTACACCAAATAATCCTCCATTATGAATAGCAATAAAACCATTACAAACTTGATAACCCGTGTTTTCTTGATATCTTTCGCATGGATTACGGAATTCAAAACGTTGTAATTGTCTTGAATTTAAGAGCTCGGTACCACTATAAAGTAGAGCTAAAACGGCAATTACTAAACATACTGCTCCAATTTTTAAGACTTTTACTATGTTTTGTTTTACATAAGGAATACTAATAAAAACAAAGAAAGTAATTCCACAAATGATTAGAGCTGTTCCTAAGTCTGGTTGCATAGCAATTAATACAGCGATTAATAAACAGATAGCAACTGGTATTAAGAAGTTGTAAATATTCGTCGTTTTTTTCTTTTCTAATCTACTATAAGCAACTGCTAGAAAAACAATAATAATCGATTTGGCAAATTCGCTTGGTTGAAGTGCAAAGGGACCTAAATCATACCAACTTTGAGCATTATTGGTAATACGTCCGTAAGCAAATAAACCAATTAGGGCAACAATGATTCCTGCTACTGCAAAGGGAATGATGTATTTATATTTACTTGTTGGAAAGCGAATTACTATTAAAAAGCCTAAGAAAAATGCTACTACTAAAAAGATCGCTTGTCTTACGAAAAAATGATATTGAGGTACATTATATCTTAAGACGGTTGATACACTTGATGCCGAAAAAATCATGATTAAACCGATGATACTATATATCACCATAATTAAAAGTAACCATAAATCCATTTTACTTATTAGCTTTTTCATGATTAACACCCTATTATTAGTTTAACATATTCCTACTCTATTTTAAAGAAATTTTAAAAACTTCCGTATTTTAATGTCAAAATGGTGCCTAAATGAGTAAACTATAATAGATACATAAAGGAGGTATAAATATGTATTATTATGGAAATAATGGTTACTATGGTGGTGGCTATGGATACCAACCTTGTAATACAGGATATGCTGGATATACAAGTGGTTATGGCATAGGTGCTGCTATTTGGATTGTCCTATTTATCTTACTTGTTATTATCATTGGAGCTGGATGGAGCTTCGGAAACAATAATTAGGGAGAAGGTTTTTCTTCCTTTTTTATTTTACAAAATCTAAAATTTATGATAGAATAAAACCACTTGAGGGGTGTATGATATGAAGTTACCAGATATTGTTATTTTAGATGAAGTAGATAAGAGATTAAGGGAGAAAAGTAGTGAAGTCACATTCCCTTTGGCAAAAGAAGATAAAGATCATATAAAGGATATGATTACTTACCTTAAAATGAGTCAAATGCCAGAATATGAAGAAGAATATGATTTAAGAGCAGGTATGGGCCTTGCTTATGTTCAGACTGGTATTCCCAAAAGAATCTTTGTAATTGTAGAAGAACTAGAAGATGGTTCTTTTAAAGATTATATTATTATCAATCCGAAAATTATTAGTCATAGTGAAGAAATGATTTATGTTGGTGAAGGTGAAGGTTGCTTAAGCATTAACCGAGAAGTGGAAGGCATTGTACCAAGATATGCTAGAGTTACTGTAGAAGCTCAAGATATGGATGGAAATTCTTTTCGAATTCGGGTAAGAGAAGATATTGCGATTGCTTTTCAACATGAAATTGATCACTTGAATGGAATTTTATTTATTGATCATATTGATCCCAAAAATCCTTTTAAAGATGCTGATAAATATCGAGAAATTTAAAAAAACAGGTTTTTTCCTGTTTTTTATTTGGCTTCTTCTAAGTCGACGCTGACAATTTTACTTACACCAGACTCTTGCATGGTCATACCATATAAGACATCCGCATATTCCATTGTTCTTTTCTTATGGGTGATTAAAATAAATTGACTCCTGTTTTTTCTTTCTTGTAAATATTTGCCAAAAGTATCGACATTCGCTTCGTCTAAAGCTGCTTCTACTTCATCTAAAATACAGAATGGGCTAGGTTTGACATTTAATATGGCAAATAAGACAGCGATCGCTGTTAATGTTTTTTCTCCACCGGAAAGTAGACCAATCGAATTTAATTTTTTTCCTGGAGGTTCTGCTTCAATTTCAATTCCTGTATTTAATAAATCTTCTGGGTTTGTAAGACGTAAGGTTCCCCTTCCCCCTTTAAATAATGCTCGGAAGACATGATTAAATTCTTTGCTAATGGCATCAAATGTTGTTTTAAATTTTTCCGTCATGATTTTATCCATCTCTGTAATAATTCCTTTTAATTCTTCACTGGAATCTTCTAAGTCTTTGCTTTGTTTTAATAAAAATTCATAACGTTCATTTACTCGATTGTATTCGGCAATAGAACCAGTATTTACTTCTCCAAGACTGGCAATCTCCTTTTTTAAGGTGTCTACTTTCTCTCTAGCGGTTTCTTCATCTAAATCAAGTTCAAAATTCGCACAAGCATATTCGTAAGTCATGGAATAGTTTTCTGATAAGTTCAAAAGTAAATTGTCTAATTTTACATCATATTTTCCTAAAGCTACTTCTTTTTCTCTTAAGGTGTTTTGAAGACGATTGTATTCTGAATTTGCTTTATGATTTTTCGTTTCCATTTCATTGATCTTTAAAGCTAAATCAGATTTTTCTTTCTTTAATTTGTTTAATTCTAGATTTACTTCTTCTTTTTTGCTAGAAACACTATTCGTTTCTTCTAAGATGCTTACTAGTTTTTGATCTAGTTTGTTGGTTCCAATTTCTTCATTCCCTTTGATTTCTAATTCTTTTTTAGCTAACTCATCTTCAATCGTTCTTACTTTATTCGTTCTAGTATTTAATATTTCATTTAAATTAATTAAATTTTTTGATAATTCCATATTTTTTTGCTCTAGATTGTTAAAGCTGTCATTAAATGTTTTGTATTCATTATTTAAGTTTTCTAATTCAAGTTTCGTTAGTTCTAATTTTTCTGCAAGTTCATTTAGTTCTAATTTTTCATTTAAAGAACTATTTGATCTACTAGCACCACCTGTAATAGAACCACCAACATATAACACTTCGCCATCTAGTGATACAATTTTATAACGATAATCTAATAATTTACCAATTTTATTTAAAGAATCAATGTTATTTACCACTAAGACATTACCTAATTGATTTTTGATGATAGAATCATATTCTTTATCGTATTTTACCAGATTGCTAGCAATATCAATGAGCCCTGCTTCATTTTTTATTTTTGCTAATTCTGATGCAGGAATTTCTCTAGGTTTTATTACATTTAGAGGAAAGAATGTTGCCCTTCCTAAACGATTTTCTTTTAAGAAGGAAATACATTCTTTACTGGATGCTTCATCTTCCACTACTAAAAAGTTGGATGCTCCTCCTAAAGAAGTAGAAATGGCTTCTTCGTACATTCCTTCTGTTTCAATTATATTTCCAATCGTATTATGAACTCCATGCAAACGCATATTATTTAAAACACTTCGAACTGCATTTGGTAGTTTTGAATGATTATTAATATTGTCTTTTAGTATTTCAATTTTGTTTTCTAATACTAATATTTCTTTGGCATGATCATTTATTTTGGCATTTAAGTTGTTCTTTTTTACTTTGGCCATAATTAAATCATTATCACTTTTGTCTTTTTCGATCGATTTTTCTTTAATATCATTTACAATATCATCTAGTTTTAGTTTTTCGGTTGCTAGCTCCTTTTTTAAAGCAAGTTCTTCTTCTTTTAGTTTAATCATTGCTTCTTCTAAATTACTTTGCTCGGCATTGTATTTTTTACGCTCCATTGTAACTAGTTTTTCCGCTTCTAGACTTGCTAAATTTTCAGTTAAATCTAAAAATTCGTTGTTTTTCTTCGTGATTTCTTCATCTAATTTCAGATTTTCTAGTTTTAGTTTTTCTAATTTTGATGTATCTTCCGCATCCGTCGAAGTCATTTTGGCAAGTTCTTGTTCTAATGATTCGACTTCTTTTTTCATTTTCTTGTAATCAATATTTATTTTTGATACATCACTTGCAATTAAAGCAATATCGATATTTTTTAGTTCTTCTTTTAAATTTAAATATTTTTTAGCTACTTCACTTTGCTTTTTTAATGGTTTTACACTTTTTTCTAATTCTTCAATGACTAGTTTGATTTTTGAAATGTTTTCTTTTGTTTTTTCTAATTTTTTTAAACTGACTTCTTTTCTTTTCTTGTATTTTAATACTCCAGCAGCATCTTCGAAAATTGTTCTTCTAGCTTCTGGCTTACTGCTTATGATATCGGCGACACTTCCTTGAGAAATAATATTAAAAGAATCATTGCCTGCTCCGGTATCTAAAAAAAGGTCCGTGATATCTTTTAGACGTACTTTGCTATTATTTAAATAATATTCATTTTCACCAGTATTATAAATTACTCTTTTTACTTCTACTTCGGTAAAATCACTATTTAAATAATGATCGGAATTATCAAAAACTAAAGCTACATAAGCTCTATTTTGGGCAGGACGAGATTTTGAACCAGAGAAAATAACATCACTCATAGTATCGCTTCCACGAAGTGATTTTACCGATTGCTCTCCTAAAACCCATCTTACCGCATCAACAATATTGCTTTTTCCAGAACCGTTTGGACCTACAATTGCTGTGATTCCTTTTTTGATTTCTAAATCAATTTTATCAGCAAAAGATTTAAAACCATATGCTCTAATACTTTTTAAATACATAATCCACCTATTTGGCTACTTTCTTTAAAGCATCATGGGCTGCATTTTGTTCTGCTTCTTTTTTACTTTTGCCAGTTCCTCTACCATAAACAATATCGTCAATTACTACTTCAAAAACAAATGTTTTATCATGAGAAGGTCCACTTTCACTAACTAAACGGTATTCTAAAGATTTTTTATCGGTTTGAACCATTTCTTGAAGACGAGATTTGTAATCTCCTAAAAATACATGATGCTCTAATACGTAAGGACTTAATACTTCTAATACATACTTTTTAGCAACTTCAAAACCTTGGTCTAAGTAGATAGCCCCTAATACAGATTCAAAAGTATCAGCGATAATTGTATCATTGATATTATCTTTTTGGCCATTTCCTACTTTGATATACTTGTTTATGCCTACATCTTTTGAATATTGAGCAAGAGCTTCTTCACAGACAAAACTTGCCCTTATCTTAGATAATTCCCCTTCTTGGTAATCATATTTTTTATAAAAATAATCACTGGTAATAAGGTGTAATACAACATCTCCTAAAAATTCTAACCGTTCATAATTGGAACCACCATGCTCATTTGAATAACTGCTATGAGTTAAGGCTGTTTCTAATAATTTTTGATTCGTTATTTTAATATTATATTTATCTAAAAAATTCATCTTATCACTCTTTTTCTTATTCTTCTTTAACATTATAACAAATTAGACAAGAAAAATAAACACGTTTTGTGTTTATTAAATCCATCTTGATATACGAATTACTCTTGTATCTTCAAATTCTACTTTATGGAAGATGGCAATAATACTTTCTACAATTGTTTTAATGATATCGCCACATTTTTTAACTTTCACTTGAAGTAGTTCTTGTTTTAGTGTTTTTCTGAATAAATAATCATCAATGTATCTTGCCATAATCTTGTCTATTTCAATGGCATTTTGCAGTTCTTGTTCGTTTGATATATCAATGCTGAAAATATAGTCTTTGTATATCTTTACTAATTGTAAAGATAAATTATCTCCTTCTAAAAAGTCTGTGTTGTTTATTTTTTCAAAATTTTTGCAGTAGCTTAATATTAATTTGTTATTCTTCATCTTTTCTTGTTCACCCTTTACTTCGTACTTTACAATTACATATTACAATGAAAAATAAGATTTGTCAAATAAAAGATTATTGGTTATAATATTAAGCATTTTATGGCATATTTCTCCCAAAAGAAATGTGCTATAAAATTATTGTACCTAATTTCTAGC
>CALVQS010000011.1 GCA_944358165.1 uncultured Bacilli bacterium | reverse complement strand
CAAAATTTGATGTAGAAAGTAATGGAATATATGATATAATACTTTCATATGAGGAGGAATAAAATGAACATAAAAGATGTAAAGAAAAACAATACCATGAGAAACGTTTTCCCTTATCTAGTATTGTTTGTAATTATTATAGCAACATTCTTTATCCTAAATTTAGGTGGAAGAAAAGTGAATGAATTAACAACAGGAGAATTATTAACAGCATTAGAAAAAGGCGAAGTAACAGAAATTACCATCATGCCAAAAAGTAGTGAATCAATTTATTATATAACTGGTAAATTAGATGGTTATGCAGAAAATGAATCATTTGAAGCAAGAGTAGTTGAAGCGGAAGTATCAAATATTTTAACGTTAAGTGAAGAAAATGAAATTGCCGAATATGAAACAGCACCAGATCCTGGTTCAAGTCCTGTTTTATATATTATCGTAAATGTATTACCATTAGTATTATTAATTGTAATATCATATATTTTATTTTCAAAACTTGCTAGTTCGAATAAAGGCTCTATGGACTTTGGTAAGAGTAGAGCAAAACTTAGTGATGACAAACATCAAGCCAAATTCTCTGATGTAGCAGGCTTAAAAGAAGAAAAAGAAGAAGTAAAAGAATTAATTGACTTCTTAAAAAATCCTAAAAAGTTCCAAAGACTTGGTGCAAGAATACCAAAAGGTGTCTTATTAGTAGGCCCTCCAGGAACAGGTAAAACCTTGCTTGCTCGTGCAGTTGCCGGCGAAGCAAATGTACCATTCTTCTATATTAGTGGTTCTGATTTCGTAGAATTATTCGTAGGTGTCGGTGCATCACGTGTTCGTGAAATGTTCAAAGATGCGAAAAGAAGTGCTCCATGCTTAATCTTTATTGATGAAATTGATGCGGTAGGTCGTCAAAGAGGCACGGGACTAGGTGGAGGACATGATGAAAGAGAACAAACATTAAACCAATTGCTAACAGAAATGGATGGATTTGGTGAGAATGAAGGAATTATCATTATGGCTGCTACCAACCGTCCTGATGTTCTAGATCCAGCTCTCCTTCGTCCAGGACGTTTTGACCGTCAAGTAACAGTAAGCTTACCAGATGCAAACGAAAGAGAAGCAATATTAAAAGTTCATGCTAAAAACAAAATTTTAGCTCCAGATGTCAACATAAAGAACTTAAGTCTAAGAACTCCAGGATTTAGTGGTGCTGATCTTGAAAACTTATTAAATGAAGCAGCTTTGCTTGCTGTAAGACGTAATAAAGATGCCATTACGATGGATGAAATTGATGAAGCAACCGACCGTGTATTAATGGGTCCAGCCAAGGTAAGCAGAAAGATTACTGACAAAGAAAAACGTTTAGTAGCCATCCACGAATCTGGTCATGCTGTAATCGGCTTAAAACTTGAAGATGCAAACGAAGTTCATAAGATTACGATTATTCCAAGAGGTGTCGCTGGTGGATACACCATGATGCTTCCAAAAGAAGAAAAAATTGGTATTATGACTAAAAAAGAATTAGAAGCCCAAATTACCGGCTTACTCGGTGGACGTGTTAGTGAAGAAATGTATTTAGGAGAAATCACAACGGGAGCTAGTGATGACTTTAAAAGAGCAACGAATATCGCTAGAGCCATGGTAACCGAGTATGGTATGAGTGATTTAGGACCAGTAGAATACGAAGAAAAACAAGAAGGAGTATTCTTAGGTCGTGATTATGGCAAAGCCAAAAACTTCTCTGATAAAGTAGCTCATGAAATTGATGAAGAAGTAAGAAAGATTATCAACGAATGTTATAAAAAGGCAGAAGAAATCTTAAAAGCGAACAAAGACTTAGTAATGTTACTTTCAGATGCTTTAATGGAAAAAGAAACATTAACGAAAGAACAAATTGATTCTTTAGTAAAAACTGGTAAATTAACTCCAGAAGAAGATACAACCGAAGAAAAAACATTAACAGAATTAAGAGAAGAAGCAAAGACTCGTGGTATTAAAGGTTATACCAAAATGACGAAAGAAGAATTAGAAGAAGCTCTAAAAGAAGAATAGAGTTTCTTTTTTCTTGTACTTAAAATAAAAATTTGCTAAAATAAAATAGGAAGTGAATTTATGGACAGGGTAGATAAAATTAATTATTATTTAGACATGGCAGAAGTTGCTTTAGAGCGTTCCACTTGTCTTAGAAGAAAATGGGGAGCAGTAATTGTAAAAAATGACGAAATTATTGCTACTGGTTACAATGGAGCTCCAAGAGGAAGAAAAAACTGTATTGACCTAAATTATTGTATGCGTGAAAAAATGGAAATACCACGAGGCGAGAGATATGAAATGTGTAGAAGTGTTCATGCTGAGGCCAATGCCATCATCAGTGCATCAAGAAAAGACTGCTTAGATTCCACCCTTTATATGGTAGGAGTAGAAGCAAAAACAGGTGAATATGTCAAGCATTCAAGACCATGTGCCATGTGTAAGAGAATGATTATTAATGCTGGCATTAAAAATATTGTCATTAGAAACACCAAAAAGGAGTATGAAATCATTGATGTAAAAGAATTTGTCGATAATGATGAAACCCTAGATATGGTAATGGGATATTAAATCCCATTTTTCTTTGCAATTAAATCATAAATATCTAGCAATTTTTAAAAAAACATGATAATATTAAATAGTAATATAATAAGGGACGGGGATAACCTTGAAAAAGAGATTTATATTTGATGAAACCTATATAAAAAAGTATGCAAAAAAAGATCGCTTAAAGTGGTTGATTATTGGTTTATCAGCTTTAGTATTAATCATTATCATAATAGTTGTAATTTTAGCAACTAGAAATAGTGAACCAGTTGATCCAATAGAACCAGCAATTCCAGAATTTGAATTAAAAGAAGAGTTAAAAATAGAAGCAGGATCACCACTTCCAGAGGTAACAGATTATTTTGATACATTAGAAAATATTGATATAAACGAGATTAAAATTACTTATCCAGATGAATTTGAATTAAGCTATGATACTTCTTTATGTACTACTGAAGAAGTAGAACAAATTTATAGTGAAGAAGAGCCAAATTTTGAAGAATATGATTGTGTTTCAAATTATTTATTAACACCAGCAACTTATGGAGTTACGATTGAACTTCAAGGAGAAGAATACACGGTAAATTTAATTGTAGAAGATACAAGAGAACCGGTATTAATTCTTCAAGATGTAGAGATATATGAAGGCGATACTTATGCACTAGAAGACTTTATAAGTTCTTGCTTTGATGTAACGAGTGAATGTAATATTGCTTATTACCTAGGAGATACAGATGAAGAAGGAAATCAAGTTGATTATTCTAATATAACGGATGTTGGTGAACACACCATTAAAATTGTTGCAACTGATAATTACGAAAATACAACAGAGCCAATTGAAGCAACATTAACAATATTAGAAGTAGAAGGAAATATATATACCGTAACCTTTAATTCAGATGGAGGTAGTGAAATTAGAAGTAAAAAAGTTGGTGAAAATGGAAGTGTAATTGAACCAGACGCTCCAACCAAAGAAGGATATAATTTCTTAGGATGGTATTTAAATGATGAAGAATTTAATTTTAATAGCAAAATAACAAGTGATTTAACTCTAACAGCCAAATGGGAAAAAATAGAAGAAAATGAAGGCGGATCTGGAGGATCTGGTGGTAATTCAGGTTCTGGATCTGGTGGAGGAGGATCTACAGGAGTAGTTAATGTATCAAGTGTTTCTCTAAACTTCAAAACCATTTATTTAGATGTAGGTGAAACCAAAACAGTAACAGCTCGTGTATATCCATCAAATGCTACCAATAGAACAGTTACATGGAGTAGTTCAAATAATAGCATTGCAACCGTATCAAACGGAAACATTACTGGCGTAGGAGCAGGAACTGTAACTATCACTGCAACAGCTGGTGGCAAAAGTGCAAGTGTTGAAGTAATTGTAAGTGCATCTAGTGGAGGAGGAAGTACTTGTACTTATGGAAATACAACTTATAATACAAATTCAATTTTATCAGTAGATTTAACTCAAAATGGTTGTGCTATTAATCCAAATAGTAACCCAAGAGAAACCTTATCAACTTCTGATTTTAGCAGATTAATGAATGATTTAAGTGGTATGGGTATTACCGTAGCAGACTATCATTATGAGGTAGATGATCAAAAAATAAAAAATACAAGTGGTACTGGATTAGTTGGATATCAAGTAGTAATTACAGTAAGTATCATTGATAGTAGTAATCCATATGTATCTTTAAATGCTCAATATATCATAAGAGCAGATGGCTCAAGACAATTTATTAAAAACAACATTTGCAAGAACAATGTTTGCTTAAATTCATAAAAAAGGGGAATCCCCCTTTTTTTAATGCAAAAAAAGAACAATTTTCTTCAAATTGCTCTTAACGATTTTCTCTAAAGCGATTCTTAGGATCAAGTATTTTTTTACGAAGACGAATATCTGTAGGAGTAACTTCTACTAATTCATCATCTTCAATAAATTCTAAAGCTTCTTCTAAAGTAAATTTCTTAGGTTTTGTAAGATTAATTGCCTCATCACTACCACTTGCTCTCGTATTAGTTAAATTCTTATTCTTACAAGGATTAACATCCAAATCATTTTCACGATTATGAATACCAATAATCATGCCAACATAAACTTCGGTAGCAGGTTCAATAATGAGAGTACCACGATCTTCCAAATTCCACAAAGAATAACCCAAAGCTTTACCATTTTCCATAGATACTAAGACACCATTTTTTCTTCTCGCAATCGCACCTACATAAGGTTTATAAGTGGAAAAGCTTCGAACCATAACACCTTCACCTTTGGTATTCGTAATAAATGCACTACGATAACCAATAAGACCACGAGTAGGAGCACTAAACTCTAAATGAACATAATCATTTTCTTCATTATTTGTAATTACTTCTAAAGTAGCTTTTCTCTCTTGAAGATCATTAATAACGGTACCAGAATATTCACTAGGAACATTAACGATTACTTTCTCAAAAGGCTCATATTTTTTACCATCACGTTCTTCAAATAATACTTCTGGCTTTGATACAGAAAGTTCATAACCTTCTCTACGCATATTCTCAAGTAAGATAGACAAATGAAGTTCTCCACGACCACTTACTTTAAAGCCATCGGAGCCTTCTAATTCTTCAACGACTAATCCCACATTCGTTTGTAGTTCTCGCTCTAGTCTTTCCCGAATATGACGAGACGTTAAATATTTACCACTTCTACCTGCAAAAGGAGAAGAATTTACTAAGAAGTTCATAGATAAGGTTGGCTTTTCGATATGAATTGGTGGAAGAGGATCAATAACACTTTTTTCACAAATCGTATCTCCAATCGAAATATCAGCACAACCAGCAATAGTAACAATATCGCCAAAATAAGCAACATCTTTTTCTACTCTTTTAATACCTTCATTTACAAAAAGCTTACTAATTCGAAAAGATTCTTCTTTACCATTATTTTTAATTAAAGAAACAACTTCCCCATTTTTAATTTTACCCTTATTAATTCTACCAATACCGAGTCTACCAATATAATCATCATAATCTAAGTTAGAAATTTGAAGTTGTAAAGGATCATTTGGATTACCTTTAAAAGGTTCTACTTGTTTTAAAATCGTTTCCAAAAGTGGTTCAATACTATGACTTTCTTGATCTAAAGAGAGTTTAGCAATTCCTTCTTTGGCAATTCCGTAAACAATCGGAAAATCAAGTTGTTCGTCAGTAGCGTTAAGTTCCATAAACAAGTTGAAGGTCATATCAACCACTTCTAAAGGTCTAGCATCTTTCTTATCTATTTTATTAATAAATAAAATTGGCTTTAAATTTTGTTCTAAAGCTTTACTTAAAACAAAACGAGTTTGAGGCATAGGTCCTTCTGCAGAATCGACAAGTAAAACAACTGTATCAACCGTTCTCATAATACGTTCTACTTCACTAGAGAAATCAGCATGACCAGGAGTATCAACAATATTAATTTTGACATCTTTATAACGAATCGCACAATTCTTAGAATAGATGGTAATACCTCTTTCTTTTTCAAGTTCATTAGAATCCATGACTCTTTCTTCTACAACTTCATGAGAATCAAAAACTCCATTTTGTTCAAGTAATGCATCTACAAGGGTACTTTTACCAGCATCAACATGGGCAACCACAGCAATATTTATGATTTTTTCCATAATATCGCTCCTTTCTTTTATAAAACTAGTATAGTTTATCACAAACTCCTCATTTTAACAAGTACCTACTCACAAGTATTTCGAGATAAAGTAGGTCCTTTAACAGGGAAAATAACCTCATCAATAAGTTGATTAGCAACTTTATAATCATTATTTCGATAAAAGTCACTTTGCATAATTTTATTTTTAACACTTAAAACATTCTCTTCGTTAATACACAAATCTAAAAAAGTTCGAATAAAAATAGCCCGCAAAACCATATCACTATAAACATCATCTTGCATCATATCATCTTTAACGTTTAAAAAGAGAACACTTTCATAAGCAAGCAAATAAAGACTTGTAAAAGATTGTTCTGTAAGCCATTCTTTCTTTAATTCTGGAAGTTGCAATGAATCAATGGTTTTATTTTCCAAATAATATTCTTCAATATCAGAATTAATAGAAATAAGCATATATTTTTTTAGCACAAGATTTGCCTTTACTGTATCTATAGAAACATGCTCTAAATATTGATTAAGTAAAACCGTATAATAATTAATAAAGAAGCGAGTTTCATCAAATAAATAAGTAGTCTCTTGAGGAATATCACTTATTTCTCCTTCATCTAACTCATCTTCATATTCTTTATCTTCTTCATTAACGGATGAAAATAAACGTTCATAATTTAAAAACTTTTGTTGTTCTGGATCTTTAGAAAATAAAGCAATATACCAATCTGAATTAATAAAATCACAATCATCATCAAGCAAATATTGATCACTCAAATAAGATAAAATAACTTTTAATTGAAAGACATCTTCAAATTGTAAATCCTTATATAATTTTTCATATGTTTCAACCATATGTTTTAATAATGCGTGGAAATGATCAGTTTTTGCTCCAATCGCTTCTTGAAAAGCCAAAAGTTTATAACACTTTAAAATGTTAGTACTAAGATTTAAAATATCTTGATACTCATGAAAAAGAGGTTTTATCCCTAAATCTTTATAAAGACCTATATTATAAACATATTCAGAGACAAATCCATCTAAAGACATATCCTCATTTTCTAAAGAAACCAAAACTTGATTTTCCAAAATATCTAAGTTTTCATCATCTTCAATATAAATTTGATTTTCATCAATATTAATAATTCCATCACAAATATTCTCAAACTTTTCTAATTCACTATAAAACTCATATTCTAAAGGAATCCCTAAATTTGTACCAGCAATTTCTTCTAATGTATAAAAAGCTTTTTCTAAATTTTCTACATCTAATGGTTCATCATGAACCGAATTTACATACAACCTTATTATTTCAAGTAACATAATTTCACTATGTACCATAACCTCACCCAATTTCTATAAAAATTTATTATAAAGACAAACCAAAAATAAATCAATAGAAAATCCATTATTTTAATGCAAAACGTCACTATTATATGTTAAGATAAAATCAAGGAATTAAACAGTTAAGAGTGGTGAGGAGACTTCTTGAAATATCTAAGCCATACTATAAATGGTGCTAGAATAGATTTATAGACAATATAAAAACTTGATATAAGTCCAATAATACATATTTGAAAAATAGAGGTATAAATTTTATAAAATAAGTAAAATATATAAAGAATAATAAATAACCGAAAAAAATAAATAATAAATCGCCAAAATATAATTTCAAACAACCGAGCAAAATAGTCCTAAATAACCGAATTTGACAATGAATTACTTGAAAGAAAATTAAACGGAAAAGAAATAGTTTCAATTGAGGGACCAAAATGGTGTGGTAAAACAGCAATAAGAACCTCTGAAACAAGATATTTTGTTGACCCATCGATTGCAGTTGCTGCACTAGGAATTGGACCAAACGATTTGATAAATGACTTAAATACATTCGGATTAATATTTGAAACATTATGTATTCGCGATTTAAGAGTATATGCCGAAAGTATTAATGGCAGTATTTATCACTATAGGGATGCTTCAGGATTAGAATGTGATGCAGTTGTACATTTAAGGGATGGTTCATATGGTTTGATTGAAATTAAATTAGGTGGAGATAAACTAATTAATGAAGGTGCAGAGAATTTAATAAAAATGAAAAATAAAATTGATACGGAAAAAATGAATAATCCAGCATTTTTATTGGTATTAACAGCAACAGGAAAGTATGCATATCAAAGAGAAGATGGAGTATATGTTATTCCAATCGGATGTTTAAAAGAATAAAGCCAGTTTTGACTTTTTATGAGATGAAATGTGAAGAAAGATGAAGAAATAATTAAGAAAGCAAAAAAATTTGACTATTTAGAAGATAATAATTATACAATTTACAAATATATAGATTTATATCCAATTTATATTTATCCTCTAATTCTTTAGATCAATTAGTATGGAATTATTTACCTTGAACAAGATATTATATCGCAAAATCGTTTTGAAATTCTTATGATTTCAAAACTTTTTGAATTTCATAAAAAAGGTCAAAAATTATTTATTTAATTTTCCAACAGACTATTTGAAAAAAGTCCAGTGGCTAGCTGGACTTCGAAAATAATGCAAATAGTTTCTAATACAAGAAAAGAAACGTCATTATTATATGTTTAGATAAAATCAAGGAATTAAACTGTTAAAAGTGGTGAGGAGACTTCTTATTGGTGTGAAATATCTAATCCCTACTATAAAAAGTATAACACAGGAAAACCCAATTTTAAAGTTGAAATTATCATAAAAATAAGATATACTTAATTTGTAAGCATTGAGGAACAACTTAATGCCTACGTATTATCGTGACATTAGTCGTATCTTGATGACTAATGTTTTTTTAAATGGTAATATTACTATTATCCGAAGCTCCATATAATCACCTACTTTCTACAACCAAAACCCCGAAGGTGTAAAGGAGGTAAAAACGAGTTTATACAGGCAAACATTATCCTCAAAGCTCAAAACTCTATTATGAAGGATAACCTAATAAAAGGCAAGGAAAAGCGTTCGACAAATTCTGAGTGTTTTTGACATTTGCGTCGAAAATAAAAAAGAACTCATTATTTTTTGCTTGTATTTATCAAAAAAATAAGATATACTTAATTTGTAAGCATTGAGGAACAACTTAGTGCCTACATTTTTCTGGTAGACATTAGTCGTATCTTGATGACTAATGTTTTTTTAAATGGTAATATTACTATTATCCGAAGCTCCATATAATCACCTACTTTCTACAACCAAAACCCCGAAGGTGTAAAGGAGGTAAAAACGAGTTTATACAGGCAAACATTATCCTCAAAGCTCAAAACTCTATTATGAAGGATAACCTAATAAAAGGCAAGGAAAAGCGTTCGACAAATTCCGACTGTATTTGACATCTACGTAGAAAATAAAAAAACTCATTATTTTTTGCTTGTATTTATCAAAAAAATAAGATATACTTAATTTGTAAGCATTGAGGAACAACTTAATGCCTGCACATTAGCGAGACATTAGTCGTATCTTGATGACTAATGTTTTTTTAAACGGTAATATTACTATTATCCGAAGCTCCATATAATCACCTACTTTCTACAACCAAAACCCCGAAGGTGTAAAGGAGGTAAAAACGAGTTTATACAGGCAAACATTATCCTCAAAGCTCAAGACTCTATTATGAAGGATGAATAGACAAAAGGCAAGGAAAAGCGTTCGACAAATTCCGACTGTATTTGACATCTACGTCGAAAATAAAAAAACTCATTATTTTTTGCTTGTATTTATCATAAAAATAAGATATACTTAATTTGTAAGCATTGAGGAACAACTTAGTGCCTACACGTTAGTGTGACATTAGTCGTATCTTAATGACTAATGTTTTTTTAAACGGTAATATTACTATTATCCGAAGCTCCATATAATCACCTACTTTCTACAACCAAAACCCCGAAGGTGTAAAGGAGGTAAAAACGAGTTTATATAGGCAAACATTATCCTCAAAGCTCAAGACTCTATTATGAAATATGAATAGACAAAAGGCAAGAAAAAGCGTTCGACAAATTCCGAGTGCTTTTGACATTTGCGGCGAAAATAAAAAAGAACGTTCATAATAAAAATAGAAAGAAGAAATCATATGACTTTAGCGACACTTCTACTAGATGATAATATTATAAAAAATATATATCAAAATTTAGATGAATTATTAGAATTAATACCAGAACTAAAACCGATGATTAACTTTAATCAGCAACATCCACATCATCATTTAGATGCTTTTAATCATACTCTTTTAGCCCTTTCTTTATCACCAAAGGATTTTACAATTCGTCTAGCACTTTTACTTCATGATATTGGCAAGCCCTTCGTATATACAGAAGAAAATGGCATTAGTCATTACCCAAATCATGGTAAATATTCAAGCATTCTCGCAAGACGTATTTTAACGAGATTAAATTATCCAACAAAGTACATTGATATAATAAGCGATCTTATTGCTAAACATGATGAAGAAATAACAGAAGAAGATATTCGAAACAATTATGATTTTAGCTTTCTTCTTTGTCAAATACAATACTGTGATGCATTAGCCCATCATCCTCTAAAATTAGATAAAAGAATAAAATACTTAAATAAAATTGCAATCTTATTAAATACTCCTAATTTAACAAGATAAAAACAGATTGTTTTCTATTAAGTTTTATGCTAAACTTAAATCCTGGAGGTAAATTATGAATGAAACAATTATAAAGAATATATGTTTAGAACTAAACATTAAAGAATATCAAGTAAAAAACACTTTAGAATTATTAAGTGAAGGAGCAACGATTCCTTTTATAGCTAGATATCGTAAAGAAAGAACAGGGGCTTTAGATGAAAATGAAATTAATAAAATTAATGAAGTCTATACTTATGAAGTAAATTTATTAAAAAGAAAAGAAGATGTAATTCGCCTAATTGATGAAAAGGGATTATTAACAGAAGAATTAAAAACAAGCATTTTAAATGCCGAAAAACTAGTAGATGTTGAAGACCTATATCGTCCATTTAAGGAAAAGAAAAAAACAAAAGCAACCGAGGCAATAAAATTAGGATTAGAGCCTCTTGCTAAAGAAATCTTTAGAGAAAACAAAAATATTTTAGAAGAAGCAAAAAAGTATTTAAAAGAGAGTGTTCCAAACATCGATTTTGCTTTAGAACAAGCCTGTTTTATTGTCGCTGAAAATATATCGGATAATGCAAGTTTTCGTAAATACATAAGAAACTTTATGTATAAAAATGGCTTAATAAAATCAAGCAAAAAGAAGAATGCTACAGATGAAACCGGAACTTATGAAATTTATTACAATTATGAAATAAAAGCCTCATGGATTAAACCACACCAATTATTAGCACTAAATCGAGGTGAAAAAGAAGGCATTTTAAAAGTAGAGATAGATACAGATACGGATAAAATAAAACAATTCTTAGAAAGCAAATTAATCCATAAAAACAATCCGAAGACAACCGAACTATTAAAAAGAAGTATAGAAGATGCTTTAAAAAGATTAATCTATCCAAGTGTTGAACGAGAAATTAGAGCGGACTTAACAGAAAAAGCGGAAGATGCTGCCATCAAAAACTTTGGTATTAATTTAAAGAATTTGCTTATGCAACCACCAATGAAAAGTAAAGTGGTACTAGGCTTTGATCCAGCTTTTCGTACTGGTTGTAAGTTAGCAGTAATTTCACCAACTGGTGCATTACTCCATATTGATGTCATCTATCCTCATGAACCAAAAAATGATTTTGAAGGTTCTAAAAAGAAATTACTAGATTTAATAAATAAATATGACATTGATATTATAGCCATTGGTAATGGTACAGCATCTCGTGAAAGTGAAGCTTTTGTAGCAAAAGTAATTAAGGATGCAAAAAAAGAAGTATCCTACATCATTGTAAATGAAGCAGGAGCAAGTGTTTATTCAGCATCCAAATTAGCCCAAGCGGAATTTCCAGATCTCCATGTAGAAGAACGTAGTGCCGTATCCATTGCAAGACGTCTTATTGATCCGTTAAGTGAATTAGTAAAAATTGATCCGAAAAGCATAGGTGTTGGTATGTATCAACATGATGTAGCTGGAAAAAAACTTGATAGTGAACTAGAATTTGTCGTATCAACCGCGGTAAACCAAGTTGGTGTAAATGTAAATACTGCATCAAGAGAATTATTATCTTATATATCTGGTTTAAACAAGAAAATGATTGACAAACTTTTATCATACAAAGAAAAAGTAGGAAGTATTCTAACAAGAAAGGAATTATCTAAAGTATTCACAGATAAAGTATATGAACAAGCAATCGGTTTCTTAAGAATACCAGAGGGAAGTAACATTTTAGATAAAACATCCATTCACCCAGAAAGTTATAGTGTAGCAAAAAACTTGTTAAAAAAATATAACTTAGAAGAAACGGATATTGGTACCCCAAAAATAAAAGAAGTATTAGAAAGGGCAAGTATAGAAAATTTAGCTAAAGAGCTAAACACAGATATTTATACTATTGAAGATATAATAAAGTCTTTAATCTCACCACTTAGGGATCCTAGAGATGAATTACCATCACCAATTCTAAAAAGTGATATATTAACAATGGATGACTTAAAAGTAGGAATGGAACTAGAGGGAACGGTAAGAAATGTAATTGACTTTGGAGCATTTATTGACATAGGTCTTAAAAATGATGCTTTAGTTCATATATCTGAAATAACCGATAAATACATCAAACATCCAAGTGAAATCTTAAGTGTTGGTGACATTGTAAAATGCTATGTTTTAGACGTAAACAAAGACAAAAAAAGAGTATCCTTGACACTCAAAAATAAGTAAAATAAAATTTTTTGAAGAAATTGTGAAAAAAGTGTTGAAATAATATAAATTTTCTGGTATGATTTTTACAGTAAAGGAGGTAAGACAATAGTTATGGAAAAGAAGAACACAATTCTTTTGACAGTTATCGCTGTAGCAACATTATTAGTAGCAGTAGTAGGTGCAACATTCGCATACTTCACAGCTTCAACTGCTCCAAGCGGAGATGGTTCAACCGGAACTGTAAATACTGCAACAGTAGGTAATGTTACATTAGAAATTGCTAATCAAACTCATGACGAACAAATGGAATATCCAGGTGGAAAAGCAGTAGTAGCATTTAGCGTAACTCCAACAAAAGGTGGAGGAGACTCAAACAATTATAATGTTACTTACAATGTTACAGGCACAATTGATACAACTGCTTTAGCTGAAAGCGCGAGTACATTAACTTATAAATTATATCGTGTTGATTCAACAACTGCAGCAAGTATCAGCGATCCAGTTCAAAGCTGTGTGCCAATTAAAGACACTACAACTCAACCAGGAACAACTCATTATTACTATAATAGTTGTGCATTTGATTCAAAGATACTTGGAGGAGAAGAAGTAGACAGTGGAACAATTAGTAATCATAGTGCTGTAACTCAAGTTAAAACTGATAACTTAGAAACAAGTGCTACTGGAACAACTTACTACTATTATTTAGTTGTTGACTATCCAAATGTTAACAGTGATAAGCAAAATACCGACCAAGGTAAAAGCATTAAAATTAGTTTAACTGGTGTAACTGATGGAAATGCCACAGTAGCTAACTAATAAAAACTATTGAAAACCTAAAATCTATCATAACGATAGATTTTTTTGGCTCTGGAATTGGTTCTAAAATTTTCTGTGTGAAGTAAAAAGCGATAAATATATGCCATCAAAAAATAAGCTTGTAACAAAAAACTTAACACAGACTTTATTTTAAGGAGATATTCTGCTATAATACTAGACACTAAGGAGGAATACTATGTCAGTAAGAAAATTATCTATTCAAGGATTAAGAGGCTTTGCAGAAAATATTGATTTTGAATTTGCAGTACCAGATAAGAAAAACGTTGGTAGTGGATTAACAGTATTAGTTGGTCCAAATAATAGTGGAAAATCTACTGTAATAGAAGCATTGCACCTGCTAGCAATAGGTTCTGATACCTTACCAAAAAGTGCTAGAAATATGAAAACAAATGGAATAGTTAAAATAAAAGCAGAAGACTGTAATAATAATATTTATACTCTAGAAACATTAGGCAGTTCATATATTGAAAAGAAGTTTAATGGTGAAATTAAAAATGATAATGAAAACAAGTTAAAAATATTTATCTTAAATAATAAACGTGCATTTAGCTCAACGTTTAATAATAATATGCATTTAGACAGAGATAATTATATTGGAAATGTTGGCCATGATGATTTTAGAAATGAAAACAATTTAAATCGTAATTTTGGTAATAGATTAATAAATGTTCTAGGCAAAAAAAGAGAGAAATTTGATAAATGCTTAAAAAAAGTTTTAGACCCGATTCCGGATTGGAAAGTAGACTCACTTAATTATAACAGCGCTTACTTAGAATTTACTTTTGATGATATAAGTCATAATAGTCAAGGAGCTGGAGATGGATATATAAGCTTGTTTAATATAATAGATGCACTTTATGATTCCAAAGAAGACAATATTATAGTGATTGATGAACCAGAAGTATCCTTACATCCAGACTTACAGAGAAGATTATTTGATCTTCTAGTAGAATACTCCAAAGACAAGCAAATAATAATCAGCACACATTCTCCTTATTTTGTAGATTGGGAATTATTTATAAAATATAGTAAAGTAATAAGATTAAAAAAAGAAAATAATATAATAAAAAAATATGAATTAAGCCAAGATACCAAAAAAGAAATTAAAAGCTTATTAAATGACCCATGTAATCCCCATACTTTATCTTTGAATACCAATGAAATATTCTTTTTGAAAGATAATATTATTTTAACAGAAGGCCAAGAAGATGTAGTATGCTACAAAAAGATTTTTCGCAACCTTAAAGTTAAAGTTAATGCATCTTTCTTTGGTTGGGGTGCAGGTGGAGCAGATAAAATAGAAAAGATTTTAAACATGTTACAAGATTTAGGATATGAAAAAGTTTTTACAATCTTAGACAATAATAAACAGTGCTTAATTGAAGATTTAAGAGAAAATTTTCCACATTATGAATATTATGCTATACAAGCAGACGATATTAGAGAAAAAAAAGATATTAAAAGTGACAAAATTATAGAAGAAATTAAACAAACAGAAATTGAAGAACAAGCGAAAAATGAAATTATTTCAATCGTTAAGAAAAATTCTGATAAAGCTATTACAGGGTTAGTTAAAAACAGAGATACATGTGAAATAAACGAACAATATAAAGATGATGTTCAGAAGTTAATTAAGACAATAGATAAATATTTTGATTCTGGCCAAAATAAAGAAGATGAAAGTAAAAATGATACGAAACAAAAAAATGAACCGGAAAAGGAAAATACTAATGGCCAAAAAGCAGAAGATTTGGTATGCAGATATATAGAAAAAATGGAACGCGATATAGAAAAAAAGTATAAATATTTTAATTTTAATAGTAATATGGGTATGGGAGATATGATTAGTTTAAAAAAAATAGCACCGCAAAAATATTGTGCTTTAGTAGAAGAAGAATGGCCAATTGCTCCAAACTATTCAATAAAAATACTCTTTAAATTGATTATAAATATAAAAACAAATAAAGTAAAAGCCAGAAAGAAAATGATTAAAAACACACTTCCTATAAGCAACATCAAAAAAATAGTAGAAAAAATCATATGCTTTTAGAAATGAAATTTCTACAAAATAATGAGAGTAAAAAAGTGTGCGAATGAGAATCCAAATAATTATAATTATGGAGTAAAATAAATAATATATCAAGGCAGCATAAAAAACTGCCTTTTTAAGCAATCAATACAAATTTGGTTTATCAAAATATTTGACAAGCTAAGATGAGATATAAATTAATAGATATCAAGAATTTGTTGTTACAATTCACAGCTGATTTTTGCTGTATTTACAAGTGTTTAACTGAAAGTTATAACCTAAAATCAACTGTGAATAAATATTTTTACATAATTTCGAAAATAGTTAATCAGATTATAATTCTTAAATTTCTCCTAAAATAAAGAGAATTGCAATTTTAAAATGGCTGTGAATTGTAACAATTTGTTTAAAGAAATACCAAAAATCTATTGAAAAAAACATAATAATTTGGTAATATTAAGACATAATATGGAGGTCTTAATAATGAGTGTTGGAAAGAAGAATATAATTTTAGCAATTGCATTATGCATATGTATTTCAGTAATAGGTGTTTCCTTTGCCTATTTTGTAAGTAGCGTAAATGTAACTGGAGATGGATCCAGTGTAAATGGAACAACAGCTGACTTAATTAAAGTCACTTATGATGCTGGAACTTCTGCAATTGATTTAAAAAATGCTGTTCCGGGTGAAAGCGTATCAAAAGAATTTTCAGTAAAAGTAGAACCAGTTGAAAACGAAAATACTGCTACTTATCAAATTGTTTTAAACATAAGTGCAAATGACTTTGAAAAATGTACAACCCAAAATCAGAACGAAGACAATAATTGTACAGTTAATGCGAATGAATTAACTTATACTTTAAGTGATAATACTGGCATTCGAGCAAGTGGTGATTTAACAGAAGCAAATGGAAAAGTTGTTTTATTAAAGGAAACAAAAACTGTAAGTACTGAAGAAACATTTAATTACACTTTAGAGCTAACCTATGTAAATACTGGAGCAGATCAAAATCACAATGAAAATAAAACTTTTACAAGTAATCTAGAAGTAGAATTTGCCGAAGCAAACTAAATGTTAAAATTATATGAGATAATCAGTTACAATTCACAGCTGATTTTTGCTGTATTTACAAGTGTTTAACTGAAAGTTATAACCTAAAATCAACTGTGAATAAATATTTTTACATAATTTCGAAAATAGTTAATCAGATTATAATTCTTAAATTTCTCCTAAAATAAAGAGAATTGCAATTTTAAAATGGCTGTGAATTGTAACGATAATCATCAAAAAGTGAATTTTTGATATTGAAAGTAAGAAGTTGTTATGTTATACTTTTAAATAGTAGGGAGTGTTCCAAATGAACGATAGTAATTTACAAGAACAATATGCTTTATTAGAAGAGGAGAAAAGAGAAAACAACAAGAAAACAATTATTATTATTATATTATGTATATTAATAATATTAGTAACATTATTAGGAATATTTTTCTCATTATCTGGAAGAAAAGGAGTATGTACCATTAACTGTGATTCCAACAAAGATGGCATCATTGATTTAAATATTGATTTAGATGGTGATGGTATATGTGATGTCAACTGCGACACTGATGGTGATGGCAAACCTGATTTAAATATTGATTACAAAGGAGATCGAAAGCCACACTTTAACCTTGATTCCAATAATGATGGCAAACCAGATGTAAATCTAGTAAATAAAAATGTAGATGATGATGAGTATCCAGAATTCAATATTGATATAGATAATGATGGATGGCCAGACATAAATATTGATTTTGATAATACCAATACTTGCGATGTTAATTGTACTGATAATACAGATGTTGATAATCCAAAACCAGAATACAATATTGATGCAGATGGAGATGGTAAGCCAGATGTAGCCCTTGACACTGACGGAGACCACAAACCAGATGATAACTTAATGAATCAAGATACTGACAATGATGGAACATGTGATTTAAATTGTGATACCAATGATGATGGATTTCCAGATACAAACATAGATGTCGATGGTGATGGAACTCCAGACTTAAATATTGACCCTGACAATGATGGAACATGCGACACAAATTGTGATACCAATAATGATGGTAAACCAGATACAAACATTGATATTGATGGTGATGGTACACCAGACGTTAATGTAGATACTAATGGTGATGGCAAAGGAGATAAAAACCCAATTAATCAAGATACTGATGGTGATGGTGTATGTGATATCAATTGTGATACTAATAATGACGGTTATCCAGATATTAATATAGATATTAATGATGATGATAAACCAGACTTAAACATTGATACTGATGGTGATGGTGTATGCGATCTTAATTGTGATACTGATAATGATGGAGAAGCAGATTTAAACATAGATACTGATAATGATGGAACATGTGATTTAAATTGTGATACCAATGGAGATGGCAAACCAGACATCAACATTGACAAAGATGGAAACGGAACATGTGATGTTGATTGTGATACTGATGGAAATGGCAAACCGGATTTAAATATAGATATTGATGGAGATGGTGAGCCAGATATTAATGTTGATACCGATAATAATGGAACCCCAGATGATAACTTAATGAACCAAGATACCGACAATGATGGAACCTGCGACTTAAATTGTGATACCAATGATGATGGTTATCCAGATACAAATATAGATGTCGATGGAGATGGAACTCCAGATATTAACATAGATGTAGACGGTGATGGCAAACCAGACACAAACATAGATGTAAATGGAGATGGTAAGCCAGATGTAAATATTGACCCAGATGGAGATGGAAATCCAGATGATAATTTATTAAACCAAGATACCAACGGTGATGGCGTATGCGATTTAAATTGTGATACCAATGGAGATGGCAAACCAGATACAAATATAGACGTAGATGGAGACGGAAATCCAGATATTAACATTGACAATAATCATGATGGCATATGTGATTTAAATTGTGATACTGATGGAGATGGCAAACCAGATATAGACATTGACATAAATGGAGACGGGAATCCAGATATTAGCGTTGATACTGACAATGATAATGAACCAGATGAAAATCTAAAAGATCAAGATACCGACAATGATGGAGTATGTGATGTAAACTGTGATACTGATAATGATGGTTTCCCAGATACAAACATAGATATTGATGGTGATGGAACTTGTGATTTGAATTGTGATACAAACGGAGACGGAACTTGTGATTTAAACTGTGTAGGAGAACTTTATAGTAATGCTGATTTAAGTAGTTTAAAAGTTGGAAATTACACTTTAAGACCAAGTTTTAATAGTGATGTTACTGAGTATACCGTAGAAGTAGATAATGATTTAACAAGTGTTAATATTAGTGCTATAGCTTTAAATGCTAAAGCAAAAGTAATTGGTGCTGGTACAGTAAATTTACCAGGAGATTCAAATAGAGTATCTATTACTGTTATAGCTCAAAATGGAAATACAAAAACATATTATGTAACGATTAATAAAGCAGAAGAACCATCTACTTCAGAAGAAGGAGACGCTGATGTAGAAATTGGTACATCTGAAAATGGATTATTAACAGTAAACTTTACAAAACCTATGAAAGCCACAAATATATTACCAGGATGGACAGGAACACATGAGTTTACAATTAAAAATAATTCAAATAAATCTGTAGTATTTGATATAAATTTAATAAATGTAACAAATACATTTACAAGCAATAATTTTGTATATACCTTAGTAAAAGATGGACGAATATTAAATAATGATAAATATGTTGCACCAAAACAAAACTCAACCATTGCTGAGCAAGTCATACTCTCAGCAGGAGAATCAACCACATTCCAAATGAATTATGAATTTGTAGAAATTGGAGCTCCTCAAGATTATGATCAAGGACAAAGTTATAGTGCAACTGTTGAAATCGAAATTATATCAGCAAGCTAAATAAAAATTCTATCTAAAAATGATAGAATTTTTTATATACATTAAATTTTTCAAGCCGTTCGACATCGTTCGACAAGATTTCATCTTTCTTTGTATTATGATAGATATTAAACCAAAAAGAAAGAGAGATGATGCAATTGAAAACAGAAATATTTTATCCTCTTATAGATGATTTATGTTTTAAGCATATTTTTAGTAAGGAAGAAGTATTAGAAGAATTTAACAAAAGCGTATCCTACATAACAAGAATATTCTTAGGTCAACTAGAACGTGGCAAGAAATATTTAGATGCTAAGAAAGTAATTGGACTTAATTTTATAAGTGAAAATTATCATGATAATAATGAGTTAGTAAATGATTATGGATTTATAAATAAAGTAAACTTAAAAAGCTTGGAAGATGAATGCTTAGAAATGTATTTAATACGACTTGATTTAGTAAAGAAAAAAGTATATAATGATACTGAGGAAAGATTTATTAAATGGCTAAGATTCATCGGAGCAAAGGATGTGTTAGAAATGAGTAAAATAGCAGAGGGAGATGAAGTAATGGAACAAACACTAAAGTTTATGGAAGATTTTTTAAATGATGAAGAAATCAGAGATGTTTATGATAAAATAAATGACGTAGAAAGATATGCCAAAGAAGAAGGTCATACTGAAGGACTAGCACAAGGTCTTGCTAAAGGCGAGCATCAAGAAAAGATTAAAACAGCTAAGAAAATGCTTCAAGACGGCCTTAATATCAATAATATATCTAAATATACAGGATTATCTTTATCAGAAATAAATGCATTAAACTAAAATATTAAAATTTAAAAGAAGTGAGTCACAATGGACTCATTCTTTTTTTGATAAATAATCTTGTATTTTATAAAGTAATAAGCTATAATATATAATAGAATAGGAGGGGCCATAAATGAAAGATAAAAAGATGTCATGGCGTTCAGTAATTCACATTATTTTCAAAATATTATCTTGGGCCCTATTTGTTATCCTTTTACTAATTGCAATATTCTTAATTTATTATTACATAGCGAACCGTATTTATATGAAAAAAGGTGCAGGATATGAGCCAAAATTTTCAATATATACGATTGCTACTGGTTCCATGGTTCCAAATATTAATGTATATGATGCTGTAATAAACATGCGTGTAGATAATCCAAGTGATTTAAAAGTTGGGGATGTTATTACTTTCCGTTCATCAAGTATTTTAACTCCAAATATGACAATAACACACCGTATTAAAGCAATAACAAAAGATGAAAATGGAGAGGCTTGCTTCGTAACCAAAGGAGATGCAAATCCTATAGAAGATGAGTCATGTGCAAAATACAGTAACATTATAGGAAAAGTAATTATTAGAATTCCTGGCCTAGGTCATATCCAACGCTTCTTAGCATCTGGCTTTGGATGGCTATTATGTATTTTAATACCAGCCCTAGTAATCATAGCTAGAGATATCATGAAATTAACAAGATTAGCAACGATTAAAGATAATGCCATGAAGATAAGCAATAAAAAGAAAAAAGATCCGAAAAAAGAACAAGCTGAAAAGAAACGCAAAGAACAAATAAAGAGAAACTTATTAAGTGAAAATACCGAAACAAAAGAATATTACGAAGAACCATCTGTAAAAGTAATTGAAAAAAATGAAGATAATTCAAAAAAAGAAAATAACAAACAAAAACGAAAGAAAAAATAATTAATTTTCCTTCGTTTTTTTATTAAATTCTTTAGCTAACAATCCTTTTTTAATCAAACTTTGATAAGCATGTTCATTTAATATAAAATCAAATTCTCCAATAAATTCATAAACATGAGGATGAAAACCTAATTTAAAATGATTAAGTCCGGCATAAGGATTAGCATCCGTAAAATCTCCTGTAAGTCCATTTAAGTCAACAAATTTAAAATTATTTTTATAATACTCTATAATCTGATAGTGAAGAAAATAATTTGGATTAAAATGTTTATAATGTTGATCAAAACCACTAATAACAATATGAACTCGGTTAAGATAACGAATAACAAAAGCACCAGCGATATAAGTTTCTTGATGAGTACTAAGTCCTTTTGTAGCAATTTCAATATCATTTTTATAAGCAAGCAAAGTTTTATCAGAATTCATTTTTTCTTTAATGGTATTTTCATTAGAATTATGAATTAATTTTTTAGATATTTCTGTATTTCTTTCTAATTCTTGATCATATAATCTTTTACTATTAACTAAATACTGTTGATAATCAATTTTTACTAAAAATAAGTCTGCCATTTGATTACGATCAAAAACATTATAGTAATTTTTATAATAGAAAGGATCAATATCTTTTTTTCTTTTAATAAATTCAAACAAGACATCTAAACTATCACGATTAACTTTAAGAAAAACAAGGCCTTTTTTAATACCTTTACGAATTTTATTCTTAGTATTTTTAGCTAAAGATGAGAATTGATATTCCCCAAGATTTAATATTGCATTAAATCTTGGAAAAATACTTTCAAAATATTTATTATCTTTAAGTTTTAAATAACCCATTTCTTTTAAATAATCCCGAACAATAATATTTTGATTATAATTTGTTATATGAGTATCTGGATCAATTTCACCAATAGCAATTTCTGGGTTAATTTTAATAAAAACAAGTTTTTTTTCATAGTAAGCTCTTAATGCATCAGTAAACTGTTGTAATAAATCATGATCAAAATAATCAATTAAAAAACCTTTAGGAGAGTAACCATATTTATAAGCGAGTCCAATTTTTTTAATCAAAATGAGCGCAGCAGCTTTAATAACACCTAATTCATCCACAAATCCAATCAGTTCATAATCATATCCGGCCTCAGCCATAAAAAGAGCATAATTAGAACCTTGATAATAAGAACTAATTGGAAAATTACGAGCGAAACTATCAAATTCAGCAATAGAAAGTTCTTTAATATGCATAAATATCCCCCTCATCAATAATGTGTTATTATAGCATATCTTAAAAGTTCTGTCCATTTTTTTGATTGACTACTTCAATTCGCAAAGTAGACAATAATTAATGTAAACACGAACCTAATATATTTAATTTTAGTTTTAAAATGGTGTACAATATAAATAATAGTGGTTTTGTAGTCAAGCAAATAAAAAAAGCGAAGGTAGCCGAAGCTACACAAAACGAGTTTTAGTCTTACCATTTATGGTAGTACTAATCTTCGTTTTGTTACCCACTGTTTTAGCAGATACTTTCACTTTGATAGGCCTAATTTTGATTTTTGCCATATTGTTTTCACCTCCTGCCCTTCTTCTTTAACATTCAAATGAAACACAATATTAGCAAAGCCTATCCGCACTAATTATAACACACTTTATTTACATGAACAATTAAAAGAAGGCTTATTTTTTTCTTTAAACCTTCTTTGTTTAAATTTTCTAGTGCAAACTCGATACATTCATTTATTAATCTGTTAACAGAAATATTTGTTTCATTAGATAATTCTTCTACTTTATTAAGAGTAGCAAGTTTTAATCTAATTGTTTTTAAAACGGTTTTTTCGTTATCAAGATTAGGTAATTTAAACTCTTTCACGTTACCACCTTCCTATAAAAATTGTATAAAAATGTACTACATTTAGTAAGTTACACAAATTGTGTAAGGCAATCGCATAAAAAATTGACGTAAAGTAATTATAAACTAGGAATAACATAAAATATAAGGTTTTCAATGT
>CALVQS010000010.1 GCA_944358165.1 uncultured Bacilli bacterium | reverse complement strand
ATCTTTTTGGCGTGGGATCTTTTCCAATCTATAACTATCTATTAAAAAGTACTTGACTTTTAATAGTTAGTCACCTCCTTTGCTTTTTTGATTTAAAATCTATCATAGCATAAGGAAGTATCGGAATTTGTCAAACCGTGTCGAACGAGTTTTAAAACACTTTTTGAAAGTTTATTTGTATAAATCCCTTTATTTTCTTTCTATTATTTTTAGAAGATCATCTATTATTTTTTCTTGATATCCAGCTTTTTTTGATATTATCATTTCTTCTTTTATTTCTTTTAGTTTTTCATGATTTACTTTGTTAGTTTTTTTATGCGAGAAACACTTAATTCCTTAGAAGAAATTGATTTTAGAAACAGCTCTTTTTCATACCCTATTAAAGATAAATTTTGGTATCTTTCAAGCAATTTGTCTGCGATCAGAAGTCCTTCTGGATCAAAATCTCCATTATAATAAAATTCATGATTCTTTAATTTATCTAAGATATTGTAGCATGCGATATTTAAATTGCCACTTGTTATAATAAAACCACTTTGATAATTTTTAGATATTATCACATTTAATAAACTTGGATTTTCTAATATGATTATCTTTTTGTTTAAAGAATATACTTCTTCTAAATTATTTAAATTGTTTAAGCTTAATATTGCCACTTCTTTTTTATTAGATAATTCATTTAAATAAGTTGGACCATATAAATTAAATGTAATTACAAAGTTAGAAATATTGTCCATATATATTCCTACACTATTTAAAACATCGATTTTAAAGGCGCGATTGTTGTTAAACTCTATTTCTTTAAATTTGCATATAAACCAAACAAGATCATGATTGTGTGAAGTATCTAAATCAAAATAATGGGGGTCTTTGGTAATTATACTTGAAAAAATGCTAATATTAACCATTTTTCCTTTTTGAGCAGGAAGATTTATTAATGATGATAAAATATTATAAATCAACTTCTTTTCATGAGTTAGGATATACATTACCTTTTGATAGATATCTTTTTTTGTTATGTTTTCAACAAACCATAGATATATTGGAGTGTTTTCATAGGTTTTTAGTAATTCTTTTAGAAGTAAGTTTTTTCTTAATATTTCTTCCGTTATAATTTCCTCTTTTGTTTTTAAATTTTTATATAAATAATTTAGTATTTCTATTAAATTTAAACCTTCAAACTTACTTTTATTTATCGCCTTTTCAATATCTTTGATTTTGATTATATTTTCTTCATCTGGTTTTAGATTTAAACCTAGAAAGCGACCAATTTTGTAAGCTTCTGAAACATTTGGAATTATTTTTATAGAGCCACTTAAACGAGATGTTTTAATATATTTTTCTTTTAGGGTAGAAAATAATAAATTTAAGTTTTCGTCTTTAAAATAATTCAATTTTCATAGTCCTTTTCACTTGTTACCAAAGTTCTTTTAAAGCCATCCCATTTATATCTTATGACACTTACAACATTGCTTTCTGGCGCGCTATGAAGTTCGCAAATAGCAAGATGCTTAATTGTGCTATAATCTCCCCATAGCATTTGACTTGTTAAAATATAGTCTAAGTCCATTTCGTCCATTATTCTAAAACAATCTAAAATATTGTCATCATCTACTCCAGCAAAGGCTTCATCTAAAGCGATTACTTTTGGAGCTGTTTTTCTAGCACTATTAAACTTTGCATATATACCAGCGAATAGAGGTATGTACATAGCAATCGCTTTTTCTCCTCCACTAAATTTGCTAAATTCTTTATCTGTTAATTCTTTTTTATCAAAGCCTCTTCTTTTAAAATATAATTTAAACTCATACCATTTACGATAATCTAGGACATTTCTTATTATTTCTAAATAGTTTCGTTCATTTTCTTCATATTTTTCTTCTTCGAGAGTTATTTTACTGCGGAAGTGATTCGTTATTTTTTGTAAATCTTCTTCTTTAAGACTTTCTGGATCTCGTTCAAAAATATCTACAATTTCTTTGGTATCTAACTCTTCTTCCGTTTCCTTTCCTTTGCCACTCCATTTGATAGAGAATGTAAGTCCACTTGAAGTGTTCATGGTTTCCATTAAATTTCTTACTTCTTTTATCCATTCATTTGATGATGCTATTTTTCTTCTAATACTATCACCAATATTATTCATTAATAAATCTTCAAATAATTTTCGGTCTTCTTCATTTAACAGACTTTGGGTTGTCTCTAATTCTAGAGTAATTGCTTCATTTAATTCTATTAAATTTAAGACTTTACCTGCATATCGGAATTCTACATCAATTCTTTTGGCATTATTTAAAAGATTATTTATTTCATTTAATTCATCTTGGTGTTCTTCATAATTTAGAATCGTTGTTTTTCTGCCTGCATAATTCTGAAGTTTTGGTAAATAATTATTCATACTTTCTAAGAAACGTACCGATGCATCCGTTGGAGTTATCACTTTGGAAATTTTGAAGTTTTTAAACCAGCTGTTAAAGTCGCTCATATCTTCGTTATAACTGCTATATTTTAAATGATATTCATCCATAAAAATCTTTTCTGTTATTTGTGATAATTTTTTCTTATGTTCTTCTGTACTTAACATATTTTTAAGATTTTCTTCGGCAATTTCTAAATCTTTTTGATGTTTGGTAGAATCAATTAAACAGGTTTTTGCTTCTTCATCTAAAGCTTTTTTCTTTTTATAAAGATTTTCTAATTCTTCTTTGATGTTTTTAAATTTATCTGAAGATATTTGCTCGTCTATTTGTTTTATGCGACGATTATAGTCTTCGATTTCAAAATCGATTGATGTTATTTCTGCTAAAGTTTCATCTTTTAAATTAAGTATGTCTTCAATACTTACATCATAATTTGCAATCATATCTTTTTTTCCAGAAATACCCGATAAGAGAGATTTTATAGAAATACTTAAATTTTTTACTTTATCAAAAGAAGTGATTACTTCATTCAACTCTGGTTTAGTTAATGGCCCTTTATAATACTTTTTCTCAATATTTATTTCTTTATCAATTTTAGTAATTTGTTCATTTAAGGATGTTATTTTGATGATTATTTCATTCATGTTTTCATTTATAACTTTTTTTCTTAAACTTAAATTGTTTAATTCATTTATTAAATTTTGATAATTGTCTAAGTTTAATCCTTTATCATATTCTTTTTCTAAGACTGTTAAGTTTTGTTTACACTTGCTTACTTCTAAATCTAATTCTTCTGCTGCTTTTTCATGATTTTTTATTAAATCATCTATTTTGGCAATTAGATTTGTTATAAAATTTTCTCTTGCTTCTTTGCCAATATATTTTAGCTCATAATCATTGTTTACATGACCACTTATAATACCAATATTATAGTTTCCATCTAAATTGATTTTTACATTTCCAATACTTGTGCTAACTGATTTTAAAACGTTGGTTGCTTCTTCCCTATATTCTGGGTCAATTACATCAAAATATTTTAATAAAGAATCTTTAACGGGTGTTAGATTATCAAAAGTTTTTATATCAAGATTGGGAGATGTTTTATGTAATAAAAAAGTTTCTAAAATACCCATTCTTTTTAAAGCTTTTTCTAATATACGACGTTTTTCTAAAGGAATATCCTTTTTAAATTCAATTACTTCATATAAATATTTAGCATGAATATTGTTTTCTTCTAAATACTTTTTTGTCTCATTATATTCCAAGTTCTTTTCTAGAACTTCGTTTGCCTTTTTCTTTTCTTCTTCTAAACTCGTAATATTATTTTTTTCAATATCAATTTTTTGATTTAACACTAGTATTTCTTTATCAAGATTACTTTTTATTTCTTGATACTCTTCTTTTAAAAGAATATTACTTTGGTACGGAGCATCATCATTTAGCTTTTCTAAAACTTCAATTATTTTTTCTTTGGTATCATCCGATAATATGTAAATTTGATTTTGGCTAAAAGCATTCAACCTTTCTTTTAAAGATTCTATTTCTTCTAATAAAAGATTTGTTTTTTCACGACTTTCCTTTTCAAGTTCCTTTATATTATTTTCTATTTTAGCAACTCGTTCTTCTTCTATGTCTTTTTTGGTTTTTATTGCCTCTTTTTCTTCAACATATTTTAGAAGCTCTTTTAATTTTTCTTTTCCTTTATCTAAATCTTCAAGAAGAAATTGAAAATTGAAGTTTGCACCGTTTTCTTTTAGTTCATCTAAATAAAAACTTATTTCATCATAATATAATTCTTCTTTTTTGCTTTCTAAATCTTCTAATAAATTATTATAATTTTTTTCATCAAGATATAATTCTTCTTCAATTTGTCTTTTCTTTCCTTCTAATTCAATTCTTTTATCTTCTTTTGATTCTAGAGTTTCTTCTTTTTGCTTCTTTTTTTCTTTTCTTTTATTTACATTATCAACAAAACTCGCTTTATCTTGGAGTAGTTGATTTAAATCTTTGGCATCTAAATTGTTTATTTTATATTCAGTTTCGTTTAATTCTAAATTAATTTCATTGCTTCTTTTATTTTCTTCTTCAAGCTTTATTTTTAAATTTGTGATTAACGTTTCTTCCTCATCTATTTTTTTCTTGGTGTTTTCAAAATCTTTCATGGCATCTTTATAATTTTGGGCTTTATTATATAAAATCATATTGCTATATTCATTAAATGAATGTAGTAGTCCTTTTAGTGCTGTGCTTTCTATCGTTAAATCACTAATTTTTTCTTTGTACTTGTTCATATTTTCGATTGAATCAGACATAACGGCAATATCGGATTCGTTTAATGGCTCAAGCACACTTGATAAGATTTCTTCTAGTTTTGTTGGCTTATAATCTTTGGATAATTTCGGTGAACGAAGTTGAAGCATTAAATTAATTAACTCTGAATATAAGCTTTCATTTTCAAAGCCGAATAACAAATCATTTACCATCTTTTTGTATTCCTTGGCACTTGTTACAAACATTCCCCCAGAACCTATGGCAATTTGCAGCTCTCTTTTGCTAAGAGGAATTTTACGTAAATGGTCTTTATAAAGCATAAAATCTTGTTTCATACGACGGTTATCCGTAATGGCAAACCCGTAAAATTCGACATTACGATTGCGAATAGCACGAAGACCAATACCGATTGTTAAGTATTTATTTAATTCTTTGTTGTAAAATTCCATATATAAATAACTTGTATTTTCATTGCCATCAAAAGTCGATGGTAAAACATAATCTTCTACTTTTCTATCTCTACTTCCAAAGGTGTCAAAACGTTCAGGATTTTTATTGCCATCAAAAAGAAGTGGAAAAAAAGATACCATTGTAACACTTTTTCCAGAGCCATTTGTTCCTCTTAATAAAAGCTTTCCATCATAAAAATAAAATTCCTCTTCATCATATAACCAATAATTAAGAATTCCAATTCTGTTAATTTTATATCTTTCCATATGCCCTCCTAGTCATTATCAAAATCAAATGATAATATTTCATAATTTTCTTCTTCTTTTTTTGCTTCTTTTGGATATTCTCCTTTTAACAAGTAAGTTACTGGATTAAAAATATAATTTTCTTCGGTTTCTTCTAATAATTTAAATTCTTTCATGTAACTTACAATTTCATCAATAAGTTTTAGCAAAGGTGCTTCGCGATATTCTTTTGAAAAATATTTGCCATTTTCTTTATGAAGTGTATCAATCATACTTTTAAATTCTAATTTACTCATAACAATTTTATCGACTTCATTTTTCCTTGTTTCATCTTGCCATACGTATGAATTTACTAACAATACGATGTCGGAAATACTTTTGCGATAATTTGGAAATAAGTTTCGTTCTTTTGCACCCTCTTCACTAATAAAGGCTGTGTTTTTGCTTATAATTAGTTCACTTTCTATATATTTTTCAATATCTTCATTAATACGGTAACGCATGTTTTTTAAATATTGAACCGCTTCTTGGCTAATTTCATCAAAGACAATGTTGGGATAAAAAATTAGCCCACGATAAATGATATACCTTTTGTAATTTAACTCATCAAGTTCTTTTTTCTCCGCTTCTAAAAAGTCATTTGGTGTTTGACATGCAAAAATATCAAATTTAAAGTTTCTT
The DNA here is from genome assembly GCA_944358165.1 of uncultured Bacilli bacterium. Taxonomy (GTDB): domain Bacteria; phylum Bacillota_I; class Bacilli_A; order RF39; family UBA660; genus Caccenecus. The sequence continues at coordinate 17,557 of CALVQS010000010.1, read as the reverse complement.
AAAATATAATGTGATAAACCGGTATTTTCATACAAGGCTTCATATGTTTCATCATCAGCATATTTACTATCATTTCCATCTCTTAGACGTATGATTCCTAGTTCAGAAGCATACTTTAAAACATCAACCAAGCTTTTTCGATCTTTGTATTTTTTCCAATCTGGTTTTATACTTCCCTCAGTATTGATTAAAATATTGGTAGTAAATTCAGTGAAATTTGATAAAATAAACTGGTCATCTAAAGCTTTGTCTTCTAAAAAAAGTAGTAGAGATATAAAAATTACATAATCTAAAACGTTATCAAATTGTTCTATTTTATAAGTATCTCTGGTTATAGGAATTTTTTCTAATTTTATTAATTTATTGTTGCAATAAATATCACACCCAAGTTTGTTATTTGAAAATTCCCTTAAATCTCTTAATTTATTTTTGATACGATAATAATCCTTGGGTCTTTCATCCTTTAATATCCAATAATTATTTAATAATAACTCTAGTTCGAGTGCTACTGGTGAATTATTCATTTTGACCTCCAAATTCAATTAAAAAATCTGGCATTGTAAATGTTCCATCATCACTTATTAATTCAATTTCGTCTTCACTTATTTTACTAACTTTAAAATATATTCCGTGTTCACCATTGTATATAAAGCCATCTTTTTTTAAGCCACTTGTTATCAATGATAAAATAAATCTTCTTTCAAACTTTGTTATTTTTCCTAATTCTTTAATTTTAATGTATCCATCTTTAATATATTTATTAAGTATTTCTTTTTCGTGATTTCTTAAACTAATTATTTCCCTTAGAGCAGATTCTTTAGCAAGTGTTTTATCTTCGATTGGCCTTTTTATCGCCTTTTGTTTTAATTTTCGGTTATGACTTTCTAGGCTTATTACATAATCTTGGATATCCGTTATTGAAAGATCTATACTTTCTGTTGTCTTTTCAATGGTTGTGTAATGCTTTGTTTTAGGTATTCCAAAAACAACAGTTCCTAATTCGTGAGATTCCTCTAAGCTTTTAGAATTGGCAAAGAGATTTAAAACATGTTTATATTCTTCTTTTCGATTCATACTACTAGCTTGCATTTCTAAAATGGCTGCGACATTTTTCATAATCTTATTAATTATGTTACTAACAGCACTTTTTAATCTGGCACTTTCGGATGTTGCTAAATTTGAGGTGTCAAACCATTTAATAATACTATGATACTTGCCACGATTTACTTCTTTTAGATAATTATAGTCAAAATCCGGTTCCATATTCGGAATCGATTTTTGATAAACAATTAGCTCATCCATTAAATATTCTTCAAAATCTTCAGGAATCTTCTTAATTATTTCATTTATTTTTAGACCATTTAATTGGAATCCGCCAATAAAATCTTTTAAATAACTAATTACTTTATCCTTATATAAAACAAATGCTTCACTCTTCATTAAATCTTCCGTTTTGGCTTCATGAAATATTTTTAAGAAGTCTTTGTATGATTCATTTAATGTTGTAAAATTATAATTTAATTCATTAAAGCAATCATTTAATTCTTTTGGATCTTTGAGTGTTAGTAGCTTTTGTAATAAAAGCCTTATTTTTTCAAATAGCTTTGGTTCTAGCGAAGACGTCTTTACTTTTAGTGTTTCAAGTCTTAAAACCAGTCTTTCAATTTCAATTGCATATTCAGTTAGCTGATATCGGTATTTGCGATTTTTAAATTCATCTACTGTTTGAACATTCGATGTATCTTGCATATTGGTAAGATTTTGCCATTCAACTAGACGATTTAAATCTTGCTCGCAAAGTTCTATCGTGTAGTCTTTAAAATAATCACTTTTCTTAAGTTCATTAAAAACATCTTCTTTATATAACCAGTATTCTAATCTCTCATATTTTTCAAAAAATAAACGAATAATTGGTCGATAGCGCTCTGTGTTTTCGACATTTAAGTATTTTGTTTCTGTTATTTGCTTAGTTAATTTTTCCTGTATTTCCATTTATATCACCAATTGATACTATCATACTATAAATTAAATTTGTTTACAATAAAAACTTTTTGTTTTTATAGATATTAACTTATTAAAAATGTTAGGTTCTATATTTTAAACAAATGGGTAGAATTGTTATGAAAATAATTAATTTCTAAATTGGTTATTTTGACAATTAGAACCGTGTCGAACGGCTTGAAATTCTTTTAAAATTCTCTTTCTATATTTAGTTTATTTTCAGTTTGTTCATTAATTATTAAACTTTTAGTAGTTAGAAGCATACTTGCAATTGAGACCGCATTTTCTAGTGCCGTTATAACAACACTGGTAGGATCTATTATTTTGGTGTTTTGGACTGGTTCTAGTTTGTCTTCTAAAGCATTGTAAATCATATTAAAATTATTTTCTTTTATCGTTTCGTATATCTCTTTTTTAGCACCAACATTTATTAATATTTGCATAAAAGGTTTATCAAGTGCTTCCTTTATAATAAGATCGCCATTCGTATTTTCTGTCATTTTTTCTTTTATTTTAAGAAGAGTTAGACCACAACCTGGAACAATTCCCTTTTTAGTACTTTTTAATGCACATAATGCATCATCGTAACGCATCTTTTTTTCTTTCGCTTCTACTTTTGTTGTTGCTCCAACATAGATAAAACCAATTCCATTCGTTAATTTTGCAATTCGATTTTTTAAAAAGTCTTGTTCGTATTCTTCCTCTGTTTCTTTCATTTGCTCTTTTAATTTATTAATGTAATCTTTTATTCTCAAATTTACTTTGTTGCTAATTATGGTTTGTTCTTTATCTATTTTTATTTCTTCACATTTTCCTATATTATTTAAATCTATTTTTTCTTGTTCATAAGCAATCTTAGATTCCGTAAGTACTTCTAAGTCTTTTAGTAAATTAATTTGGTGAGTTCCGTATTCCGGTATTTTTAATAAGGTAACGTTTGTTATTTCATCAAAATTCATTGATAATATTTCATTTATTACATCCTCACTGTAGTCATTTGCTAATATCATTAGGGGATTTTTCTTGGAAATTGCTTCATTTAAAACAGTACTTATTTCTTCTATGTTCCCAATTTCTTTTAAAGCAATTAATAGAAAACAATTTTTATAATTTATAATAGATGAATTACTCAAAAAGTAGGGTGATGCTAAAATGGTTTCAAAATGATAACCCGGAATAATTTTAGAAATGGTTTTGGTGGTACTGCCCTCTTCAATTTTTAGTGAATCATCATTTTGTAATTTTAAATACATTGAAGTAATTTCTTTTCCAATTCTTTCGTCGTTGGCAGCAATACTTGCAATAGAATAATAGTCTTTTTCTTTAGGAGGCTTACTTTCTTTTTGGATGAGTGCTGTTACTTTTTCTAAAGCATGATCTAATTCTTGTTTTAATTTATGGGGACTTGCTCCTTCTTTTATTTTGGCTAAGCCATTTTTAAAGATGCTTTCTAGTAATACTAATGTAGTCGTCGTACCATCACCAACCATTTCATCTGTTTTTATTGCTGATGATTTAGCAAGAGTCAAAATTGTGTTTATGCATTCATCTTCACTTTCTATGTTTCTTGCTATTGTTACTCCATCATTGGTGATATAAGGGCTAAGCAAGGAATGGTCAATAATGGCATTGGATCCTCTTGGGCCTAACGTTTCTTTTACCGTATCACATAATAGGGTTATTGCTTCTTCCTCTAGTTCATATAATTTTTCTCCTGTTATTACTTTTTTCATATTCTTCCCTCATTTCTAACATGTTATGCCAATACTTTTTAGGCATAAAATTCATTTGACATCTTTTATTTTCTCTTTCTTTGATGCCTATTGTTTTAAAGAAAGTAAGCCATAAATTTTCTATCTTGCTTTCCTCTTTCGTATCTATCATTTCCTTCAAGCTTAAATTCTCGCCTGATACTATATAGTATCTTTTTTTATCATAAATACTATACTTATTTCTTCTTTCATCTTTTATAATCCAGTATTCTTGTTTTAATCTTTTTGCAAAATGGATTGATAAGAGATGTAAGCAATCACTAGTTGGATTAATCGTACTATATAAAATGTGATTATTTATTTCTTTAAATCTTACAAATCCTTTTAATTTATGTGTTTCATTACTTACTTGTTTTGCTAATTTTAATGCACTATTTACACATTTCAAATTACGCATGTAAAATATTTTGTTTTGATATTTTTTCTCATTTAATAAAAAGTAGTAGATAATTAGTTCTTTGTTCTTATCACTCGATAAAAAAACATAATAACATGTTTTTATTACTGGATTTGGTATCTTTAAATCTTTTACCCTAAATGCATCATCTAATTCTAAAGTGATTCCTTCATCTAATAAAGTTGGTTCAAAATTGTCTTTTGGTTTTATATCCATTGGTTTTATATTATGATTTATTAATTTTGTAATTAAATTTAGAAGATTTGGAAATGTTCCGTCATATAAATAGGTACTCATGAGAATAAACTTAATTGCTCTTTTCTAGTTTCTTCTTTGGCATGATCTTCTAAAATTAAATTTGCTTCAATAAAACTCTTTTTAAAATATTCACTATTAATAAAGTATCTACCATTACATGTGATAAAATATTTTGCTCTTTTTAAAACAACTCCTAGCTTTTTTAAATCCTCAAATGTTATTTTAAAATTAGTACGACATGCGATAATTCTTTGGGCTGATTTAATTCCAATTCCTGGTACCTTTAATAAATCATAGTAAGATGCTTTATTGATTTCTTTTGGAAATTCGTTTAAATGTCTTAGGGCCCAATTTGCTTTTGGGTCCATTAAAATATTGAAATTGGGATGTTCTTCATCTAGTAAATCGGGAACTTTAAAGCCATAAAAACGTAATAACCAGTCCGCTTGATATAATCTGTTTTCACGAACTAAAGGTGGAGTGATGATGCTTGGTAGAAGTTTATCTTTATTGATGGGAATGTAAGCTGAATAAAACACTCTTTTTAGTCCATATGATTCATAAAGACTCGAACTTTTTGATAAAATATCTAGGTCTGTTTCTTTTGTTGCACCAATAATCATTTGGGTGCTTTGACCAGCTGGGACAAAATCTCTTTTTCTATTTTCTTTTACATAGGACATAATTTCGGTTGCTTTATTACTGCTTTTGTTTGGGGCCAGAAGCTTTAGACCAGCTTCGGTAGGTAGTTCTATGTTAGCACTAAGTCTATCTGCTAAACTTCCTAATTCTTTTAAAAGTTTGGTACTTGCTCCAGGGATTGCTTTACAATGAATATAACCATGAAAATGATACTTACTTCTTAACATTTTTATTGTCTTTATTAATAATTCCATTGTATAATCAGGATTTTTAATGATTCCTGAACTTAAGAATAAGCCTTCTATATAGTTTCTACGATAAAAATTCATTGTGATTAAACATATTTCTTCTGGGGTAAATATTGCTCTTGTTACATTGTTACTTTTGCGATTGATACAATATTTGCAATCAAAAATGCAACAGTTTGTCATTAAAATTTTTAGAAGAGAAATACATCTTCCATCACTAGCAAAAGAATGGCATATTCCAGAGTAAGCAGTATTCCCTATTCCACCGGTATTTTTTCGATTGCTACCACTTGATGAACAAGAAGCATCATATTTCGCACTATCCGCAAGAATTTTTAATTTTTCTTCTAGAGTCATTTTTATCACCTAAAAATATTATAGTACAAAAGTATGTATTAGTCAAACAATTATTCGCTTCCAATATTTAACAAAAAGCAACTATTTGCTAGTTGCTTTTTCTTTGTATATTTTCATAAACTTTTGATATAATTCTTCACATTTTTTAGGATCCATTTCAGGAATATTTTTTAAAGGATTTTCTAATTTTAAGTTTTCATATTTGGAGAATCCTAAATGATGAAATGGTAAGAATTCAATTTTTTCGATTTCTTTTATTTTTTGTAAATAGTTTGCTAGTAATTCTAAATAATTTTCATTATCCATTATTCCTGGAACTATTACTTGTCTAATCCATACTGGTTTTCCACTTTTGTTTAGACTTTCAATAAACTTTTCACTTTCCTCTATGCTGTTTTTTGTTAATTTATGATAGCCTTCTTTATCAGGGTGTTTTATATCTAATAAGACTAAATCTACTAAAGATAAGATTTCATCATATTTGCCTATTCCAACCCCTGCAGTATCTAGAGCAATATGGATTCCCGCTTCCTTTAATTTCTTACATATGTCTAGCAGGAAATCTACTTGTAAAAGTGGTTCACCACCAGAGAAAGTGACTCCTCCATTATTCCTTTTAAAATAAGGTTTGTTGCGAATGATTTTATCAATAAGTTCTTCTTCCGTATAATTTTTTTCGCCCATTTGCCACATTTCCGGATTATGACAATATAAACATCTGAGTTTACAACCATTTAGGAAAATTACTGTACGTATTCCTGGACCATCTACTAGGCCAAAGGTTTCTATCGAATTTACACTTGCTTGCATTAGATTCTCTCGTGGAATGTTCTTGCTATAACTTCTTCTTGTTGTTTTCTTGTAAGACGGTTAAATCTTACAGCATAACCTGATACACGAATTGTTAAAAGTGGATATTTATCAGGATTTTCCATTGCATCAATTAATGTTTCTCGGTTTAAAACATTTACATTTAAGTGATGTGCTCCTTTCTCAAAGTATCCTTCAAGTAAGCTTACAAGATTTTCTGTTTGTTCTTCTTTACTATGACCTAAAGCACTTGGAATAATTGAGAAAGTATTTGAAATACCGTCACGACAACATTTGGAATATTCTAGTTTTGCAACAGAGTTTAAGGATGCGATTGCTCCACTTTCATCTCTGCCATGCATTGGATTTGCTCCTGGGGCAAAAGCTACACCACTTTTTCGGCCATCTGGAGTAGAACCGGTTTTCGTTCCATATACAACATTTGAGGTAATTGTTAGAATTGATAACGTTGGATAAGCATCACGGTAACATTTATGTTTTGATAATTCTTCATAAAATTTTTCTGTAACTTCTTTTGCTAAATCATCAACTCGATCATCATCATTTCCGTATTTTGGGAAATCTCCTTCTATTTCAAAATCTATCGCAATCCCATCTTCATTTCTTATGGGACGAACGGTTGCATATTTAATCGCTGATAGAGAATCTGCTACAACGGAAAGGCCGGCAACACCATAAGCCATAAGACGTCTTACATGAGTATCGTGTAGTGCCATTTGGCCAGCTTCATAAGCATATTTATCATGCATATAGTGAATGATGTTCATAGCATTTGAATAAACTTCTGCAACTTTTTCTAACATTTTAAAATAATTTTCTTTTACTGTTTCATAATTTAATATTTCATCTGTATTTTTAGGGGAGCCTTCTATTACTAACGTGTTTTTCATTTCGTCTATGCCACCATTAATGGAATATAAAAGAGCTTTGGCAAGATTACAACGTGCTCCAAAAAATTGCATATCCTTACCTTCACGCATTGCTGATACACAACAAGCAATGGCATAATCATCTCCGTATAAAGGACGCATAATATCATCATTTTCATATTGAATGGCATCTGTTTCTATACTCATTTTGGCACAATATTTTTTGAAATTTTCTGGTAAGTGCTCACTCCATAAAACTGTCATGTTTGGCTCTGGGGCTGGGTCAAGATTCGTTAGAGTATGTAATATACGATAAGAGGTTTTAGTAACCATACTATTTCCATCTTCCGTAACTCCACCAATTGATGCCGTAACCCAGGTTGGATCTCCTGAGAATAATTCGTCATATTCTGGCGTTCTTAAGTGTCTAACTAATCTTAGTTTAATAACAAAATTATCAATGATTTCTTGGATTTCTTCTTCAGTAATCGTTCCTTCTTTTAAATCTCTTTCAAAATAAATATCAAAGAAAGCATCTACTCGTCCTAAAGACATGGCTGCACCATTGTTTTCTTTTACGGCTGCTAGATAGGCAAAATAAGTCCATTGTACTGCTTCTTTACTGTTTTTAGCAGGTTTTCCTATATCAAAGCCATAACGACTGGCCATTTTCCTCATTTCATCTAAAGCCTTTATTTGCATAGATACATCTTCTCGGAGTTGGATTAGCTCTCGGTCCATTGGGCCTAGCAACTTCTTTAAATCTTTTTTCTTTTCTTCGATTAAATAATCAATACCATATAAGGCAACTCTCCTATAATCACCAATAATACGGCCACGACCATAGGCATCTGGAAGTCCTGTTAAAAGTCCAGCATGCCTAGCACGTTTAATTTCATCCGTATATGCATCAAAAACACCATCATTATGAGTTTTTCGAAATTCATTGAAATATTTATCAATTTCTGGATTTAATTTGTAGCCATATGCTTCTAATTCTTGATAAACCATGCGAATTCCACCATAAGGATTTACAATTCTTTTTAAAGGCTTATCTGTTTGAAGTCCAACAATACAGTCATCTTCACTGCAAATATAGCCTGGTTCATAAGTATTTATTCCTGATGTGTGATCAACATCAATGTCTAATACTTTTTTCTTTAACTCTTCTTTTAGAAGATTGGTACAAGTATTCCAAACTTTATCTGTTTTTTCGGTTGTTCCTTCTAAAAAAGTTTCATCACCATTGTATGCTTCGTAATTTTTTTTGATAAAATCACTTACATTTATTTCTTCGGTCCAAAGACCTTCTTTAAAATTTTTCCATTCTTCTTTCATATATACCTCCATTGCTATACCATTATATCATTAATTTTTAATTCTGTTTAGTTTATTTTTTTAGAATATGTAAAAATGTCATTAGGTTTAATGTAAATCTTTTTGGTCATACTAGTAATAGTGGTTAGAATGATAAAAGAACAAAAGGCATTATATCTCAATATCTTGGTAAATTTATTTGTTGCACTCTTAAAAATTATAGGGGGAATACTTGCTCGTACCTTTACACTTTTAATCGATGGAATTTACACCATTAGTGATTTGGTAACGGATGTTATTGCATTAATAGGGATTAAAATCGGAAGAAAGAGAGCTAACAGGATGCATCCTTATGGTTATGGAAGAGTGTTTTATATAGTAACTTTGTTTATGGGAGTCATCTCTTTTATCGTGGGAATCATTGTTATTATTTTAAGTTTTCAAATTAATTACGAGCGTCCTCCTCTTGCAATTATTTTTCTTATTATGGGAATTGTCTTTGTAAAACTAATTAGTGCTCGAAATATGAAATTGGTTGGAAATAAGAAAAAGTGTGAATTGTTAATTGTATCGAGTGTGGAATCAAAAATGGAAGCTTATTCATCGTTCTCCTTAATCATTGTAATTGTTCTTGGCCAGTTTATTCCTAAAATTGATATGATTGGAGGAATTGTAATTGCTTTATTTTTGATTTTCCAATCTATTTATATGATTCGTCAAAATATTCGTTATTTAATTGGTATTACTTATGAAGATGAGGGAGTAAAGAAGAAAATTAAAGAAATTGTGGATAAATATAAAGTTATTCACAGTTTTGATATTACTCTTATTAATAATGGGGCAAATTATCAATTAATCATAAAAACAAAACTTGCTAAAAATGTGAAAGTATCACAATTTTTACGATTACAAGCCAAAATAAAAAAAGAACTTAAATCCAAAAGCTTGGGAATTAAGTTCGTTTATTTTCAACTTATCTAGTTTTCATTACTATATGTAAGTAAATTTTTAATATCATCTTCACTTAATGTTTCTAGGGCAGATGTAGCATTTCCCTCTATTAAGTTTTCACTTAATATCTTCTTTTTATTTTGTAATTCTAATATTCTTTCCTCAATGGTTCCTTTCGTTATCAGTTTATTTACAATTACTTTTTTAGTTTGACCAATACGATGAGCTCTGTCCGTTGCTTGATTTTCAGCTTGAGGATTCCACCAGATATCTAAGTGGATTACAATATCTGCACTTGTTAAGTTAAGTCCTGTTCCACCAGATTTTAGTGTTAGAAGAAAGCAACTTGTGTTATCACTATTAAATTTGTCAATTAGTGGTAAACGCTCGCTACCCTTTACACTTCCATCAATGCTATAAAAACTTATTTTTTCTTTTTCTAGTTCTATTTTTAATTCATCTAATACTCTTTTAAAACTAGAAAAAATTAATATTTTATGATGCTCTTTAACATAGTCTTTAATCATCTCTAATATTTTTTCGGTTTTTATGCTTTCACCAGTATAGTTTTCGTATAAAACATGAGGGTTAATGCAGATTTGTCTTAGTTTTGTTAGCAGTTGTAAGATTTTAAATCTTGATGATGCAAAACCAGAAGTAGCAATTAATTCCTCAATTTCTTGTTCTGTTTCTTTTAAAACACTTACATATAACTTTTTTTGACTTTCAGGAAGCTCTAAGTAAATATTGTTTTCTAATTTGTCTGGTAAATCTTTTACTACATCTTGTTTCTTTCTTCTTAAAATAAATGGTTTTATTTGTTCATTTAGGCTTGCTAAACGATTTAAATCATCTTCACTTACATCACTAATATGATATTTTTCACGGAATTTTTCAATACTGTTTAAATATCCTGGCATTAAAAAATCAAAAATACTCCATAGTTCTGTAATAGAATTTTCAATTGGTGTTCCAGTTAAAGCAATTTTAGTATGGGCATGTATGCTTTTTAAGGCTTTGGTCATTTGAGCTTGATAATTTTTCATGTACTGCGCTTCATCAACAATACATACTTCAAAATTCATTTTTTGATATTCCTCTAGGTCATTACGTAAAAGTCCATAAGAAGTAATGAAAACATTGGTATTATCACCATGTAGTAACTCTAATCTTTTTGCTTTTGCTTCACTTATTTTGCTAACCTTTATGTTTTCTCCAAATTTTTGAAATTCTTTTTCCCAGTTGTATACTAAAGACGTTGGACATACAATTAGGATTTTAGCATCTTTCTTTTCTTTTAATACCTCTTTAATAAAGCAGATGGCTTGTATACTTTTACCAAGTCCCATTTCATCTGCTAGGATGCCACCTAAATCACATTTATATAAAGTGTATAACCATTTCACACCAATTTTTTGATAATCTCTTAGTCTTGATGCATCTTCCTGTGAAAAAATTATTTTAACATCTTTATATTTATTAAAGTTGTCAATAAACTCATCAAATAAATTGTTTGTTTTAATATCATGATATTTTGTTTCTTTTAAGGAATCGATATATAAGGCTCTGTATTTAGGTATTTCTACTTCTTCTTTTAAATTGGATGGATTTAATTCTAACTCATCTACTAAAGAAGAAAATTCTTGTAATTCCGCGTTTTCTTCTAAATTAAGTAAATTTCCATTTTTTAAGCGATGATAAGTTTTTTTGCTTTTTAAGGATGATAATACATCTTTTAGTTCATCTGGATTTATGTTATCCATTTCAAAGTTAAAAGACATAATTCCATTCATACCAATACTAAAATCTTTGGTTATCTTTGTTTTCTTAATTAAAGACATATTATCTAGTTTTTTACTAGTATAGACCTCGTATTTTTCACCTAAATTATTTAATTCATTTTCAAAAAAGTAACCAATCGTATCAATGTCATCCATTATAAATTTTTCTTTTAATATTTTAAAACCATCATTTACTAAGTCTTGGGTAATTTCTGATTCATATTCGTAATCTCTAGTTATGGAAGAATCCGCGCTTAATAAATTTAATTCTGTATCTTGATAAAATAATTTTGTCTCACCAATTAATTTGTCTTTTAAAATATCTAAATATATTTTTACTTTTGGCTTTGTTATTCTTTTTATTTCGGTTACATCTTTATCAATATCTAATTTATTATTTATAATACGCAAAATTCCTTGATTAAATTTATCAATATTTGGCTTAGAAAATAGTAGTTCATCTAAACCTCTTTGTCTTATTTCTAATAAAAGACGGCGATATTCTTTAGGAATAATATATAAATCATCTTTATATTTTATATATTTGCATGAATCAATTAATGGTTCATAACTGTATAAGTCTACTACTGATAAAGCATAATCATTTCCCTTTTTAATTAAACTAAATTTAGTAGGAATATCAAAAATAATATTATTTATTTTAGAACCATCTATTAATAGACTGGATATATCGATGTTTTCTAAAATAAAGTCTACATCTCTTTCATTTAAATTAAAAAGATCATCATAATAATAATGGTTTTGTGTTTTTTCATATGTAGCTAAATATTCAATTATTTTGGCATCTTTTTCACTAAAATAAAATTTGTCTTTATTATAAGTTAGTTTTGTTCCTAAAACATTATCTCCACCATTAAAATAAGCATTTAAAAATCTATTAAACTTTGAATCACTGCTTAATACATATAGTTTGTTTGTACCAATACTTAAACGAAATTTCATTGTGTTATTATAAAACATTATGTTTAAGTTCATGTTAATTTTTTCTTTAACATTCTTCTGGATCGGCTCATAAAAAAGATTTAGGATATCATTTGTTTCTTTATACGGATCCCTAATTATACTCTCTTCTATTTCATAATGATAATCAAAAAGACAAGCCATAACATGTTCACACATTCTCCTGTTTTTAAACTTTTGACAAGTACAATTGGTGTCATATATCTCTTCCCCATTATTTTTTATGGTTACTTGATATACATCTTTATTTATTATACTTTTTACTTCAAATTCGTGAACATAATTTTTGGTTTCTTTATAAGTTGCTATATACTTCATATAATTGCTAGGATAAACTCTTCCTCTTATGAGAGTTTCCCTATCAACATGCTCCATTAAATTCATTAACTGCATAAATAACCCCTCGAATAATACTTATTAGTTTAAGAACAAAATCAATGATATGATAAAGAAAAGAATACCTAATATTAATGTAAGTCTACTTATAAATAATTCAAATCCTCTTTCTTTCATATTTTGAAATAGCATGTCATTGCCACCTGTTATAATTTGGCCAGCACTGCTTGCTTTGTTCCCTTGTAATAATACTACTACAATAAGTAAAACAGATATAATTAATAAAATTGTTTCTAACATAAACATCATTCCTTTTTTTTAAACATGATTAGTATATCATAAAAAAGTATTTAAGACAAGTGTTTGTAAATTACGAATTTTTAGCCTCTTTTACTACTTTTTCCCAACGTTCTGGGGTTGCTGCTTCATCAATTACCTTCTTTTGCTCTTGCTTTGGTACTTCACTATAAATTGGAGAATTATATTTTGCTACTCCACCGTGATGAGAACATGCTCCTCTACCTACTGCACAAGTTGGACTGTAAGTTCCATCGTTACATAATGTACAATATCCGGTTATTTCACGTTCATAAGTTGTAATGGTTTCATAATGATATTTTTCTTCTTCAGCTGGATAATATTTGTAAATAGAATATAAAATGCCATCTACCTCAAAATTACTTACAGTTTTTGTTCCATCACAAGTTGGCACTAGCTCTTCTGCTTCTTCTTTTTCTTCATAATAACCCACACCTTGATGGATATTATAATAAAAAATATACTTTATGACAATCTTTTTAGGCACTTTTCCATGGGTCTTGATCGTTTATTCTATCTATTGCTTTTTCCATTGTTATTTCAGCTGGTTTTATTTGGTCTAGCTCGCTCCATCTAATAGGCATTGAGACAGTTGGTTTTTCTCTAATTCTAAGAGAATATGGTGCTACACTGGTGGCTCCTTTTGTATTTCTTACCCAATCGATAAAGATTTTTCCTTTACGTTTTTTCTTTTTCATATTGCTTGTATATTTATCAGGCCATTTTGCCTCCATTAATTTAGCTATGTTTTTAGCAATTAATCTTGCATTTTTCCAAGTTACGGTAGGATTTAGTGGAACTATAATATGATATCCTTTCCCACCACTTGTCTTTAAATATGCTTCTAACTTATATTCATCTAAAATGCTTTTTAAATCTTTTACCCCATCTCTTAGCTTCTTTAAGCTTAGATTTTCATCTGGATCTAAGTCAAATACTAACATGTCAGCATGTCTTAAATCATTTGCTTTACATCCCCATATGTGAAATTCATAACTGTTCATCTGCACTTCACTAATTAGGCCGTTAATGTCTTTAATATAGTAATAATCGTTTTGTTTTTCTTTTTCCTTTTTAAGGATTTTCTTACCTAAAAATTTATGTAAGTTTTCAAAATGTTTTTTATAAAATTTATTTCCTTTTGCTCCATTTGGATAGCGAATTGTACTTATTAAACGATTTTCTATGTACGGTAACATTTGTTTTGCAACAGATTCATAGTAATTTACAATATCTAGTTTGCTTACTTTAGACTTAGCATATATCACTTTATCCGGATTTGTTATTTCAATTTTTTCCATATTATTTGCAATTTCATTCATTGTTCTTCCTGTTTTAATACTGGTATTAAATTCATTTATATCATCAAATAAATGAATTTCATCTTGGTCTTTTATTAAAAGCCAGCTTGTATCATCTTTTAATTTTACTAAAGTCCACATTCCTTTTAACCTTTTTCCTTTTAAAATGAATTTGATAGGTCCTTTTTTAAAGTTTGGTTTATATCCTTTTATAGGTTCCCAGTACCCTTTATCCCAAAGCATGACAGTTCCTCCACCATATTCACCTTTGGGTATGGTTCCTTCAAAATTCCTGTAATCAATTGGATGATCTTCTACCATGATTGCAAGCCTTTTAGCTTTTGGATTGTAAGATGGACCTTTGGGTACTGCCCAGCTAATTAATACTCCCTTCCATTCTAGTCTTAAATCATAATGATCTTTTCTAGCAAGATGATGTTGTACGCAAAATCTTAGTTTATTTGCTTTTTTCTTTTGCTTTCCAAATGGTTCGTTTGTTTTGTTAAAATTCCTTTTTTGGTTATATTTTTCTAGTTTTGACATAATAAAAACCTCTAATATTAGTTTTAGAAATATTAGAGATTTTATGCAGTTTGATTTTATTTTAACAATAAGAATATTGTTCGAATCTTTCTGATTTAAAAGTTGAGTGAAGATTTTGAAAACTTAAATCAGTAAAATAATTTTCTATTGATTTTTAATAAATTTGTTTAATTCATTTTGTAATAGTTTATCTGCAGAATCTTCTAATATTACCCAATGATATTCATTATTTTTATCAAATATTGGAAAAAGTTCGATTTCACCATAATTATTAACTATTTCAAAATTTTTTCCTACAAGTCCTATACATAAAATATATTCAAAATCGATTATTCTTTCTAATAGACTTTTGCTATCATTTTCATACATAATTTTATAAAAATTATTAAATTTATGATTTCTTATAGACATCATAACAGCATATATATGTTTACAATAAAATTCACATGGACAGGAACAATACACTTGTGTCTTTTTTTCTTTATCATCATATTTAATAATAACAACATATTTTTTTATACCCTCAACTATAGCAAAATATTTATCATCAAATTTTTCTAAAAATTTAACTCTTTCTTCTTCATAATATTTTTTCCCTCTTTCTGATATATGATAATGGAATAAGCTATCCATATCATCATTAAATAAATCAAAATCAAATTCTTCTTTATATTCATACATTTCGGTATTGCCAGTAATCTTTGCTAATAATTTATATAAAAATCCTTCATATGCTCTTGGCATGTTTTTAAAAATGAATATAAACAGTTCTGTTAAATTATCCAAATTTTTAGGAATATAATTGTTAAATGATACATTAATTTTATCAGCAATTTTTGTTTTAAGATTAGCATTAAAAATAACAGTGTTTTTATCTGTTAAAAACTTATCTATGTAATGAGAATCAACAGGGTATTCAGAATAAGTTTTTTCAATGAGATTGATAATTTCACTATTTATATATTGTTGTGATATATATTTATCGATTTTTTTATCTTTTATATCGTTTAAATCAAACCAACATAATTTAAAAACATTATATTTCTTTGACTCAGTTAAAATGATATATAAATTATAACCAGAATAATTTAATAATTTTAATTCTAAAAAAAGATTGTCTTTTTTATAATATTTTTTTATTAAAGATATTTTTTCGCTACTTTTTAACATGTTTTATAACTCACCACCATGTTTATTGTATCAAATTTCTAACAAAAAGTCCTTATTTTAAAAGAATTATTACAAAATAAAATGTGGTGAATTATTTAGATTATGTTCAAAGAAAAAATAATCTAAATACACTTAATGTTATCCACATTTTTTAGATTTTGAAAAGGTTTTATCGTAGTCCATGCCTCTTTTTTTTGACATCTATTTTAAAATATGGTATATTATAGATATTGAAAGCGGTCGTGCTGACCTAACAGTGCGGTCGCTTTCTTTTTTCTTTTATACACAGTAAAGTAATTGCTTTGATAATTACACTATTTAAAAAAGTTGTGTCATTTCTTGTGTATATTTTTTGAATCTGATTAATAGTATCTTTTGTACTTAGTTTAGATTTGGTTATGCATGATAAAATGTTTGTTTACTATTTCTTTTAATTGTTTTAAATTCCAATTTTCTTTGTTTTAATACCGTTTAAGATGACATAGATCTAAAACTAAAGATATATTCACAAATGCTTGGGAAAGGTTTTAATACCATTTAAGATGACATAGATCTAAAACGATCCTAGTAGCGTTTTTCTGTTAGATAGAGTTTTAATACCATTTAAGATGACATAGATCTAAAACATATTAATTTGTTTAGTTTTATTATCTACAGTTTTAATACCATTTAAGATGACATAGATCTAAAACTTAAGGAGAATGTTGTGTTTACACAACAAAGTTTTAATACCATTTAAGATGACATAGATCTAAAACTGTCTTCATGAGAATCAGGATCCTGATTTTGTTTTAATACCATTTAAGATGACATAGATCTAAAACATGTAATGTTAGATGTAACAAAAGTTGATTGTTTTAATACCATTTAAGATGACATAGATCTAAAACCATCTCCTGCATAACAAGACAAAGACTTTTGTTTTAATACCATTTAAGATGACATAGATCTAAAACAGTCCATATAGGCATTCTTTTGTTCCTCCAGTTTTAATACCATTTAAGATGACATAGATCTAAAACTGTAAATGCAGAATATTTTAAAAGAAAGTAGTTTTAATACCATTTAAGATGACATAGATCTAAAACCTTGAATAAGTTGATTAAATTCTTGCTGTGGTTTTAATACCATTTAAGATGACATAGATCTAAAACAGTCAAATTCTAGGTTAGGTGTTCCGTGTAGTTTTAATACCATTTAAGATGACATAGATCTAAAACGCATCCTCAAAGCTCATTTTCATTTTTTTTGTTTTAATACCATTTAAGATGACATAGATCTAAAACACCACTAACATATCATAGGTGGGAATTTATGTTTTAATACCATTTAAGATGACATAGATCTAAAACAAATAAGCTTGCTTATTTCCTTGTAATCAAGTTTTAATACCATTTAAGATGACATAGATCTAAAACGGATAATCAAAATAAAGTTACAATTATTAGGTTTTAATACCATTTAAGATGACATAGATCTAAAAC